>JBEAQJ010000058.1:0-3052 GCA_041163945.1 Pseudomonadota bacterium
CGATGTGACGGCCGCCGATGGGACCCCCCGACGCGTCGTGGCCTGGCCCTCGATCTTGTCCGCCGCCCGCGATCTGCCCGACCCGGCGGCGCGGATCCGGGTGCTGTCGCCCTTTGATCCGGCGCTGCGCGATCGCAAGCGGGCCGAGCGGCTGTTCGGCTTTTCCTATCGGATCGAGATCTTCGTTCCCGAAGCCCAGCGGCGCTATGGCTATTACGTTTTTCCTTTGCTCGAGGGCGCGCGCATGATTGGCCGCATCGACATGAGCGCAGAGCGTCAGGCCGGCACGATTCAGGTTCGCGCGCTCTGGCCCGAACCGGGTGTGGCTTGGACCAAGGGCCGCCAGGCGCGGCTAGAAGCCGAATTGCACCGGCTGTCGCACTTGTCGGACTGCCCGCGCATCGCCTATGCTAAGGATTTTATAAAATATACTTAAATCAGATATTTGTAGGTTTTTATTGATGTTTTGAGTGAGGGTTTTGGTGGTCACACCCTGCGGCGCAGCTGATCCATCATGGCCGAAACCCCGAAGCTTGCCGCCGCCACGCAGACGATTGTTGGCCCGGCCGGCGTATCCAGGCGCCAAGCCAGCGCCATGCCGATCAGCGCCGACGCCCCGCCGATGGCGGCCGCTGTTGCGGCCATCGCCTCGGGTGTGCGCGCAAAGCTGCGCGCCGCGGCTGCCGGGATGATCAAGAGCGCCGCGATCAGCAAGACACCCACCACCTTGATCGCAACGGCCACCACCACGGCCAGCGCCAAGGTCAGGATCAACTGTTCGCGCCGCGGGTCGATGCCCGACGCGGTTGCCAGATCATCCGACAGCGTGGCGGTCAAAAGCGCCGACCAACGCGCCCAGAGCAAGCCCAGCACAAGGCAGGCCCCGCCCCAGATCACGGCCAAATCGCCGCGTCCAACCGCCAGGATGTCGCCGAACAGATAGGCCGACAGATCCAAGCGCACCCCTTGCAACAGCGACACGGCCACAAGACCGGCCGCCAGCGCCGAATGCGACAGCACGCCCAACATCGTGTCCATCGCCCGACCCCGGCCCGACAGGCCCGAAACAGCCAAGGCCATCGCCAAGGCCATTGCCAGCGTGCCCAGCATGATCGACAGGTTCAGTGCCAGCGAAAGCGCCACCCCCAGGATCGCGGCATGCGCCGTGGCATCGCCGAAATACGCCATGCGCCGCCAGACGATGAAACAGCCCAAAGGCGCGGCCGCCAGCGCCACGCCCACACCGGCCAAGGTGGCGCGGATCAGGAAATCATCCAAGAACGCGGTCATTCGGCGGCCTCAGGGCCGTGGGCATGGGGGTGGTCGTGGTCATGATCATGATCATGATCATGCCGATGGGCGTGTTCATGGCGGTAAAGCGCCAGCGCCCCTTGCGTGCCGCTGCCAAAGAGCGCCCGGTATTCCGGCGCCGATGCGACCTGTTCGGGGTGTCCTGCGCAACAGACATGCCCATTGAGGCAGATCACCCGGTCAGAGGCCGCCATCACGACGTGCAATTCATGACTGACCATCAGCACGGCACAGCCCAGTTCGGCGCGGACCTCGGCGATCCGGCGATAAAAGGCGGCCGATCCCGGCTGGTCGAGCCCTTGGGTCGGTTCATCAAGGATCAGCAGATCGGGTTTGCCCAAGATCGCGCGGGCCAAAAGCACGCGCTGGAACTGACCGCCTGACAGATCGGCCATCTGGCGTTGGCCCAGTGCCCCCACGCCGGCGCGCTCAAGCGCTTCGGCCGCCCGCGCGTCTGCGATGCGCAGCGGCAGGTCCAGAAACCGGCGCACCGTCAATGGCAGGGTCGGATCGATGTGCAGCTTTTGCGGCACATAGCCGATGCGCAATCCCGCCTGCCGCCACACCCGGCCCGCACTGGGGCGTTGCGCCCCGATCAGCACGCGCAGCAGCGTCGATTTTCCCGACCCGTTCGGCCCGACGATGGTGACGATCTCGCCCGCGCCGATGGCGAAATCGACACCGTGCAAGACGGTTTGCGCGCCGTGGCGCACATCGATGTTTTCCAGTGTGGCAAGGGTCATGGCTGGGCGTCCGTGGCGCAGCTGGGGCACAGGCCTTCGGCTTCGATCACGCTGCGTCGGATGGTGAAACCCACCGATCTTGCTGTCTGGGCAAGGGCCGCACGCGCCGCGTCGGGCTGGGCTTCGGCCACCACGCCGCAGCCGGTGCAGATCAAGAAGGCCGCATCGTGATCTTCGCCCGGATGGGTGCAGGCGGCAAAGGCATTCAAGCCTTCGATCCGGTGCGCAAAACCATGTCGCGTCAGGAATTCAAGCGCGCGATAGGCGACGGGTGGTTGTGATCCCAAGCCTTCGTCGCGCAGCACATCGAGAATTTCATAGGCCCCAAGGGCGCGATGGCGTTCCAGCAAGATTTCCAGCACCCGCCGCCGTACCGGCGTCAGTTGCAGCCCCTCGGCCGCGCAACGCGCTGCCACGACGGCCACCGTGCCTTCGATGCAGGCGTGGTGGTCGTGGCGCGCAAAGCCGATGGGCGTCACCGGTGGGGTGGGGGGGCAGGTCTGCGTCATGGGGTCTTGATATGTTATTCTATAACCTATAACAAGCTGCAAGTTATGTTATGTTATCACATGCGAGGATTCGATGCGTTCGCCGCTTTTGCCTGTTCTATCCGCTGCGGCGCTGTTGTCAGCGACCCCGGCGATCGCCGATGTGCCGCGGGTGGCTGTCGATATTGCGCCGGTCCACGCCTTGGTCAGCCAAGTGATGGGCGAATTGGGCGCGCCGGATCTTGTGATGCCCCCCGGCGCATCGCCGCACAGCCACGCGCTGCGCCCGTCCGAGGCTGCGGCGCTGCAAGGCGCCGATCTGGTGGTTTGGGTCGGCGCCGGCTTGACGCCATGGCTGGCCGACCCGCTGGATGCGCTGGCAGCCGGTGCCGCCCGGCTGGAGCTGATGCAGATCGACGGCATTCATAGGCTAAGCTACCGCGACGGTGCGCGCTTCGCAGCCCATGATCATGACGACGGGGGCCAAGATGGGGCCGCGCATGACGACCA
>JBEAQJ010000059.1:0-4872 GCA_041163945.1 Pseudomonadota bacterium
AGCCCGTGCCACACCGCTTCGCGCGGGCCGGCCATGCGCATGGCAAGATTCAATAGGCTCATATGCGTGGTGGCGGCGGGGTATTTGTCCAGCACCGCCTCGTAACAGCGCACGCGCGTGAAATGATCGACATCGCCGGGCTTGGTCATGCCGACCACCGGATGGATCAGCAGGTTTGCCTGCGCTTCCTTGGCGGCGCGAAAGGTCAATTCCTGATGGGCGCGGTGCAGCGGATTGCGGGTCTGAAACGCCACGATGCGTCGCCAGCCCAGCTTGCGGAAATAGGCGCGCAGCTCGTTGGGCGTGTCGCGCCGGGCGCGGAAATCGTAATGTACGGGCGGCTGGATGCCGGTGATGGCGCCGCCCAGATACACCGGCCCCGCGACATGGTGCAGATAGTTCACCGCCGGATGCGCCAGATCATCGGCGCCAAAGACCATCTGCGCCTCATGCGCTTTGTTGGGCACCCATTTGTCCGAGATCGACAGGATCGCAAGGATCACACCTTCGGCATCGCGCAGCGCGATGTCCTGACCCGGTTCCACCAATGCGGCGAAATCCTCGGATACATCGAGCGTGATGGGCATGGGCCAAAGCGTGCCATCGGCCAGCCGCATGGTGTTCACGACACTGTAGTAATCGGCTTGACCCAGAAACCCCTTGAGCGGTGAAAACCCGCCGTTCATCAACAGGTCCAGATCGCAGATCTGGCGGGCGCTCAGATCCCATGACGGCAGATCGGCCGCCTCGCGCTTCAGTTTCTGGGCGCTGTCGGGGGAAACATACAATTCCGGGATCGGGGCAAGATGGGTCTGCATAAGCTGGGTCCTCGTCATCAGGGAAAATGTGCCGCGCGCCGCGCCGGTCAGTTCGGCATGCAGCGCATCGTATTCGGAAAGTTTGCGGGCCAGGAACCGATCGGTCAGCCGCGTCTTTTCGGCAGCGCCTCGCGGCGTCAGCCCATAGGATAGGCGTTGGCGGCGATCTGGGCTTTCGCGGGTGTGGATGCGCACCAGCCCCGCTTCGGTCGCGGTGCGCAAAATGGCGTTCAGCCGCCCAAGGCTGATCCCCAAGGCCGCCGCCGTGGTGCGCTGTGCGGCCTGGGGTTCGGCATCAATCTGGCGCAGCAGACGAAACAGCAGATCTTGATCGGGCAAGGTCTGGGGCGGGGTATGGCTGTCGGTCATGGGCAGCGGGCACCAAGGTTTGGCAACGCTCCGCTGCTATCGCGCAAAAGGGGGCGCGTAAAGAAGTTTGTTCACAGATGAACAAACTTTTCCTGTGGCAAAAAACCCCGCCACCGGGCGGTGTGGCGGGGGTGATCCGTCACAAGCCCCGCCGCGTCAGGCGCTTTGGGGTTCGTGTTCGGCCAGCCATTTTTCGGCGTCCAACGCCGCCATGCAGCCCATGCCGGCGCTGGTGACCGCCTGGCGATACACATGATCTGTCAGGTCGCCGGCGGCGAAAACACCGGGTATGCTGGTGCGCGTCGTGCCCGGTTCGACCTTGACATAGCCACCGTTGTGCAACTCCAGCTGATCCTTGACCAAGTCGCTGGCCGGCGCGTGGCCGATGGCCACGAAAAACCCCTTGCACGGGATTTCGGTGATCGCCCCGGTCGTGACATGGCGCGCCCGCACCCCTTCGACGCCGCGGGGATTGTCGCCGCCCACCACCGCCTCGATTTCATGGTTCCAAAGAACGTTGACCTTGGGGTTGTTGAACAGCCGTTCTTGCATGATCTTTTCGGCCCGCAGGCTGTCGCGGCGATGGATCAGCGTGACCTTCGAGGCGAAATTGGTCAAAAACAGCGCCTCTTCCACGGCGGTGTTGCCGCCGCCAACCACCACGATTTCCTGCCCGCGATAGAAAAAGCCATCACAGGTCGCACAAGCGGATACACCAAAGCCCTTGAAATGTTCCTCAGACGGCAGGCCCAGCCACTTGGCTTGGGCGCCGGTCGCCAGGATCACGGCATCGGCGGTGTAGCGCGTGCCGCTGTCGCCTTGCGCCACGAAGGGGCGCCCCGACAGGTCCAAAGACTGGATGTGGTCTGCGATGATCTCGCAGCCCATGTCCTTGGCGTGCGATTCCATGCGCACCATCAGATCGGGCCCCATCACCGAAGCATCGCCTGGCCAATTCTCGACATCCGTGGTGATGGTCAGCTGCCCGCCCGGCTGGATGCCCTGCACAAGGATCGGCGCCAGCATGGCGCGGCTGGCATAGACCCCGGCGGTATATCCGGCTGGCCCCGAACCGATGATCAAAACGCGGGTGTGGCGGGTGGATTGGGTCATGATCTTGCTCCTTGCGTGGCGCGTGCGCCGCTGCGGGGCGGGCGCGATTGCCTTCGGGGTATATGTCCGGCACGCCGCGGGTAAAAGCCCTGCGGCACGGGGTTGCACAGCCGCGGTGAATGATACAAATATTGCGCGGGTGTGAAATAAAATTGCGCAAGCAGTAGCGCGGTGGTTTGAATCGCAAACCACACAAAGGGAGCCGGAGCAGATGGCACATACAAAGCTCGATCCGATCGACAGAAAGATTCTGTCCGAACTTCAGGATGACGGGCGGATGACGAATGTGGAACTGGCCAAGCGGGTGGGCATTTCAGCGCCCCCCTGTTTGCGCCGGGTGCGCACCTTGGAGGATGCAGGCTACATTCGCGGCTATCATGCCGATGTCGACCCGCGGATGCTGGGCTTTGAGGTGCAGGTTTTTGCCATGGTCGGGCTGCACAGCCAGGCCGAAGCCGATCTGGTCGCCTTCGAAGAACGCTGCCGTGGTTGGCAGCTTGTGCGCGAATGCCACATGCTGAACGGCGAGATCGATTTCATCCTGAAATGCGTGGCCCCCGACCTGTCGACCTTTCAAAGCTTTCTGACGGGGCAGCTGACCGCCGCGCCCAATGTCGCCAGCGTGCGCACATCGCTGGTGATCCGCGCTGCCAAGGATACCCCCGGCGTGCCTTTCGACGTGATGGAAGCCCGGCTGAACCAGACTGCCTGAGCGTGCCGGGTGCGCGGCTACCGAAGGGGCGGCCATTCTGGCCGCCCCTTCGGTTTGTTGTCGCGGGTCGCGCGCAAGCGGTCCGCCGGGTGTGGCGACCATTGATGGGGCCGGCTTTTCCGCCCCAAGCCCGTGTTGCCGGGGGGTGTCGCTGTCGCTGCCGTCTTCGCCCCCTGTTTCCGACTTGCGTGTCGTGACGCCTGCAAACGGCGCCATGCCGGCGTTCATCGCCGCCGGGCCTAAGGTTTAGGGAAAAACCGTTATCGGCCCGTAAATGCCGACGCCGCCTGTTCCAGCCGGCCGGTTACGGGTTTCGCGCGGGATCCCGCGCTGGCTGATCTAAAGCCGAATCACTGAAATCAAGCGCCCGTAATCGGCTTCGCCCCGATGGGTTGCGCGGCGATAGGAATAAAAGCGCTGGGCATCGCTATAGGTGCAGTGATGCGTCCACTCCGCCGATCCGATCCGCGCGCCACGCAGGCGCATCAAGCCATAACCCGGAAGATCGAACAGGTACCGCCCATCCGCCCCGTTGATGAAAAACCGGGCGCTGGCGGGGTCTTCATCCAGAAAGCGTTCCAGAAATTCCTGGCCCACCTCATAGGCGCGCTGGCTGATCGTCGGGCCGATCACGGCATGGATCCGGTCACGCCGGGCGCCAGCGGTTTCCATCGCGTCGATCGTGGCCTCGAGCACGCCATCGAGCGCCCCGCGCCAACCGGCATGGGCCGCCCCGATCACGCCCGCGTCCCGGTCGGCAAACAGCACCGGTTGGCAATCGGCGGTCAGAACGGCAATCGCCAGCCCCGGTGTCGTGGTCACGATGGCATCGGCGCGCGGCCGGTCGGCCGGGCGATCCGACAGCGTGACAGCGGTTGGCGAATGGATCTGGTGCACGGTCACCAGCCGGTCGGGGGCCACGCCCATCGCATCGGCCACGCGATCGCGGTTCATCGCCACGATCTCGGCCTGATCTGACGAGCCACCGCCACAATTCAGCCCCTCGAAAATGCCCGAAGACGCGCCCCCGCGCCGTCCGAAAAACCCATGCGCCACGCCGTCCAGCAACGGCGAGGTCACGATGTCGAGGGTCAGGGTCATGGGCATGTCGGGCCGGGGTCAAGGGCAGGGGGCAGCGGGCTGTCGGGCGGTGTCAGGGCCAGCACACGGAATAGGTGGCCCATCTCGTCGGGGTGCGTCAACCGCCTGTGCGCGGCAACATGCGCCTCAAGGGCCGGGCCCTGCAGGGATTGGGCAAGAACCTGCGCCCGGGCCGTGATGCCAAGTCGTTCCAGAAACACGCCTTGCGGGGTCAGCGCGCTGGCCCGCGCCGGCTGTGCTGCCCGCGCGATGGGGCCAAAGGCGACGTGGGCGGTCAGATCGGCCTGCCCCGGGGCTGCCAGCGGATCGACGGGCCTGTGTTCGCGCACCGCCTGAAAGGTGTCGCCGGTGCTGTCCCAATCCCCGTAATCCACGATCAGCGCGGCACCCCCATGGGCGGCGATGCGCCGGCCGATGTCGCCCGCGATGGCCTCGGCCGGGGCGCAGGTTTCCACGATCTGGCCCGGGTGCAGGCCGCCCGCCCGGTGGGCCAGCACGGCATTGGGCGTGGGGGGCGCCAGCCCCCAGATCAGGCGGTCTGCATCCGCCCCGATCATGCGTTCGCACCAATGGCCGTTGTCGGCATATTGGAACTGCCGGATCGGCAAGGCGTCGAAGAATTCATTGGCGATCAGAAACAATGGCCTTTCGGGCAGATCTGACAGGCTGTCGTGAAACACCGGCGCGTGATCGGCCAAGGCTTGCGCCTGTGCCGCGCGCAAGACGGGCGAGGCTTCGACCAGATGCACGCGGGCCGCG
>JBEAQJ010000060.1:0-13050 GCA_041163945.1 Pseudomonadota bacterium
GCCGCACTGATTGGCGCGGCGAATACACTGACGTTCCTCACTGATGGCCGTGTTCAGGCCGACAATACCGACGGTGTGGGCTTTTTGGAAAACATCCGCCAGAATTTACCCGGCTGGACGGCTGCAAGCGGGCCGGCCTTGGTTCTTGGTGCCGGCGGGGCGGCCAAGGCCATTGTATCGGCCCTGATCCAGGACGGCGCACCGCGGGTCCACATTGTCAATCGCACCCGTCCCCGCGCCGATGCCTTGCGCGATCAATTCGGTGCCCGCGTCGAATCCCATGACTGGACGCGTATTCCCGATCTGATGTCCGATGTGGCGTTGATCGTGAACACCACATCGCTCGGCATGGTCGGCCAGCCGCCGCTGGTGTTGGATCTGTCGCGGCTTTCCCCGCCGACGGTCGTCACGGATATTGTCTACAAGCCGCTGGAAACGGATCTTTTGGTCCAAGCGCGCGCGATGGGCTGCGAAACCGTGGATGGCTTGGGCATGTTGTTGCATCAGGCCGTTCCGGGATTCGAACGTTGGTTTGGTCACACCCCGATCGTGGATGATGACCTGCGCCAAGCGGTTCTGGGGTCATGACGATCAAGCTGGGCCTGACCGGATCCATCGGGATGGGCAAGTCGACCACTGCCACCATGTTCCGGGCGGCGGGCGTGCCGGTCTGGGATGCAGATGATGCGGTGCATCGTCTTTATGCGAAAGGTGGCGCTGCCGTGGGGCCGGTCGCGGCTGTTTTGCCAGAGGCCGTGGTCGATGGGGCCATCGACCGCAGGCGACTTAAGGCAGCCATCGCGAACGATCCGGCGATCTTGCATCGCCTGGAAAAGATCGTTCATCCCTTGGTGGCCACAGACCGTGGTGAGTTTCTGAGTGCGCATGGTGATGCTGATCTGGTCGTGCTCGACATTCCGTTGCTGTTTGAAACCGGTGCCCATGATTGGCTGGATGCCGTGTTGGTTGTGACCACCGATCCCGACACCCAGCGCGCGCGCGTCATGGCGCGGCCCGGTATGACCGAAGCGTTGTTTTCTCAAATCCGGGCGCGCCAAACACCCGATCACGAAAAGCGTGCGCGCGCCGATCATGTGATTGAGACCAAGACACTGGAGCAAACCCGCAAGGATGTGGCAAATCTGATCCGGGACCTGACAGACAAGGGGTTGGATCATGCGTGAAATCGTGCTCGACACCGAAACCACGGGTCTTGACCCCTTTGATACACCCGCCCATCGGATCGTTGAAATTGGTGCCGTGGAACTGTGGAACCAGGTTCCCACCGGCAACACCTATCATCAATACATCCATCCTGACCGTGACATGCCGCCCGAGGCTTTCGCCGTACACGGCATCAGCATGGAATTTCTGGCCGACAAGCCACGTTTTTCCCAGATCGCACAAGGATTTCTGGATTTCGTCGCCGACGCGCCGCTGGTCATTCACAACGCCAGCTTTGACATGCGCTTCCTGAACGCCGAGCTTTCATGGCTGGGCCTGCCGACTTTGCCCGAACAGCGCGCAATCGACACGTTGTTGATCGCCCGGCGGCGGTTTCCGGGATCGCCGGCATCGCTGGATGCGCTGTGTCGGCGCTTCGGTATCGACAATTCAAACCGCACCCTGCACGGCGCCTTGCTCGATTCCGAAATCCTGGCCGAGGTTTACCTTGAGCTGACAGGCGGTCGACAGGCCGATTTCGGTCTGGGGCCTGCACAAACCAGTCCATCGCGTCGTGCCGAACCAACCGCCTGGCGGCCCCGGCCGCGCGCCAAGCCCCTGCCATCGCGCCTGACCGATGCCGAACGGGCCGCACATGATGCGTTCGTGGCAGATCTTGGCACGAATGCGGTCTGGTCACGCACCAGATGAATGGTCAGGCGTCCGCCTTTTGCGGCGCAGCCCGCTGTGCCAGCTGCTGGCGGTAAAGGCTTAAAAAATCAATCGAATCAAGGTTCAGGGGCGGGTAGCCGCCATCGCGTGTGACATCCGACACGATGCGCCGCACAAAGGGAAACAACATGCGGGGGCACTCGATCAGCAAGAACGGGTGCAATTGATCGGCGCCAACGTTTTCAACCTTGAAAATGCCCGCATATTCCAATTCCAACAAGAACACGGACTGCGGTGTCGCCTCGCGCGTCTTGCTGTCGATCTTGAGCTTCATGATGACGTCGAATTGATCGTCGGCATCGCGCTTGCGTGCATCAAGGGCAACTTGCACCTGAATATCGGGCTGTACCTGCGAATTCAGGCCTTTCTGGGCTGCGATGTTTTCAAACGACATGTCGCGCACGAACTGGCCCAGGACCTGCAGCTTCGGCAACACCGGCGGCGTCGTGGTTTCGGGGGCCTTGGGGGCGGATGCACCATTGCTCTCGGACATATTTTTCTCCAGCCGACACGTGATGGGTTTGATCGACCCAAGCCTCTAGCAGCCTAGGGCGATGGTCTCAATGCCTTGTCCATCTGGATGGCCCGTTTGTCTTGGGGCCCGCCGCATCATCGACGGAATAAGTTGCATCGATGATATCATCACGCGGGTCGATGGGCGAAGGATGGCGTGGACCCATCTGCAATGTCTGAACCTGAATACGCTTGGCCAGCTGTCGCAGCACCCAATCACGCACGGCCGGCACCAAAAGCAAAAAGCCCACCGTGTCGGTGAAAAAGCCGGGCGTCAGCAAAAGCGCGCCTGAAAACAGGATCATTGCGCCATGCGCCAAGGGTTCGGTCGGGTCGCGCAAGCTTTCGAAACGATTGCGCAGCTGCGACAGAACCGCCGCGCCCTGAGACCGCACCGCCATCGTCCCGGCCGCGGCGGTCAAGACCACGATGACCAAGGTGGGCCAAAGCCCGATCCAGCCACCGACCTGTATGAACAGGGCAATCTCGATCAAGGGCACCATGAGAAAGGCGAAAAACAGCCACATGCGCAGGGCTCCGATTTGCTGCGGCGCAACAAAGCGCCCTCTGGGGTCATGGACTTGATGCAACCCCTGACTTACATATGTGAACTGCAACCCAGATTAGAAGCCTGTTTGCCCAGCAAGGAGCTTTCATGAACTCGTCCATCATATCCTTGCTGGTTCTGGCCGGTATCGCGATTTTCCTGATCTTGCGACTTCGCAGCGTCCTGGGCACCCGCGAAGGGTTCGAAAAACCGCCCACGGTCGCAACAAACACCCGCAAGGACCGCCGCCGTGATTTCGAGGTGATCGAAGGCGGGCCCGACCGCGACATCACCGATCATGTCCCCGACGGGTCTGACAGCGCCAAGGCCTTGGCGGCAATGAAACTGGCCGAGCCGGGGTTTTCCGTGTCTGAATTTCTTCAGGGGGCCCGCGGCGCTTATGAAATGATCCTGATGGCATTTGAAAACGGCGATGTGGATGGGCTGCGCCCGTTCCTGTCGGCGGATGTGATGGAAACGTTTGAAACGGTGATCCACCAGCGTCAGGAACAAAACCTGACCATCGACGCCAGCTTCATCGGCATTCGGGAATTGGCGCTGGATGCCGCCCGTTTTGACCGCGCAACGGGAACCGGTGAAATCACCGTGCGCTTTGTCGGGGAACTGACCTCGGTCGTGCGCAACGCCGATGGACAGGTGGTGGAAGGCGACCCCAACGAAATCAAGCGCCAGCGCGATGTATGGACCTTTGCCCGGACGATGGGATCGAACGATCCGAACTGGGAACTGGTCGCCACCGACGGTTGATGCCGGTCGCGCCCAACGCAACCATGGAAATCGTGTCGTTTGACGCGCTCGATGGTTGGGCCGCAGATGATCATGCGGCGGCCTTGTCGGTGTTTGCCGTCACCGCCAATCAGCTCGACGGCCCCGATTGGCACGAAGCCCGATCGGGGCTTTCCGTTGCCCATCGCCATCCCCGCGGTTATTTCGAGCGCTTTTTCTGCCCGGTCTGGATTGATGCGGCCACCCCCGCCTTGTTCACCGGATATTACGAGCCAGAAGTTTCCGGCGCGCGCGACCCAAGTGCGCAATTTTCCCACCCCGTCTATCGCACCCCCCCCGAGGCCCAACCGGGCCCGTGGGTCAGCCGCCGTGAAATCGAAGAGAAACAATTGCTGCAAGGCCGCGGGCTGGAAATTGCCTGGCTGCAAGACGCGATGGATCTGTTCTTTTTGCAGGTGCAGGGATCTGGCCGTATTCGCCTTTCCGAGGGGGGCAGCATTCGGGTCGGATACGATGGGCGCAACGGTCATCCCTATCATTCGATCGGGCAAGAACTGATCCGTCGTGGTCTTTTCGAGCCCCATCAGATGTCGGCGCAAGCGATCCGCGATTGGGTGCGATCCCACCCGGTGGATGGGCGCGAATTGCTTTTTCATAACCCATCCTACATCTTTTTCCGGGAAATCGAGCTTTCCGACGCCGCAGCGGGGCCATTGGGTGCGATGAATTGTTCTGTAACGCCCATGCGCAGCATTGCCGTTGATCCGGCCCACACCCCATTGGGCGCACCGGTCTGGATCGAAAAAGGCGGTGCATTTCCGCTGCATCGCTTGATGATCGCGCAAGATACGGGCGGGGCGATCAAGGGCGCCCAGCGGGCCGATATCTTTTTCGGGTCAGGCGATGCGGCGGGCCTTGCCGCGGGCGGGGTGCGTGATCGGGGCCGGATGATCGTCTTGTTGCCCCGTGCAATGGCGCAGCGCTGCGCAATCGGGAAGGGCGTTTGATCGATGGTTCGGCGCGGCAAATCTGGCCTGACGCCCGAGGATCGCGCGCTTTGGGAAAAGGTGATCCAAACCGTCAATCCGCTGGATCGCCCACTGCCTGGACCGGCGCACATTCCAAACCCGCCCGAGCCCCAACCGAAACCTCCGGCCGCACAAATGCCGCGCGACCGGCTGCCCGCCTTTCGACTTGGGGAAAAGGCCCGCCAGAAACCCCGTACGCCGCAACCCGAGCATGATCTGTCGGCGCGTTTGGCACATGCCCCCGTGCGGATGGATCACGCCGCGTATCGCAAGCTGGTGCGTGGCAAGCTTAGACCGGATGCGCGCATCGATCTTCATGGCATGACGTTGGCCCAGGCCCATCCGGCCCTGATCCAGTTCATTTATTCTGCCCACGACAGGGGGCATCGGCTGGTCTTGGTGATCACCGGCAAGGGCAAGGATCGGGACAGCGGCGATCCCATTCCGATCCGGCGCGGGGTGTTGCGCCATCAACTGCCCAACTGGCTGCATGCCCCGCCACTGGGCGCGCTGGTGCTGGACATCCGCGAGGCGCATCCGCGCCATGGCGGGGGCGGCGCCTATTACGTCTACCTCAAGCGGCCGCGCTAGACCCCGCTACAGAACGTAGCGCGACAGGTCGGTGTTCCGGGTCAATTCGCCCAAATTGCTTTCGACGAAGCCCGCATCGATCGTGATGGTTTCCCCGCCACGATCGGGTGCGGAAAAGCTCAGCTCTTCGAACACGCGTTCCATCACGGTGTACAGGCGGCGTGCCCCGATGTTTTCGACCGATTCATTCACCTCGGCGGCAATGCGGGCAAGGGCGGCGATGCCATCTGGCGTGAATGTCACCACAACAGCCTCGGTCGCCATCAGTGCGGTGTATTGCAGCGTCAGCGCATTGTCGGTTTCGGTCAGAATACGCACGAAATCGTCTTCGGTCAGCGGGCGCAGGTTCACCCGGATCGGCAAGCGCCCCTGCAGTTCCGGCAACAGGTCGGATGGCTTGGCGATGTGAAAGGCGCCGCTGGCGATGAACAAGATGTGGTCGGTTTTCACCGGCCCGTATTTGGTAGAGACCGTCGTGCCTTCGATCAGGGGCAAAAGATCGCGTTGCACGCCTTCGCGGCTGACGTCGCCACCGCGCACATCCTGACGCGATGCGACCTTGTCGATTTCATCGATGAACACGATGCCATTCTGTTCGACGGCGCGCAGCGCCTCTTTGGTGACCATCTCGCTGTCCAGAAGCTTGTCGGCCTCTTCTTCGATCAAGGCATCGTAACTTGCGGCCACCGTCATACGGCGGCGTATCTTGCGACCGCCAAAGGCCTTGCCGAACAGATCGCCCAGATTCATCATCCCACCGCCCATATTGGGCTGACCGGGAATGTCGAGACCACCCATCGGGTTGGAGGTGTCGACCAATTCCAGTTCGATGATCGTATCATCCAGTTCGCCCGCCCGCAGCTTGCGGCGAAACATGTCGCGCGTCTGATCGCGCGCCGTGTCGCCGGCCAGGGCCGCGATCACGCGCTCTTCGGCGGCGTCATGGGCCTTGGCGCGCACATCGTCGCGCATATGCTCGCGCACCATGATCTGCGCCACATCGACCAGATCGCGAATGATCTGTTCGACATCGCGCCCGACGTATCCGACCTCGGTGTATTTCGTGGCCTCGACCTTGATGAAGGGCGCGCGCGCCAGCTTGGCCAAGCGGCGGCTGATCTCGGTCTTGCCCACGCCCGTGGGCCCGATCATCAAGATGTTTTTCGGGTAGACCTCATCGCGCAGATCGTCACCCAGTTGCTTGCGCCGCCAGCGATTGCGCAATGCCACAGCCACGGCGCGCTTGGCGTCGCGCTGCCCGATGATGAAACGATCCAGCTCGGAAACGATCTCGCGTGGGGTCAGGTCGGTCATGGGGAAATCGTCTCTACCGTCAGGTTGCCATTGGTGTAGACGCAGATATCGGCCGCAATCGCCATGGCACGGCGCGCGACGGTTTCGGCATCGGCATCGGTGTCCATCAGCGCGCGCGCGGCGGCCAGCGCATACATTCCGCCCGACCCGATGGCCGCGATCCCATGTTCGGGCTCCAGAACATCGCCGGCCCCGGTAATGACGTAAAGATCGCGCCCGTCGGTGACGATCAGCATCGCTTCCAGTTTCGACAGGTATTTGTCTGTGCGCCAATCCTTGGCCAGCTCGACGCAGGCGCGCTGTAGCTGGCCGGGTGTGGCCTCCAGCTTTTTCTCCAGCCGCTCCAAAAGGGTAAAGGCGTCGGCCGTCGATCCCGCAAAGCCCGCCACCACATCGCGCCCACCCGGCGACAGGCGCCGCACCTTGCGCGCGCTGCCTTTGATCACCGTCTGGCCCAGGCTGACCTGCCCATCGCCAGCCACGACCACCTGTCCGCCCTTTCGGACGCCGATGATGGTGGTTCCATGCCAACCGGGAAATGGGGTGTCTGCCATGGGGCCTCCGAGGTTTGCGGTCATATATGGCGGGTGGTGGTGCGGGCTGCAACCATGCGCGGCTAAAGCCAGCCGGGCCAAGCTGCGCGGCGCGGCACGCGCACGGCCAGCATCGGCATCAGCCATGGCCCCCGGAACCGATCCAGATCCAGCGCTTCGAAAACCCCCACGGTTTCTTCGCCGTTGATCTGCGTCTGAACGGCCGCGCGGTTGTAAAATGGCGCATCCAGCATCACCTTGACCTGTCGGGGCCGATAGCCCGCGTCGGCCCGCGTCTCGCGCCGTACCATCCAGCCGGGGCGTTTCAGCCGCGCCTTCGGCGGCATGGCGATGGCGCGCGGCGTGCCATCCTCGGCAAAGCCGATGGCGGCGGCCAGTTCGCTGCCATCGCGGCGCTCAGCATCATAGAAGCAAGCCGCCCCATCCCGCAGCGGGAACCGCCCCCATGTCCAGTAGCGGAAATCGGCTTCGAGCGCGCGGGTGCCGAAATTGGCATCGAAATAGCCATGCCCATTCCATGTCCAGCCGGGCCGATTCAGCCGTACCTCGATCCGGGCTTTGGGCGCAAAGGGCCGCCAGATATGGGCACCATCGGGCGTCAGCGCCATTTCCACGCGGCTGAGCGCGGCGGGGCGAATGATGACTTCGCCGCAGATGCGCTGGGCATGGGGGGTCGACATCTCGTCGATTTCGATGCGCAAGTGATCACCGGCCCAGATCATCGCCGACGGGCCGATCTGCAACCGGTCACGGGACAAGCCCAGCGCGTTTTGCCCCCGGTCGGTCATCGTCCAGCGCCCACCGCGCCCGTAGGTCACGACATTCAGGCAGCAATGATTGGCCGGGTTCTTGCGCCCCGACCAACGGTACCATGGGGAAAAGACCGATCCTATGAAGCCGATGATGGAGATCGCGCGCCCGGCGTCATCGCTGATCCCGTCGACATACCACCACGCGTAGCCATCCGCCGGGACGTCGAGGTCAAAGCAAGGTCGTTCAAGATCGCCGCGGCCGCGTGCTGCCCGGAGAGGCAGGCCATCGGTATCCCCGCCCCCGGATGCGCCCCGCCGCCCGCCAGATAAAGGCCCCGGATCGTTGTGCGCGCCGTCGGGCGCTGAAAGCTTGCCATCATTCCATGTGGGCTCAGCCCGTAGAGGGAACCGTCCGATCCGGGAAAGGCCCGGTTGAAGTCCCCCGGCATCTGCAGCGCGCTGATATCCGGTGTGGGGGAAAAGCGCAGACCCATTCGGGCCAATGTTTCGAATGTGCGGGTCCGACATGTGTATGCATCCTCCGGGGTCGAGGGGTGCCCGGGCGGGCCGTTCAGTATGATCTCGAAGCGTTCGGGGCCGGTGGGCGGCGCACCGCCCCGGTCCTGCGCACAAACATAAAGCGTGCCATCGGTGGGCATGCGGCCGGCTGCCAGATCGGCGAATTCGCGCTTTGGGTCGGCGCAGAAGAACACGTTGTGATGGGCCAGATCGACCCCCACCGGCTGTGCGGCGAACCCCCAGACAAAAGCCGACAGGCTGCGCGCGGCAACACCAGATGCGGCGACGGCCTGTGTCGGGCCGCTGCCCAGACGCCCCTCCACCAGGGCCTTCGGATCGCCGTTGAACACGACCAGGTCGGCGGCAAGCCGGGTTCCGTCTTCCAGGTGCACGGCGGTGACATGGCCATCCTGGTGTTCGATGCGTTGGGCCCTTGCGCCAAAGCGGAACTCGGCCCCCTTGGTTTCGGCCAGCCTGTGCATGGCCGCGGCCAGTTTGTGCATGCCGCCCGCCACCCGCCAGACGCCGCTGGCCTCGGAATGCCAGATCAGGCTCAGAACGGCCGGGCTTTGATAGGGCGAACCGCCGACATAGGTGGCGTAGCGGCCGAACAACTGGCGCAATCGCGCGTCGCTGAATTGACGTGCCAGGCTGGACGCAAGGCTGCGACCCGGCGCCATGGCAGGGATCAGCCTTGGGTTTTTCAGAACATGCGCCGTCAACCCCGCAAGACTGGGCTCGGCAGCGTGCAACATCGGCCCCTCGAAGGCCGCGTAAAGCCGCGCGGCCCGCGCGTTGAAGCGCCGAAACTGGCGTTCAGCCCGCGCGCCCGCGAAATCCCCGATCGCCGCAGCGTTGCGTTCGGCGTCCTGGCCCAGATCAAGGCAGGAGCCATCGGGCCAGAAATGGCGTGCCAGAACCGTGTCGGGGATCAATGTCACATGATCCGATAGCTGCGCGCCCACATCTTCGAAAAGCCGTTCGAACACCCGCCGCAGCGTCAACACCGTTGGCCCGATATCCACGGGGCCCGCGACCGAGGCGCGGGTTCGCATCTTGCCGCCGGCGGTGGGTGCCATATCGACAACGCACACCGCCAACCCGGCGTGGGCCAGCCTGAGTGCCGCCGAAAGACCACCGATCCCGGCGCCAATCACGACCGCGCGAGGGGGCGCATCCGGCATATCGTCTCCTGGTTGAGTGTCAATTCATGTTGACAGTTTGCGGGCATTTGTCCACCCTGATTTACACAAGATCTGTCACGCCGCACAGATTCCCAAGCATGGGAGAGACCGCGCATGTCACTAAAACCCCGGATCGAGGCGGCCATTGCCAGCGCCATCCGGCAGGGGCAGGCAGGTTCGCCACCGCCGAAACTTGCCGCGGCGCTGGATTATGCGGTCAACCCGGGCGGTGCCCGAATTCGCCCAACGATCTGCCTGTCTGTGGCGCTGGCCTGTGGCGATGCGCGGCCCGCCATGGCCGATGCTGCCGCGACCGCGATCGAATTGATCCACTGCGCCAGCCTTGTACATGATGACATGCCCTGTTTCGACGACGCCGACACGCGTCGTGGAAAGCCGTCGGTGCATCGCGCCTATGGCGAGCCGCTGGCGCTTTTGACCGGCGATTCGCTGATCATCATGGCGTTCGAGGTGCTGGCCTCGGCCGCCGAATCCGATCCCCGCCGCGGCCTGGAATTGATGCGCATCCTGGGCCAGACCAGCGGCATGCCCGGCGGTATTTGTGCGGGTCAGGGCTGGGAAAGCGAAGCGCAGATCGATCTGTCCGCCTATCATCGCGCCAAGACCGGGGCCCTGTTCGTCGCGGCCACCCGCATGGGTGCCGTTGCCGCTGGCCAAGATGCTGACGCTTGGACAGAATTGGGCGCCCGCATCGGCGAAGCGTTCCAGGTGGCCGATGATCTGCGCGACGCGCTTTATGACGAGGCGGCGCTGGGAAAACCGGCCCATCAAGATGAAATCCACGCCCGCCCCAATGCCGTGTCGGAACTTGGTGTGCGCGGGGCCATCCGCCGGTTGGAGGATATCTTGTCGGGGGCCATTGCCTCAATTCCGTCATGCCCTGGCGAAGCCGGCTTGGCCGCATTGGTGCGCAAGACGGCCGAGCGGCTGACCCCGGTCTTGCCCGCCCACCAGATGGTCTGATCCATGGCTGTGGCCGAGCCCAGCCAGGATGAGCGCCCGCGTTTGCGGGATCGTGTCTATGCTTGGCAGACACGGCTGTTGCGGTCTGGCCGGTTTCAATCGCTTGCTGCGCGCACCCCTTTTGCCGCCCGGCTGGCGCGCAAGGATGGCGAAGCGCTGTTCGATCTGGTTGCGGGGTTTTTGCACAGCCAGATCCTGATGGCTTTTGTGGCGCTTGAATTGGCCGACCACTTGTCCGACCGGCCCCGGAATGTCGAAGCGCTTGCCCTGCGTACGGGCGTTTGCCCGGATCGGATGCGCGTGCTGTGTCAGGCAGCCAGCGCGCTGGGCCTGTTGCGCCGCCAGCGTGACGGGCGCTACGCCTTGGGCCGCTTGGGGGCCGCCCTGCCGGGCATACCCGGGCTGGCGCAGATGATCCGCCATCACGATGTTCTGTATCGCGACATGGCCGACCCCGTGGCCTTTTTTCGGGACGCACCCGAAACGGAATTGGCGGGTTTCTGGCCCTATGTCTTCGGGCCGGGCGGTGCGATCGATCCGGATCGGGCCGCAACCTATTCGCAGCTGATGGCCGACAGCCAAACGCTGGTCGCCGCCGAAGCCTTGAGCGTTCTGGATCTGAAGGGCACCGCGCGGCTCTTGGATATCGGCGGGGGCACGGGGGCGTTTCTGGTGGCGGTTGGACAGGCCTATCCTGACCTGGCGCTGCATCTTTTCGATTTGCCCCCGGTTCTTGCGCCGGCCGCCCGCCGCTTTGCGCAAGCCGGGCTGGATGCACGCACGACCATCACCGGCGGCAGCTTTCGCACCGACGCCCTGCCGCATGGGGCCGATGCCATCAGCTTGATCCGCGTTCTTTACGATCATTCCGAAGATACGGTGCGGATGCTTCTGGCCAAGGCGCATGCCGCGCTTCCGGCGGGTGGCCGCATCATCATCAGCGAACCGATGTCTGGCGGCGACCGGCCCAATCGCGCCGGAGATGCCTATTTCGGCCTGTATTGTCTGGCGATGGGCACCGGCCGGGCGCGCAGCCCGGCTGAAATTTCGGACCACCTGGCGGGGGCAGGGTTTTGCCAAATCACCCACCGCAAGACGGCGCGCCCCTTCATCACCTCGGTCGTCGAAGCCCGCAAGGCGTAAAGAAAACCTGACACTTATGTCTATTTGGATTGACATAAAAAAGTGTCAGGATAAACTGACAGTCGAGTTGCTGCGGCTGTCAGATTCTCTGACCCGCATGCAAAATACCGGGAATGCCCTTCGTGAGAACGACCGCCGTCATACTGCAAGGCCCCAAGGCTCTCGGACTGGGCGATGTCGCCCTGACCGATCCCGTGGCGGGCGATCTTGTGGTGGCGGTGCATCATTCCGGTATCTCCACGGGCACCGAGAAATTGTTTTGGTCGGGCCAGATGCCGCCCTTTCCCGGCATGGGTTACCCGCTGGTTCCCGGTTATGAGGCTTCGGGCGAAGTTGTCGAAGCCGCGCCTGGCACCGGCTTTAAGCCGGGCGACATCGTCTTTGTTCCCGGCGCCAATTGTTACGGTGATGTCCGGGGCCTGTTTGGCGGGGCGGCCGCACGTCTGGTGACGGCTGCTGACCGCGTCGTGCGCATCGACCCAAGCCTGGGTCCCGAAGGTGCGCTGTTGGCTTTGGCCGCGACCGCGCGCCATGCCGTGGCCGGGATGGCCACGACATTGCCCGAACTGATCATTGGCCACGGCGTCTTTGGGCGGTTGTTGGCCCGCATGACGATGGCGGCGGGCGGCAGCGCCCCCACGGTCTGGGAAATCAACCCCGACCGTCAGGCGGGCGCCACGGGCTATGCGGTGATCCACCCCGACGACGACCCGCGTCGCGATTACGGATGCATCTACGACGCTTCGGGTGTGTCTACCCTGCTCGACACGATGGTGGGTCGCTTGGCCAAGGGCGGCGAAATCGTGCTGGCGGGATTTTATCCCGAGCCGCTTCAATTTTCGTTTCCGCCCGCCTTTCTGCGCGAGGCCCGTTTTCGCATCGCGGCCGAATGGACGCGCGAAGATCTGATTGCCACGCGCGACCTGATCGAGCACGGCGCGCTGAGCTTGTCGGGGCTGATCACCCATACCGCATCCGCGGACCAGGCCGAAGCCGCCTATCAGACCGCGTTCGAAGACCCCGCTTGCCTGAAAATGATCCTGAACTGGGGATCCGCGCGCCGCATGGCCGACGGACCGACATGGGAGACAGCCGCATGAGCCTCGATGTTCCGAAGCTGCGTGATTACGACGCCAAGCTGCGCGACGAAGCCGCCGAGCCGACGCTTGAGGTGCCCCAGGGCGAGCCCACGAAAAAGACCCAGATCATTGCGATCTATGGCAAGGGCGGGATCGGCAAATCCTTCACGCTGGCCAATCTCAGCCACATGATGGCCGA
>JBEAQJ010000061.1:0-8566 GCA_041163945.1 Pseudomonadota bacterium
CGCGGGCGGGTGAAATGGTGCAAGCTCGAGCCCGACGCCTTGCGCGATGCCTCGGTCTGGATGCAATCCTTTGGCCAGTTCGAAGCAATCAACCTGGACGCGTTTGAAGCTTTTCTGGAACGTGAGCTGGCCGCCGAGACCTAATCCTTCAGCAGCAGCCACAGCGCCAGAAAGGTCAGCCCGATTCCACCCAGAACGGCCAGCGGCGGCATCGGCTGGCCCAAGGCCAGTTCCCAGATCAACACCCAACTCGGCGTCAGGTAGGTATAGGCCATCACCTTGGAACTGGGCAGACGCATGGATGCGAACTGCACCAGAAACACGGTCATCGATGTCGCCGCAATCGCCACATAGACCAAGGTAACCCAGACCAGCGGGCGCAACCCGGCCCAATCGGTGGCCGCCAGATCCTGCCAGCCCCAGACACCGATGATGACGGCTGTGAAACACAGCGTCCAAAAGGTGAAGACCAAGATCGGCTCACCGCGGTTCAGCCGCCGGACCAGCGGGGTGTAGGCGGCATGCGCAACGCAGCCCCAGAAAAAAATCGCCTCACCCCGATCGATTTCAAACGCCAGCAGCGCCGCCAGATCGGCGCGAAAAATCACCCAAAGCGCCCCCGCCGCGCCCAGCCCCAAGGCCAGCGCGATGCGAAATCCGAACATCTGTCGCAGCAAGATGTAGCCAAAAATGCCACTCATCACCGGGGTCAGGGTAAAGACCGCCGCGGTTGACACCGGGGGCGCGGTTTTCAAGCCTTCGAACATCGTCACGAAATAGACCGCGAACAACACGCCCAAAATCGCATAGCGCCACGGGGCCACCAAGGCCGACATGACCCCGCCAAGCCCCCCGCGAAGCCCGATGACGGCGGCCACGACCACCGCCGACAGCACAAAGCGCACCGCGTTCAACGCCGCCGGGGCGATGTCGTTGGCGACTTGCCCACCCAACGAAAATGACCCCGCCACCAAGGCCGAAAAGGCCAGCATCGCCAGATGGCCCCGCCGCCCCTCGCGCAACGCATCGGTGGGATCGATCACGAAACGCCCACCCCCCAGCGCTTGACCTGATCTTTCAGGAACCGAACGAAGGTCTGAACCTTGGCGGTGCGATGCAGGTCCATATGTGTCACCAGCCAGATCTTGGCGGTCCAGTCTTCCAAGGGGGGCAGCATTTCGATCAGCTGATCGGTTCCATCCCGGTCCCAATCGGCGATGAACCCGATACCGATGCCCGAAACGATTGCCGCTTTCGCCGCCTGCATCGAGCCCACGCGCAAATGGATGGCCTCGGGCGGAACGGTTTCGGCAAGCCACCGAAAATAGGGCGCCCGCGCCATATCTTCGGTGCCACCGATGAAGCGGTGCGTGGCAATATTGTCTTCGGTCAGCGGGCCGAAGTGCGCGACATAGGCTGGCACTGCCATCAGTCGCAGCGTTTGGGCAAACAGCGGTTGCACCACATTGTCGGGCTGATCGGGCAGCTTTCCGGCGCGGATGGCCACATGCGCTTCGCCGTATTCCAGCCGGAACAGCCGTTGATCGGATATCAACCGCACCCGCAGATCTGGGTGCTGGCGCATGAACTGCCCGATCGATGGAACCAAAAGCGGTGCCAAGGCATCCAGCGTGGTCACGATCAATTCCCCCGTCACCTCGTCGCCGCGGCCCTTGATGCGGCCGGCCAGCTGGGTGAACTGATCATCCGCCTGCGCGGCCACCGACAACAGATCCTGCCCGGCTTCGGTCGGGGTGTAACCCCGGGCATGGCGCTGGAACAACTTGGCGCCCAGCCGCGTCTCAAGCGCATCGATGTGGCGAATGACCGTGGCATGATGCACGCCCAACACCTCGGCCGCACCAGACACGGTGCCAAGGCGCGCGACCTGATAGGCGGTGCGGATCTCGTCCCAATTGGTCATGCCACGCGGCCCCGCCCTGCGATCAGCGACACCGCAGTGTCGCCGCGCGCGCGGGCAAAGGCAATAGGATGCGCAATGCGCGTCAAGAACACAAAAACATGTGCGCAGACGCGCAGCTCGGCACAGGGCGCGGCAACCGGCGCGGGCGGCTTTGCCTATCGACGGCCGTTCGCCATACGGGCCCCCGCCGGCACCGCGACCCTTCGCATCGAACCCGCCTTGTGGTAGGGTTTGGCCCATGCGGATCGCGTTTGTCATGCTGGCGGTCATGTGGGCCACCACCACGCCGGCTGCCGGGCTTGCGTGTCGGTTTGAATTTACCGTCACCATAACACAAGGCGCGGGCCCGTTTCGCCCCGGTGATCGGCTTGCCGGACACGCCCGGTTCCAAACAAGCGGTCAGAGCTTTCCGGGGGAAGCCGGGGCGCGCGTTCACATGGCCACGGGCCAGATGCAACTGGGGGATGCCATCACCGCCCCCATCTGGGCCGTGATCGCGACGGCCCAAAACCCGGTGGCCGATCAGTTGAGCCTGCAAGCGCGCGATGCGCGCGGCCTGTCGGTGGCGGGCATCGACTATCGTGGCCCCATGACGCTGAGCCTTTATGCCCGACCGGGCACCTTGGGCGATGCCACCATCCCGGCCGATCCGGGCCTATGGGTGGCCATGGATCTGCGCCGCAGCTTTGCGCTGCATGCATATGGGTATGACCGGCTGGCCGGCGATGTGACCGAACTGACCGTGGCCTGCGGCCCGCCCGAGATGATTGACTCGGGCGATGAAACGACCTATCCCGCGCCGCAATAGCCGGAAAGCGCCAGCTTCCCGGTCCCGTGTATCGTCATGGGATCGCCCCCCGTCAGCGAGGTTTCGCCCACGGGGGTTGTTGCGCATTTCGGCTTTGCCCCCACATTTCGGGGGTGTTCAGAAGTGTCATCGGGGGGCGCGCGCCCATGTTTGAAAACCTTTCGCAACGCCTGTCCGGCGTTTTCGACCGCCTCACCAAGCAAGGTGCGCTGTCCGAAGACGACGTGCGCACCGCAATGCGCGAGGTGCGCGTGGCACTGCTAGAGGCCGATGTATCGCTGCCCGTCGCGCGCCAATTCATCAAGGCCGTCGAGAAAAAGGCCACCGGTGCGGCCGTCACCAAATCGATCACGCCCGGCCAGCAGGTCATCAAGATCGTCCATGATGAGCTGGTGCATGTTCTGACCGGCGATGCCGATCCCGGCCGGCTGAAAATCGACAATCCGCCCGCGCCGATCCTGATGGTGGGGTTGCAAGGCTCGGGGAAAACCACCACCACCGCGAAACTGGCCAAGCGCTTGAAAGACCGCGAAGGCAAGCGCGTGCTGATGGCCTCGCTCGACACCAATCGCCCGGCGGCAATGGAACAGCTGGCCATTCTGGGCACGCAGATCGGCGTCGACACGCTGCCCATCGTCAAGGGCGAAGACCCCGTCACCATCGCAAAGCGCGCCAAGACCCAAGCCAGCCTTGGTGGGTATGATGTCTATCTGCTCGACACGGCCGGACGGCTGCACATCGACGCCGAGCTGATCGCCCAGGCCGCCGCGGTGCGCGACGTGGCCCAGCCGCGCGAAACGCTTTTGGTCGTTGACGGGTTGACCGGTCAGGATGCCGTCAACGTCGCGCAGGAATTCGACGACAAGATCGGCGTCACCGGTGTTGTTCTGACCCGAATGGATGGCGATGGGCGGGGCGGCGCGGCGCTGTCGATGCGTGCGATCACCGGCAAGCCGATCCGTTTCGTGGGCTTGGGCGAGAAAACCGACGCGCTGGAAACCTTTGAGCCAAGCCGCATCGCGGGCCGCATTCTGGGCATGGGCGATATCGTGGCCCTTGTCGAACGCGCGCAAGAAACGCTGGAGGCCGAACAGGCCGAGCGCATGATGAAGCGGTTTCAAAAGGGTCAGTTCAACATGAACGACCTGAAGGGCCAGCTGGAACAGATGCTCAAGATGGGCGGCATGAAGGGCATGATGGGCATGATGCCCGGCATGGCCAAGATGCAAAAACAGCTCGACGAAGCGGGCTTTGACGACAAGGTGATCCGCCACCAGATCGCGCTGATCAATTCGATGACGAAAAAGGAACGCGCCAATCCCGACCTGATGCAAGCCAGCCGCAAGAAACGCGTGGCTGCCGGCGCCGGTCAGGATGTGTCCGACCTCAACAAGCTTTTGAAAATGCACCGCCAGATGGCCGATGCGATGAAGAAGCTGGGCAAGATGGGCACCAAGGGGCTGTTGCGCGGTGGTTTGGGCGCGCTGATGGGCAAGGGCGCGCCCGGCGCGCTCAAAGGGATGGACCCCGCCGGCATGGACCCAAAGGCGATGGAAGCGGCCGCGCGTCAGATGGGGCTGGGTGGGCTGCCGGGCCTTGGTGGTGGCGCGTTGCCACCGGGGCTGTCGGGCTTCGGGAAAAAGAAGTGACCCCTGCCCGCTGCACCCAAGCGCCGACCGGCGCTGCGGCACGAGCCGCCGCGATGCACCGCGCAAGCGTGCCGGTGATCGAGACCGCGCGCCTGCGCCTGCGCGCGCCACATCTCGACGATCTGGGCGACTGGACGCGCGTATTTTCCGACAGTTTTGCAGAACCGGATGACAGCCCCGACCGGGCCTGGGCCGAGTTCAGCTGTTACACCGCAGGCTGGATGCTGCATGGCCATGGCATCTGGACGGTCGAGCGCCTCTCGGACGGCGCGCGCTTGGGCTTTGTCCTTGTGGGCCTCGAATGGGGCGATGAAGAACCCGAGCTTGGCTACATGATCTTGCCCGAACATCGCCACCAGGGCTATGCCGCCGAGGCTGCCAGCGCCGCGCGCGATTTCGGACTGGGGCTTTTGGGCGATCTGGTCAGCTATGTTGACCCGGCCAATGCGGCCTCGGGCCAACTGGCTGCGCGGCTTGGGGCGCGACGCGACATCGCCGCCGAAACCAGCCTTGCGGCGCGTGATGGCGACGCCATCCATGTTTGGCGATACCGGGGGGCGCGTCATGATTAGCTTGCGCTTTTGCGGTCCATTCACAGGCCTTTCCACCGTTATGGCCGAAATCTGTTTCACTTTTGCGATATTCAAGGCAGTCCAGCGATGACCGCCCGACTGATCGACACCCCCATCCTGACGACCGAGCGTTTGACCTTGCGCGCCCCGCAAGGGTCCGATTTCGACGCTATCGTGCCCTTCATCACGTCAGATCGCGCGCGGTTCGTGGGTGGCGGCGCCGACAAGGATGCCGGGCATGCCTGGCGCATCTTGGCGATTTTTGCGGGCCATTGGCAGCTGCGCGGCACGGGTGTGTTCATCATGACCGACCGCGTCACGGGGCGGCCCATCGGATCGGTCGGACCGTGGTATCCCGGGGATTGGCCGGAACCCGAACTTGGCTGGTCGGTCTGGTCCGCCGAGGACGAAGGCCAGGGTTACGCCCATGAGGCGATGGTGGCGATCCGCCGCCATGTCTACGCCGATCTGGGCTGGTCCACCGCCGTCAGCTACATCGACCCCCGCAACACGCGGTCTGCCGCCTTGGCCCAGCGCCTGGGTTGCCGCCTTGACCCCACAGCCCCTGCCCCGCAGCGCGACGACCCGGTGCAGATCTGGCGCCATCCCGTCCCCGACGCGACGGTGTCACCATGACCGACCCGACCCAAGGACATCTTGCCATGACCGACGCCATCACCCGCGCCGCCGCCCTTCTCAAAGAGCATCGCGAAAGCATCGACCGGCTTGACGCGATCTTGGTCTACACGCTGGGCGAACGGTTCAAGCACACGCAGGCCGTGGGCCGGCTAAAAGCAGAACACGATCTGCCCCCGTCCGATCCGGCCCGCGAAGCCGCCCAGATCGCGCGCCTTGAAGATCTTGCGAAACGGGCCGATCTCGACCCGGAATTCGCCAAGAAATTCCTGAAATTCATCATTCAGGAAGTCATCCGTCACCACGAACAACACCAGGAAAACGGCGCATGATGCGCCCCTCGCCATTCAAAGGAGAACCCCCATGGCAATGAAGATCAGACTGGCCCGCGGCGGCTCGAAAAAGCGCCCCTTTTATTCCATCGTGGCCGCCGACAGCCGCATGCCGCGCGATGGCCGTTTCATCGAGAAACTCGGCATCTACAACCCGCTGCTGGCCAAGGACAACGAAGACCGCATCCGCATGGATGTTGCCCGCGTGCAGCATTGGCTGGCGCAAGGCGCCCAACCCACCGACCGCGTCGCGCGCTTCCTTGAGGCGGCGGGCCTTGTGGCCAAGACCACCCGCAACAACCCCGTGAAGGGCGAACCGGGCAAGCAGGCCAAGGAACGCGCCGCGCAAAAAGCCGCCAAGCAAGCCGAGGCCGCCGAAGCAGCCGCAGCACCGGCCGAAGCGGCTGCCGAAACGGCCTCGGAATAATCGGCCGCGCCATGCCCAGAATTGCATGGCCTTACTGCGACAGGCCCGGTCATGGTTGACCGGGTCTGCGTGGGTGCGATCGCGGGCGCCTTTGGCGTCCGTGGTGAGGTGCGTCTGAAAAGCTTTTGCTCGGAACCCGCCGATATCGCCACCTATGGCCCGCTGGTCACCGAAGACGGGGCGCGCCAATTCGACGTCACCCTGACGCGACCCGTGACATCGGGTTTCGCGGCACGATTGTCGGGGATCACCAGCAAGGAAGCCGCCGACGCGCTGCGCGGCCAGCGGCTTTTTGCACCACGCGCCGCCTTGCCGGGTTTGGGCGACGATGAATTCTACCATGCTGATCTGATCGGGCTGGAAGCGCGCGACACCGGCGGCGCGCTGCTGGGCCGGATTGCGGCTGTTCTCAACCACGGGGCGGGTGATCTGCTGGAATTGCGCGGCGGCGGGCTGACATCGCCGCAGCTTGTCCCCTTTACCCGCGCCATCGTGCCCAACGTCGATCTGGCAGCCGGTCGCGTGATCATCGACCCGCCCGATGGGTTGTTTGACTGATCCGCCCGCGTCTTTCGGAAACAAGACACCGGCACAGCCACCCGAACATGCGCCCGTTCAACCGGTGCGCCCTTTGCACGCGGCGACCGCGGTTACGACCTGATCGGCCAGGCCCGGCCAGGACTGGCCCCAGTCGACCACGGGCGCGCACCCTGCCCGTCCCGACCCGAATGGCGGCGCGACCTTGCCCCGCGCGCGCCCTGGCCCTATGGCAGAGACATGAGTGACAGCCCCACCAAATCCCACGGTCGCCTGGCCATTTCGGCCAGTGTGACGCCCCGCGAACTGATGCGCGACACGCCGCGCCTGAAAGGGGCATGGTGTGCCAAGGTCGTAACCCTGTTTCCCGAGCTTTTTCCCGGCACGCTGGGCGCGTCGCTGACGGGCAAGGCGCTGCAGCATGGGTTATGGGCGTTGGAACCCATCGATCTGCGCAGCTTCGGGATCGGCAAACATCGTCAGGTCGATGACACGCCCGCGGGGGGCGGCGCGGGTCTGGTGATGCGGGCGGATGTGCTGGGGCGCGCGCTGTCCATGGCCGCGATCGGCACCCCCAACGATCCGGCCCGCTGGCCGCGTGTCTACCTGTCGCCACGTGGCCGTCGCTTTGCCCAGGCCGATGCCGCGCGGTTTGCGCAGGCCGACGGGATGACGCTTCTTTGCGGGCGGTTCGAAGGCGTCGATGAGCGCGTGATCGAAGACTTCGCGCTTGAAGAAATCAGCCTGGGCGATTTCGTGCTGACCGGTGGCGAGATCGCGGCGCAGGCCCTGATCGATGCCACCGTCCGGCTGATCCCGGGCGTGCTGGGCAATGCCGCCTCGACGCAAGAGGAAAGCTTTGCCGATGGTCTGCTGGAACATCCGCAATATACCCAGCCCCGCGACTGGAAAGGGCGCCCCATCCCCGACGTATTGCTGTCGGGCAACCATGCCGCGATTGCCAAGTGGCGCCGCGCCGAGGCCGAGCGCCTGACCGCAGAACGCCGCCCCGATCTGTGGGAAGCCTATCTGGCGCAAAAGGGCGAATAATCGCTGCACAATCCGCTTGATCGGGCAAGCGACCCGGCCTATACGCGCCCCATCCCCGCGACAGGCTGCTGTGGCGGGGTTCCGTTTTCGGGCTGTCTTCGGCCCGATGCACAAGACGGAGCCAACGACAAGCAACGGTCAGACGACCTCTGACGGGCGCCCCGCAACTGCGGATATCGGCGGACCCGGGTGAAGATCAGAGCTATCGGCGCAAGGCCAACACATCTCTGCGGGCAAACCGCGGGCAAACAAAGGAGTGGATCAGATGGACCTGATCGCACAGATCGAGGCGGAACAGATCGCCGCCTTGGGCAAAACCATCCCCGATTTCCGCGCGGGCGACACCATCCGCGTGGGCTACAAGGTGACCGAAGGCACCCGGTCGCGCGTGCAGGCCTACGAAGGCGTCTGCATCGGGCGCAACAACGGCAAGGGCATCGCCGCGTCGTTCACGGTGCGCAAGATTTCCTTTGGCGAAGGTGTGGAACGTGTGTTCCCGCTGTATTCCACCAACATCGAATCGATCGAAGTGGTGCGCCGCGGCAAGGTGCGCCGCGCCAAGCTGTACTACCTGCGCGCGCGCCGCGGCAAATCTGCCCGGATCGCCGAGGACAACACCTACAAGCCGCTT
>JBEAQJ010000062.1:0-28020 GCA_041163945.1 Pseudomonadota bacterium
GGCGGCACCGCGCCGGGGTCCATGACCCCCCTGGCCACCACCGTGGATGAGGAGGGCGTGCTGTTTGACAATTTCGTGCTGGTCGAACAGGGCCAGTTCCGCGAAGCGGCGCTGCGCCAGCTGCTGACCGATCACCCATACCCGGCGCGCAACCCCGACCAGAACATCGCCGATCTGAAAGCCCAGATTGCCGCCAACGCCCGCGGTGCGGCCGAATTGCGCAAGATGGTCGCCGAATTCGGCCTGCCGACCGTGCAGGCCTACATGGGCCATGTCCAAGACAATGCCGCGGAAGAGGTCGCGCGCCTGATCGGCGGGCTGTCGGATTGTGCCTATGACTACCCGACCGATACCGGCCAGGTGATCCGGGTCAAGATCACGGTCGATCGGGCCGCGCGGCAGGCAACGGTGGATTTCACGGGCACCAGCCCCGCGATGGAAAACAACTTCAACGCGCCCGAACCGGTGACGCGGGCCGCTGTTTTGTACTGTTTCCGCGTGATGGTCGAGGCCCCGATCCCGATGAATGCCGGTTGCCTGCGCCCGATCCGCATCATCATCCCCGACGGGTCGATGCTGAAACCGGCCTATCCGCGGGCGGTGGTGGCGGGCAATGTGGAAACCAGCCAGCATGTGACCAACGCGATCTTTGGCGCGCTGGGCACCTTGTCCAACAGCCAGGGCACGATGAACAACCTGACCTTTGGCAACCAGACCTACCAGTATTATGAGACGATCTGTTCGGGCGCCCCGGCTGGCGTGATGAATTCAGGGCGCGGGTTTGCGGGCACATCGGGGGTGCATACGCATATGACCAATTCACGCCTGACCGACCCCGAGGTGCTGGAAATGCGCTTCCCCGTGCTGCTCGAACATTTCGGCCTGCGCCCCGGTTCAGGCGGAAAGGGGGCCTTTGCGGCGGGTGACGGAACCGAGCGGCGGTTGCGGTTTCTGGAACGGATGGATTGCGCGATCTTGTCTTCGCACAGGGCGGCGCCGCCCAAGGGGGTGGCCGGGGGGCAAGACGGCCAGCCGGGTTCCACCACGGTGCGGCGCAAGGATGGCCGGCTTGAGGTCTTGCGCGCCTGCGATCAGACAGTTCTCGAACCGGGTGAAACGGTGACGGTGATCACGCCGACCCCCGGGGGCTATGGCCCGCCGTGACGGGCGCGTTTGCCGCGGGAAACCGCGTTGGGAAAACCAGTGTTTTCCCATGCGGAAGGCCATGATTTTCCACCCCCGCTTGTGCCCGGGCGCGGGGCCCGGCAAAAGGGGCCTGACGCTGCGACAACGGGAGAGATCCGCATGCCCAAAGGTTACATCATCGGCCACATCACGGTCAAAGACCCCGAAGCCTACAAGGAATACGTCGTGCGCGACACGCCCATTCTTCAGGGCCTGGGCGGCCGCTTCATCGTGCGCGGCGGTCAGGCGCAGGTGATGGAAGGCGACAGCCTGATGCGCCATGTCGTGATCGAATTTCCAAGCTATGCGGCAGCACTCGCGGCCTACAACGACCCCGATTACCAAGAGGTCGCCGATATCCGGCGCCGCACGGCCGATAGCGTGATCATCGTGGTCGAGGGAACGGACTGAACGCGCCCGCCCCCCCCATGACCGATCGCGTGCCCGGCTGCGGCCGGGCCCGCGCCGGCGTCAAGCGCCATAAAGCCCGGCTGATCGCGCCCGCAGCGTGACCAGCGCCAAGACGGTGTCGATGGTGGGGGTGGGCGTCTGCGTCACGCGGCCCAACTCCTGCACCGAACCCAAAAGCGCGTCGATTTCCATCGGGCGCCCCGCGTCAAGGTCTTGCAGCATCGACGTGCGATGCGCCCCCACCGCCGCACCGCCGTCGATGCGTCGATCCACATCGATGGGGAACTTGACGCCCAGCTTTTCGGCGATCTCTTGGGCCTCCAGCATCATGCCGCGCGCCACGGCCCGTGTGCCGGGATCGGTGCACAGAACGTCGAGCGTGGCGTGTGTCAGGGCGGAAATCGGGTTGAACGACAGGTTGCCCCAGAGCTTGACCCAGATTTCGTCGCGCAGTCGCGGCCGCACCGGGGCCTTCAGCCCGGCCCGCCCCAAGGCCTCGGACAGGCGCATGGCGCGATCCGATTTCGACCCGTCGGGTTCGCCCAGGCTGAAACGATTGCCTTCGATGTGCTTGACCACGCCGGGTTCGATCACTTCGGCGGCGGGATAGACCACGCAGCCCAGAACCCGGTCGGGGCCGAAGCCGTTCCACTGCGCATCGCCCGGATCGACCGAGGCCAATCGCGTGCCTTCCAGCGGGCCGCCGTCCTTGTGGAAATACCACCAAGGCACCCCGTTTACCCCCGACACGATGGTCGTTTCCGGTCCGATCAGCGGTGCCATCTTCGGCACCACCGGCGGCACCGAATGGGCCTTGAGCGTGACGATGACGTAATCTTGCACGCCCAAGGCGGCCGGATCATCCGAGGCGTTGACGCGATAGGTGTGGGTCTCGCCTTCCTCGATCAGGGTCAGGCCCTTGTCCTGCATCGCCTTCAGATGCGGGCCGCGCGCCACCAGGCTGACCTCGGCCCCGGCTTCGGCCAGTTTTGCCCCCATGTAGCCGCCGATGGCACCGGCGCCGAAAATGCAGATCTTCATGCCTGTTCCACCAATCCCAGTTTCTCGGCCAGGCCGATGCGTTGCAGCTTGCCGGTGGCCCCTTTCGGGATTTCCGACAAGATCACCACCTTGCGCGGCACCTTGAAGGCGGCCAGCCGTTCGCCGGCGAAATCGCGGATCTGCGCTTCGGTTGCGCTGGCCCCTTCCTTGAGCACCACCGCCGCGCCGACCTCTTCGCCCAGCTTGGGGTGCGGAATGGCAAAGGTCACGACCTGCGCAACCGCCGGATGGGCCGACAAGACGCCATCGACCTCGAGCGGCGACACCTTTTCGCCGCCGCGGTTGATGATTTCCTTCAACCGCCCCGTCAGCGACAGATAGCCCTCGTCATCGAACTGCCCCTGGTCGCCCGTACGGAACCAGCGCCGCCCATCGGCCTCGAAGAAGTTCTTGGCGTTGGCTTCGGGGTTGCCTTCGTAACCGGGGGTCACGTTGGGCCCCGAAATCACGATCTCGCCCACGCCGTCGACCAGCCGGTTCTCGATTTCATGGGCGATGCGCACCAGCGGCCCGGCTTCGACCCCCACCGATCCGGGCTTTTGCGCCCGCGGCGGCAGCGGGTTCGAAGCCATCTGGTGGGCGGCCTCGGTCATGCCGTAGCCCTCGATCACCGGCGCATTGAAGGTGGCGGCCAACTGTTCCATGACCGGGCCGGGCAGGCTGGCCGACGACGACCGCAAGAACCGCAAGGGCACGTTGCGGATCGTGTCGGTGTTGCGCGAAGCCCGCGCAAGGATGGTCTGATGCATGGTGGGCACCGCCGTGTACCATGTGGGGCGTGCCTCTTCCATCCAGCCAAAGAACTTCATCGCGTCGAAGCCGGGCGCGCACCAGACCGAACCGCCCGCCGCAAGGCTGGCCGATACGGCCGCGATCAAGCCGTGAATGTGAAACAGCGGCATCACGTTCAGGCAGCGATCCGCAGGCGTCAGCGCCAAAGAGGCCCCGATATGGCGCGCCGAGGCGGCGACGTTGGATTGCAGCAGCGGCACGATCTTCGGCCGCGATGTGGTGCCCGAGGTGTGCAGGATCAGCGCCACATCATCAGGCCCCGGTGCGGCAGAATCGGCCGGCGTCGCGGCGCGTTCGGCGGTCAGGGTAAACCGGCCCGCCGCGGCCGCCCCATCCACCGCCAAGCGGATCACCGCCAGCCCCTGGGCCACGGCGGCGGCGTATGCCGGTCCGGTTTCGCCATCGGCCAGGATGATGGCCTTGGCTTTAAGATCCTCGAGATAAAAGGCGAATTCGTCCTGCCGATAGGCCGGGTTCAGCGGGCAGGTGGTGGCCACGCCCGCGACGGTGACAAAAGCCACCGCCATTTCCGGCCCGTTTGGCAGCACGATGGCAACGCGATCGCCGCGCCCGATGCCCGCGCCATGCAGCGCCTGGGCGACATGCGCGCCCTGTTCGGCCAAGCCACCATAGCTAAGCCAATCGCGCCCCGGGGCGCCGATGGCGCGTGCGCTTGTGTCGTGTGCGCCGATCAGTGCGGCCAAGGTATCCGTCATGCTGTCCCTCCGTCAGCTTGCGCCCGTCTTGCGGCGCGGACCCTGCCAGATAGATCGCAGCGCGCCAAGGGCGAGGGCACAATTGTCGATCCCCCGGACACCGCGGCAGATTGTCAATTGCCGACAAACCGGGCATCACCGTCCGCAGACCTTCCGACCGGAGCCAGCCGCCATGCATCTTGCCCGTTTTCCCCGTGTCTTCCTGGCCCATCTGCCAACCCCGCTGGAGCGGCTCGACCGCCTGTCCGAGGCGCTGGGCGGGCCCGAGATCTGGATCAAGCGCGATGATTGCACGGGCCTGTCGACCGGCGGCAACAAGACCCGAAAGCTGGAATTCCTGATGGCCGAGGCCATTGCCGAAGGTGCCGATCTGGTGATGACGCAAGGTGCCACGCAATCGAACCACGCGCGTCAGACGGCGGCCTTTGCCGCCAAGCTGGGCATGGGGTGCCACATCTTGCTGGAAGATCGCACCGGCTATCAGGATCCCGATTACACCGAGAACGGCAATGTGCTGCTTGACCATCTGCACGGGGCCAGCACCGAAGTGCATCCGGGCGGCACCGACATGCCTGCCGCCATGGACCGCGCCGCGGACAAGGCCCGCGCCGCGGGGCGGCGTGTCTATGTCATTCCGGGTGGCGGATCGAACCCGACCGGGGCGCTGGGCTATGTGAATTGCGCGCTGGAATTGCTGGCCCAGGCCAATGATCGGGGGCTGGTCATCGACCATCTGGTGACCGCCACCGGGTCGTCGGGAACGCAAGCCGGGCTTGTGGCGGGGCTGAGCGCGCTGAATGCCGCCATCCCGGTCTTGGGCATCGGCACCCGCGCGCCCCGGGAACGGCAAGAACAGATGGTCTATGATCTGGCCTGTCGCACCGCCGAGAAGCTGGGCTGCCCGGGTGTTGTGTCGCGTGACGCCGTGGTGGCCAATACCGATTACGTGGGTGCGGGCTATGGCCTGCCGCGGGCCGACACGCTCGAGGCGATCCGCCTGTTTGCCGCGTTGGAGGGGATCTTGCTGGACCCGGTCTATTCCGGCAAGGGGGCGGCGGGGCTGATCGATCTGTGCCGCAAAGGTCGGTTCAAGGCCGGCGAGCGGGTGGTGTTCCTGCACACCGGTGGCGCGGTCGGGCTTTTCGCCTACAAGGGCGCCCTGGCGCGCGGATGATGCGTCGGATCGGCATCCTGGGCGGCATGGGGCCGGAAGCGACGGTGCTTCTGATGCAAAAGATCATTGCCGCGGTGCCGGCGCGGGATGATGCCGATCATGTGCCGCTGATCGTCGATCAAAACAGCCAGGTGCCCAGCCGGATCGCCCACCTGATCGAGGGCACCGGCCCTGATCCGGCGCCGGTGCTGGTTGCGATGGCCCAGCGCCTGCAGGCCGCCGGGGCCGAGGCGCTGGCCATGCCCTGCAACACCGCCCATCATTACGCGGATGACATTCGCAGAGCGGTTGGCATTCCCTTTCTGGACATGGTGCAGGCCTCGGCCCAGGCCGCGCGCGCGGCGCTGGGCGCCGGCGGCAAGGTGGGGCTTTTGGCGTCGCCCGCGGTGGCACAAGTGGGGCTTTTCGACCGCGTGCTTGGCGACATCGGTCTGACGGTCATCCACCCCGCCGATGGTGCGGCGATGCTGGGCGCCATCCGCGCGATCAAGTCACAGGGGCCACATGACGCCGCGCGCGCGACGTTGCGGGCAGCATCCGGGGCGCTTTTGGCGCAGGGGGCCGCGGTGCAACTGATCGCATGCACCGAATTTTCCCTGATCCCCGATGCGGTTGCGCCAGCCGTGCGGGCGATCGACACGCTGGATGTGCTGGTGGGCGAAATCGTCCGTTTCGCCGGCCGATCCGGCTGATCCGGCTGATCCGGATGAGCGCGCGCGCGGCTTCGAAACCGCGCACCAAGGCCTTTTGATAGGCGTTTCGCCCCGCTCACGCGGGGCGCATCGCCGCATACATGGCTTCGGCCGATTGGCGCACCACTTCGGCCAGATCGCGCAGTTCGGGGCCAAGCGGGCTGCTGCGACGCCAGATCATGCCCAGCGTGCGGGCCGGCGGCCCGGTTTCGAAGCGTTGCACGACGACAGGGGCACCGCGGGTTTCCACGCCCACCGCCATTTCGGGGATCAGCGTCACCCCGATGCCGGCCCCCACCATCTGCACCAGCGTTGACAGCGACGATCCATCCAGCCCCGCATGCCGCGCCCCGCCGCGCAGCCCGCACACCTCCAGCGCCTGATCGCGAAAGCAATGGCCCTCTTCCAGCAGCAAAAGCTGCATGTCGGGCAGCGCCGCTGGCGCGGGCACGGGGCGGCCGGCATCTGCTTGTGGCCGCACCAGCACGAAACCCTCGGAAAACAGCGCCACCTCGGTCAGCGCCGGATCCGAGACCGGCAGCGCCACCAAGGCCGTGTCCAGCCGCCCGTCCCGCAGTTCGGTGATCAATCGGTCCGTCTGGGTTTCACGCACCTGCAGATCGACCCCGGGGTAGCGCGCGCCCAGATCCTGGATCAGCCGCGGCAAAAGATAGGGCGCAATCGTGGGAATGACCCCCAGGCGCAGCCGTCCGCCCGGCCCATCGCGCCGCGTGCGGGCCAGTTCTTCCAGCTCGTCGACGGCGCGCAGGATGTCGCGCGCGCGTGTCGCGATTTCCTCGCCCAGACCCGTCAGCCGGACCTGGCGCGCACCGCGTTCGAACAGCTTGGCGCCCAGCCCCGCTTCCAGTGCCGTGATCTGCATCGACAGGGCGGGTTGCGAGATGGCGCAAGCCTCGGCCGCCAATCCGAAATGCCGGAAGCGGGCCAGCGCGGCGACATAGCGCAATTGGCGAAGGGTGATGGCGTTCATAAGGGAAAGTTATCATAACAATCAGGAAATACAACTTATCCTGATCGATGATCTTTGCTATGGCCAATGCGGGCGAGGGGAATCGGCCCTAGGCTGGCCCCGCGGGCAAGACGACGCCACGCTTTTCGCAGTGATCATGACGACGGAGACAGACGATGATGGACGGAGACGACAAATCCGCAGGCAAATGCCCGGTGATGCATGGCGCGATCACCACGATGGCCAGCGATGTGATGGATTGGTGGCCCAAGTCGCTGAACCTCGATATCCTGCACCAGCACGACACCAAGGTCAGCCCGCTTTCGGGCTTTGACTACCGCGAGGCGGTGAAAACGCTCGATTTCGATGCGCTCAAGGCCGATCTCAAGGCGCTGATGACCGACAGCCAGGACTGGTGGCCGGCCGACTGGGGCCATTACGGCGGCCTGATGATCCGTCTGGCGTGGCATTCGGCCGGATCGTACCGTCTGGCCGATGGGCGCGGTGGCGGCGGTCACGGCAACATCCGCTTTGCACCGCTCAATTCCTGGCCGGACAACGGCAACCTCGACAAGGCGCGCCGCATCCTGTGGCCGATCAAGAAGAAATACGGCAACAAGATTTCCTGGGCCGACCTGATCTTGCTGGCCGGCAACATGGCCTATGAATCCATGGGGCTGAAAACCTTTGGCTTCTCGTTTGGCCGCGAAGACATCTGGCATCCGGAAAAAGACACCTACTGGGGCGCCGAAAAGGAATGGCTGGCCCCATCCGACAACCGCTACGCCAGCCTTGAAAACCCCGCCACGATGGAAAACCCGCTGGCGGCGGTGCAGATGGGGCTGATCTATGTCAACCCCGAAGGCGTGAACGGCCAGCCCGACCCGATCAAGACGGCGGGCCAAGTGCGCGAAACCTTTGCGCGCATGGCGATGAACGACGAAGAAACCGCGGCCCTGACGGCCGGTGGCCATACCGTCGGCAAGGCGCATGGCAATGGCGATGCAGCCGCGCTTGGGGCCGAACCCGAAGCGGCCGGCATCGAAAACCAGGGCCTTGGCTGGATGAACCCGCATCTGGGCGGCAAGGCCACCAACGCCGTCACCAGCGGCATCGAAGGCGCCTGGACGACCCACCCCACCCAGTGGGACATGGGCTATTTCGATCTGTTGTTCGGCTATGAGTGGGAACTGACCAAATCGCCCGCCGGCGCCAACCAGTGGCGTCCCATCGGCATCCGCGAAGAGGACATGCCGGTCGATGCCACCGATCCCACCAAGCGCACCATGCCGATGATGACGGATGCGGACATGGCGATGAAGATGGACCCTGCCTATCGTGCCATCTGCGAAAAATTCATGGCCGACCCGGCCTATTTCGCCGATACCTTCGCCCGCGCATGGTTCAAGCTGACCCATCGCGATCTGGGTCCGCGCACGCGCTACATCGGACCCGATGCCCCCAAGGAAGATCTGGCCTGGCAAGATCCGGTCCCGGCGGGTGCAACCGGCTATGATGTGGCCAAGCTGAAATCCGCCATCGCGGCCAGTGGCCTGTCGGTGTCCGATCTGGTGGCCACCGCGTGGGACAGCGCGCGCACCTTCCGTCAGTCGGATCTGCGCGGGGGGGCCAACGGGGCCCGCATCCGGCTGGCGCCGCAAAAGGATTGGGCCGGAAACGAGCCTGCCCGCCTGTCGCGCGTTCTGGCGGTGCTGGAACCGCTGGCCGCAGCACATGGGGCGTCGGTCGCCGATACCATCGTGTTGGCGGGCAATGTCGGCGTGGAACAGGCCGCCAAGGCGGCCGGTTTCAACGTCAGCGTGCCGTTCAAGCCCGGTCGGGGTGATGCCACCGCCGAGATGACCGATGCCGCCAGCTTTGCGGTGCTCGAACCCATCGCCGATGGCTATCGCAACTGGCTCAAGGCCGACTATGCCGTCGGCGCGGAAGAGCTGATGCTGGACCGCACCCAGCTTTTGGGTCTGACCGGCCCCGAGATGACGGTTCTGGTCGGCGGCATGCGGGTCATGGGCACCAACCATGGCGGTAGCGCACATGGCGTGTTCACCGACCGGGTCGGCGCGTTGACGACGGACTTTTTCGTCAATCTGACCGACATGGCCTATTCTTGGGTGCCGACGGGGGCCAACAGCTACGACATCGTCGATCGCAAGAGCGGCAAGGCCAAGTGGACCGCCACCCGCGTCGATCTGGTGTTCGGCTCGAACTCGATCCTGCGCGCCTACGCCGAGGTGTATGCCCAGGATGACGCGGCCGAAAAGTTCGTGCACGATTTCGTCGCGGCTTGGGCCAAGGTTATGCACAACGACATGTTCTGATCGCCCATCGGGCACAGACACGACAAACGGCAAACGGCCCAGGGTGCACCCCGGGCCGTTTCACATTGGGGGCCACCGCCGATCACCCAGCGGGTGCCGGCGGTTGTCACCCTTACCCCAGGCTTGCCAGACGCGCCGCCTGCCGGGTCATCAGCGTCTCGATCTCGGCGATGGTGGCGGCCGACAGCGCCGGGCCGGGGCGGCGCACGGTTGCATGCGCGATGGCCCCGCGCCGGGCCAGAATATGCTTGCGCACCGACAGGCCCAGACCCGGCTGGCTTTCATAGCGCACCAGCGGCAGGTAGGCGTCGAACAGATCGCGCGCGCGCGCTTCGTCGCCCGCCTGCACAAGCCGAACCACATCGGCCATCATCTCAGGGTAGGCAAAGCCCGTCATGGCGCCATCGGCCCCGCGCATCACCTCTTCCAGCAGGAACTGACCGCCATTGCCGCACAGGATCGACACGCGGCGCGCGCCGGCCGCCTCGTGGCCGCGCAGCGTCGTGATCTTGTCGAGCCCCGGCCAATCTTCGTGTTTCAGCATCACGGCGGTCGGGCAGGTGTCGAACACCGTGCGGATCACCTTGGGTGACATCTGAACGCCTGTCACCAGCGGAAAATCCTGCACCACCCAAGGGGTCGGCCCCAGCACGTCGGCCACCATCTGGAAATAGCCGATGATCTGATCGTCGGTGCGCAGGTGGCCGGGGGGCGCCACCATCACGCCCGCCGCCCCGCGATCCATGGCGGTGTCAGCCATCGCCTTGATGGCGGCCAGGCCCGGCGCCGACACCCCCACCACCACCGGCACATCGGCGCGCGCGGTGACGCGCTCGATCACGATGGTGCTTTCTTCGGCCGACAGCTTGCCCGCTTCGCCCATGATGCCCAGGATGGTCAGCCCGGTTGCGCCCTTGTCTTGGTAGAAATCGACCATCCGATCGATGCTGGGCAGATCCAGCGCCCCATCGGGCAGGAACGGGGTGGCGGCGATGGTAAACACACCGGCGGCGGTTTCGTCGAGCAGCTTGGCCATGTCAGGCTCCGGGTTTGTGGGTCTGTGACAATGCGATCCGGCCAAGAGCCATGGCAACGGCGGCTTGGCAGGGGTCGATCACGGGGATGCTTAGCACCTGTTCCAGCATGGTGCGATAGCGGGCCATGCCGGCGCAGCCCAGGATCAGCACCTCGGCCCCATCCTGGTCGCGAAGCTGGCGCCCGGTTTCGACCAACCGCTCTTGCGTGATGGCGGGGTCGGCCAAGGCGGCCACGCCCAGCCCCAAGGCCCGGTCGCCGGCCAGCCGGTCCAACACCCCCATGGCCCCGAGCGCGCGCAGATGGCGCGGGATCGACGCGGGCAGGATCGCGATGATGCCGAAACGCTGGCCCAGGGTCATGGCGGTGGCAACGGCGGCTTCCTGGATGCCCAAGACGGGCTTGGCCGTGCGGTCGCGCAGCGCATGCACGCCCGGATCGCCGAAGCACGCCACCACGAACCCGGCGGCATCCGGTTCCAGCCGGGCCGCCAGGCGCAGCATGGGCGCGATGGTTTCATCGGCCTGGGCCTGGCTTTCGATGCCCGGTGGCCCTTCGGCCAGGGTTACACATGCGATGGGGGCGCCCATGCCTTGCAGCGGGCCCACGGCGGTGGCGATCGCGTCGGTGACGGTCTGGCTCGAATTGGGATTGATGACGTAAAGCCTGCCGGTCATGCGCCGGCCCTCGTGGCTTGCTGGATTTCGATCTGGTAGCCTTCGGGGTCACGAAACACGAAGGCGCGAATACCCAGCGTGTCGTTTTGGAACATCCTCGACAGGCCATCGACACCGATATCGGCCAGATAGTCATACCAGCCCTGCACATCGGCCACGCGGATGCAAAGCTGCACGCATTTCTCGGCCTGCCAGCGGTTCATGCCCTTGGCCTCATCGACCAGCCCGACATGGGCGCCCGGCGCGATGCGCAAGATCTTGGCCAGATCGCCCTGGTCGATGGCCAGCGGCAGGCCCAGCACATCGCGGTAAAAGGCATAGGCGCGCGGCAGGTCGCGGTAATACAAAAAGGTGATGGCCAGCGCGTGCGGTTCGGTGGGGCGGGGGGTCATGGCAGGGCTCCGATCAAGTCCGTGGCGTGGGTTCCGATGGCGGGGCGGGCTTGCCACCGACCCGCGCCCGGCTGACCCAGGTAGACGCCATCTTGCACCACCGGCACGCCGCGCAGCAGCACGGTCACGGGCCATCCCGTCACGCGGTGGCCCGACCAAGGGTTGTAGCCGACATTGTCGTGCAGATCGTCATCGCCATAGGTGACCTGGCGGGCCGGATCCCACAGCACCAGATCGGCGTCATGGCCGGGCGCGATGCGACCCTTGGCCCCAAGCCCGTACAGCGCCGCCGGGGCTTCGGCGGTGATCCGCGCAAACCCCGCCAGCCCCAGCCGCCCCTGCGCGACCATGGCATCGAACATGAGCGGTTGGCGCACCTCCAGCCCGGGCATGCCATTGGCGATGGCGGCAAAGGGCGCATCCCATCCGTTCGCGAACTTGCCGCTTTCGTCAAAGCGGTAGGGCGCATGGTCCGAAGATACGATCTGGATGTGACCCGCCGCGATCCCGGCCCAAAGCGCGCGCTGATCGGCGGCCGTGCGCTGCGGTGGCGAACACATCCACTTGGCGCCTTCGCGCCCGGGGCGGTCCAGCACCGCTTCGGTCTGAAACAGGTAATGCGGACAGGTTTCCGCCCAGACCGGCACGCCGCGGCCGCGGGCCTTGGCGATCACGTCGACCGCTTCGGCGGTCGAGACGTGGAAGATCATCACCGGCGCGCGGGCCAGCTCGGCCAGGTGGCACATGCGTGCGACCGCCTCGATTTCGGCCGCGCGGGGCCGGGATGCGGCGTGGTCGATGGGACGCGTTCGGCCCTCGGCCACCAGCCGGGCGCGCGCATCCGCGATGATCGCGTCGTTTTCGGCGTGGATGCAGGTCAGCGCCCCGGCATCGCCGGCGATGCGCAACACCGCCAGGATCGCGGCATCCGACAGGCCGATGTTGTAGGTGGTGAACAGCTTGATCGACCGATGGCCAGCCCGGATCAGCGCGCGCAGATCCGCCTCGAAATCGGGCACATCGGGGTCGCTGATCAGGATGTGAAAGGCATGATCGATCGCCGCCCCCCGCGCGGCGCGCGCGGCATAATCGGCCATCGCATCGCGCAAGCGCTGGCCCTTGGCCTGCGCCGCAAAGGAAATGACCGTGGTGGTGCCCCCCATCGCGGCCGACCGCGTGGCGGTTTCGAAGCTGTCGGCGTTCATCAGCCCCATGCCCGACATCTGTTCGATGTGGCAATGCGGATCGACCCCGCCCGGGGTCACGATCAAACCCGTCGCGTCGATCCGTGTGGTCGCCTGCAGGCCGCGACCGATGGCGGCGATCTGCCCGCCGGAGATGGCGATATCTGCCGGCACGACCGCGCCGCCCAGGGCCACGCGCCCCCCCGTGATGACCGTATCATGTTGCATGACAGCCCCCGTTTGGGCGGCAGAATGGGGGTGGCCGGCGGGCTTGTCCAGCCCGCGCTCAGGCCTCGATCAAGGCGCGCAATTCGGCCAGCCGCGTTGCCACCAGATCGGGCTTGCCGCGCGCTTCGATGTTCAATCGCAACAGCGGCTCGGTGTTTGACGCCCGCAAATTGAACCGCCAGTCGCCGAACGACAGGCTGAGCCCATCGATCTGATCGCGCGCGGTGGCCATCGGCGCATAGCGCGCCTCGATTGCGGCGATGACGCGGGCCGCGTCGGCCACGCGGAAATTCACCTCGCCCGACGATGGATAGGCCGCGCGGCGCATGGCCAGCAGATCCTTCAGGTTCTGGCCCCGGCGGCTGACCAGCTCGATGATCAGCAGCATCGGGATCATGCCGCTGTCGCAGGCCATGAAATCGCGGAAATAGTGATGCGCCGACATTTCCCCGCCGTAGACTGCCCCGGTGTCACGCATCCGTTGCTTGATGAAGGAATGCCCGCATTTCGATGCGATCGCCTGTCCGCCCAGATCGGCCACCACATCTTGCGTGGCCCAGATCACCCGGGGGTCGTGGATGATCGTCTGGCCCGGTTCGCGGGCCAGGAACGCCTCGGCCAACAGGCTGACGACATATTCGCCCGGCACGAAACCGCCCGCATCGTCGAAAAAGAAGCAGCGGTCGAAATCGCCATCCCAAGCCACGCCCATATCGGCGCCCGCGGCGATGACGGCCCGCGCGGTCAAGGGCTGGTTTTCCGCAAGCAGCGGGTTGGGGATGCCCACCGGAAAGCTGCCATCGGGGGCGTGATGAACGCGCACGAAATCGATGGGCGCCCCGGCATCCGCCAGCGCGGTTGCCAGCGCGTCGAAGGTGGGGCCAGCCGCGCCATGGCCGGCATTGACCAGCACCCGCATCGGCCGAAGCGCCGTCACATCGACAAAACCCATCAGCCGTTCGACATAGGCCGCCCGCGTGGCGCTGGCATCGCTGATCCGGCCGCCTGGCCGCTCGGGGCCAAAGGCGCCGCTTTCGGCCAGCGCCTGGATCGCGGCCATCCCGTCGGCCTGGCCGATCGGGGCCGATCCTGCCTTGACCATCTTCATCCCGTTGTAATCCATGGGATTGTGGCTGGCGGTCACGCAGATGCCGCCACAGGCGTTCAGGTGGGTGGTGGCGAAATAGGTTTCTTCCGTGCCGCACAGCCCCAGATCCAGCACCTCGACGCCGGCGGCCATCAGGCCCTGGGCCACCGCATCGGCCAAGGTCTTGGAACTGGGGCGCACGTCGCGGCCCAGCACAACGCGGCGCGCGCCCAGAACCTTGGCAAAGGCACGGCCGATGCGATAGGCGATGGCGTCGGTCAATTCGCTGCCCAAACGGCCCCGGATGTCATAGGCCTTGAAACAGCTGAGCGGGGCGATTGGGGTCATCGGTCTGGTTCCTTGGCAAGTTGCCTGTCGCTCTAGACCATAGATCCCGGCCCGAAAAGCGCCACGGCGTGCGCATGGCGGGTGTCCGCCCATTGGCGGGGCGCGCAAATGCGCTAGGCTTGCGCGCATGTTGATCGTGACCGATGCCACCATCGCCAATGCGCGGGTGCTGGAAACCCGCAGCCTGCCCAAGAAATTCCTGGGCCGGGTGCAGCTTGTGCCCAAGGGCGCGGGCCTGTCGCTTTGGGCGCGGATGATCGTGGAAATCCAGATCCTGCGCTATCTGGGGGCGCTGCTGCCGTTTGTCGTGATCCCGCTCATGTCGCGCGATCTGGCCTTGCCGGTCACGCAGGCGCCGCTCGCCATGCTGGTCGTCATCGCGCTGGTCGAATTGAAGGTGCTGCGCCTGTCCAAGGCCGCGCGCGCGGGCCTGGTTGATGCCGATGAGGCGGCCCGGCGCCTAGATACGCTGGCTTTTCGCGCGCGCGCCGCCTTGCGCCGCATCGCCGCCCGGCAAGGGATTGCCGAGGGCCAGTTGCGGCTGGTCGTCGAACAATCCGAATTGGCCCGCATCGCGCCCTTGACGCTGGTATCGGTGCAGACAGATCGCCCCGCCCCGCGGCTTTTGTCGCTGGATGCGCAAGATCGCGCAGCGCTGGATGGGCTGTTTGACGCGGCATTGACCGAAGCTGACCTGTTGGCGGTCAATCATCGCGACGACCGCTACATCCGCGACATTGCACAAGAAGCACGTGCGGTGTCGGCCCATGCGCGGCTTGCGGCGGCGCTGGAAAAACGGGGGGCCACCGCGTGAGCATCAATGCAACGACCGTTTCGGCCGGCGAAGCGCTGGCCGTTCTGGAAGCGGGCTGGCAGGCACAAGCGCAGGGTGGTCTGACCGCCAGCTGGATGCTGCACGGACGCCCCGGTGTGGGCAAGACCGAGCTGGTGCAGACGCTGGCCGCCCGGATCGGGGCCGATCTGTTCGATCTGCGCCTGACCACGATCGAACCGCAGGATCTGCGCGGCTTGCCCTATTTCGACCACGCCACTGCCAAGACCATCTGGTATCGCCCCGAAGATCTGCCCGACAGCGATGCGCCCGCAATCCTGTTTCTCGATGAGCTGACGGCAGCAGCCCCGGCGTTGCAGCCGACCGTCTATGGCTTGTTGCAGGAACGCCGCGTGGGGCGCCACCGTTTGCCCGGCAGCGTCATGATCATCGCCGCCGGCAACCGGGTCGAAGACGGCGCCATCGCCTATGAGATGGGCACCGCCTTGTCGGATCGGCTGATCCACATGATCGTGCAGGCCAGCCCCGAAGATTGGTTGACGGCCTATGCCCTGCCTGCGGGCATTCATCCCAGCGTTGCGGCCTTTATCCGCACCCGTCCCGACCTGCTGGATACGACCGAGGACAGTCTCAGGCGTGGCCAGATGATTGCTTGCACCCCCCGAAGCTGGACCCGTGTCAGCCAGATCATGCAGACGATCCCCGACCGGGCGCTGCGACAGGTGATGATCGCCGGCACCGTGGGCGAGGCCCCGGCCGCCGAATTCGCGCTTTTGGCCGATGACATCGCGGCAAGCGTGCAGATCGACCTGATGCTGGCCAGCCCCCGGCGCGACCGCGCGGCGCTTTATCCGCGCAGCCTGCATGGCTTGACCGCGCTGGTCTACGGCTTGGTGGGGGCGGTGCGCGGTGACACCACCGCCCGCGCGATCGAGATCCTGGCCGATCTGCGCGCATTGTCTGGGCCGGGGTTTGCCGGCCTGCCGGTGCAGGAACTGGCCAGTTTCGGCTTCGAGATGCTGATCGCGCGCGCGCTGGAGCGCGGATGGGAAAGCGCCTTTGCCGACAGCCCCGATTATGCCGCCTACGCCGCCGAACGGCAGGCGGCCGGATTGCCGTGACCGGGCATTCGACCCGCGCGGCGCGCGCCCTGGCCCATCTGGGTGACGTCGATCCGGCGCTGGCGGTGCTGGCGTTGTGGTGCCGGCATCGCGACGGGGATGGGGCCACGCGCTGCGATGGTGAAACCATCAGCTATGGCCCGGGCTTTGCCACGCTGGGTCTGCCCGAACAGGTGGGGCTTGTGGCCCATCACGTCTTGCATGCGGCGCTGCGCCATTCCGACCGGCAGGCGGGGTTGGCCGCACGGCTGGGGGCGTCTTTCGATCCTTCGTTGTTCGGGCTGGCAGCGGATGGCATCATCAACGAGACGCTGATCCTGGCCGGCCATGCGGTGCCGCGGCCCGCGGTCGTGTTGAGCGCGCTTTTGGTCGAAGCGGGGCTGCCGGCGAAAAGCCCGCTCGACGCGCTGGCACAGTGGGATGTGGATCGGCTTGCGATGGCGCTGCATGCCGACCCGAAGCGGGCCGAAAAACTCCGCGACTGGGGCGCGACGCGCGGCTTCGCGGTGGATCTGGGCTTGGGTCAGCCCGACGACACCGGCAAGTCGCAAAAAGCCGCCGATTGGCGCAACCAGATCCTGCGCGCCCTGGAAGCCGGGCGAAAGGCCGGGGCGGGCATCGGCCAGCTGGGCGGGTTCCTGGCCGATCTGGCCCCGCCGGCTGTGCCTTGGGAATGGCATCTGCGCGGCCTCTTGGCGCGTGCCTTGATCGAACGGCCCCACCCCAGCTGGCGCCGGCCCACCGGCGCATGGCTGGCGCAGATGGCCGCGGCGCAAGACCGGGGCGGGCCGGTGCCGGTGTTCCAACCGGGGCGCGCGCGCATGGACAGCCGGCCGAAATTGGTCGTGGGGCTCGATACCTCGTCGTCCATCGATGCGCTGAGCTTGCGGCTGTTTGCCGCCGAAGCCCAGGGCATCGCGCGCCGCAGCGGCGCCGAGGTGCATGTGATGGGGTTCGATACGGCCGTCTTTGTCGAACGACGGCTGGACCCGGCGGGTTGGGCCGGCTTGGACGATCTGCCGATGCGCCGGGGCGGGGGCACGGATTACGCCGATCTTTTCACATTGGCCGCACGCAAGGCGCCGTCGCTTTTGATCGTGCTGACCGATCTGGATGCGCCTGTGCCAGATAAACCTGGCTTTCCCGTGTGGTGGGCCGTGCCGCGCGACGTGGCGGCACCACCCTATGGGCGAACATTGGTGATCGGGACGGGCTAGCCTTTGCCACAGGGAAAACGCAGCGGGAAAACCTTGGTTTTCCCGCCCCCCTTCCCGCATGTGCTGGGCCTAGCTTGTCCCCGCGGCCCGCAGGGCGGTTTCGCGCTGGGCCTGCGGCCAGTCGGGGGCGATCCAAGGTTGCAGGTTTTCGGCCGGCAAGGGCTGGCGGCCCAGGATGTGGTCGGCGGCTTTTTCGCCGACCATGATCGAGGGCGCGTTGAGATTGCCATTGGGGATCTGGGGAAAGATCGAACTGTCGGCCAGTCTCAGACCCGCCACACCGATCACGCGGGCCTCGGGGTCGACCACGGCCATGGGGTCGTTCGCGCGCCCCATCCGACAGGTGCCGCAGGGGTGATAGGCGCTTTCGGCATGTTCGCGGATGACCGCATCAAGCGCGGCATCGCTTTGCACATCCGCGCCGGGCTGTATTTCATGGGCCACGAAGCCCGCCATCGGTTCGGTGGCAAAGATTTCCCGGGTCAGGCGGATCGCGGTGCGAAATTCCTGCCAGTCGTCGGGGTGGGACATGTAGTTGAACAAGATCCGCGGCGGATCGGCCGCCCGCGGGGATCGCAAGCTGACCTGGCCCCGGCTTTTGGACCGCATGGGGCCCACATGCGCCTGAAACCCATGACCCGCGGCGGCGGTCTTGCCGTCGTAGCGCACGGCGATGGGCAGGAAATGATACTGGATATCGGGATAGGCGATGCCCGCGCGCGACCGGATAAAGCCGCAGGCTTCGAAATTGTTCGACGCGCCCAGACCCTTTCGGGTCAAAAGCCATTGCGCCCCCACCCAGGCCTTGCCCCAAAGCGACCAGTAGGGCGCAAGGCTGACGGGCTTGGTGGCCGCGAACTGGACGTAAAGTTCCAGGTGATCTTGCAGGTTTGCCCCCACGCCCGGCCGATCCGCCACCACCGGGATCGCATGTTCCGACAGGTGCCGGGCCGGGCCGATGCCGCTCAGCATCAGGATCTTGGGGGAATTGATCGCGCCCGCGGCCAGAACCACCTCGGCGCGTGCATTGATGATCTGCCCGTCGGCCAGCCGCACCCCCGTGGCGCGGCCCTCGTGGATTTCGACCCGCTCGACCAGCCCGCGCGCCATCCGGCAAAACCCGGTCTGCAGCGCCGGGCGCAGATAGGCCTTGGCCGCCGACCAGCGTTCGCCCTGCCAGATCGTCATCTCGAAGGCGCCAAAGCCTTCCTGACGGTGACCGTTGTAATCGTCGGTCATGCCATAGCCCGCATTGGCGCCAGCCTTTATGAAGGCATCGAACAGCGGGTTCTTGCGCGGCCCGCGCGTGATGTGCACCGGCCCATCGGTGCCGCGATAGCCCGCTTCCCCCGCAACCGCGCCGCCACCCGGATCGCCGTGCCAGGTTTCGGCGCGCTTGAAATAGGGCAGCACGTCGCCATAGCCCCAGCCATCGGCCCCCATCGCCGCCCATGTGTCGAAATCATGCGCGTGCCCGCGCACGTAGATCATGCCGTTGATCGACGACGATCCCCCCACCACCTTGCCGCGCGGACAGGCCATGACACGCCCGCCCATGTGCGGCTCGGGTTCGGTGACATAGCCCCAGTCGTAGCGCGCCATGTTCATCGGATAGGACAGGGCGGCCGGCATGTTGATGAAGGGCCCCCAATCGCTGCCGCCATGTTCGACGACGATCACCGATCGTCCCGCTTGGGCCAGACGATAGGCGATGGCGCAGCCCGCGCTGCCGGCCCCGACAACGACGTAATCGGCCTGAAGCGCGTCGGTCATCAGTAGGCGGCCTCCACCGGGGTCATGCCGACATAAACGGTCTTGAGTTGGCTGTAGGCTTCGATGGCGGCGCGTCCGTTTTCACGCCCCACGCCCGACCCCTTGATCCCGCCAAAGGGCAGCTCGACGGGGGTCAGGTTGTATTGGTTGATCCAGACCGAACCGGCCTCGATCGCCTGCACCACGCGGTGGCCGCGCGCCAAGTCGCGGGTGAAGACCGCCCCTGACAGGCCCAGATCGGTGGCATTGGCGCGCGCGATCACCTCGGCCTCGGTGTCGAAATCCAGGATCGACAGGACCGGGCCGAAAATTTCCTCGCGCGCGATGGTCATGTCATCGGTCACATCGGCAAAGATGGTTGGTTCGATGAACGCCCCGGGCCGGTTGAGCCGGTTGCCCCCATGCATCAGGCGCGCCCCTTCGGCCCGGCCTTTTTCAATGTAGGAACAGACGATTGAAAGCTGTTCCTCACTGATCATCGGGCCCAGGTTCGTGGCGGGATCACGCGGGTCACCGATAACGGCTTGCGCCACCCGGGCGCACAGGCGCGCCACAAACGCTGCCTTGATCCCGCCTTGCACGAACACCCGCGTTCCATTGGAACAGACCTGTCCGGTGGCAAAGAAGTTGGCGTTGATCGCCGCCGAAACGGCGCTGTCCAGATCGGCGTCGTCGAAAATGATCAACGGGGATTTCCCGCCCAGCTCCATCGTCACATGCTTCATCTGCGCGGCGGCACCGGCGTAGACCTTTTTGCCCGTTTCCGCCGATCCGGTCAGCGAAACCTTGGCCACGCGGGCATCGGTCACCAAGGCGCGGCCAACATCGCCCGCGCCCTGGATCACGTTGAACACGCCGGGCGGCGCCCCGGCTTCGATCAGGATTTCCGCGAATTTCAGGGCAGATAGCGGCGTTTGTTCCGATGGCTTGAACACCATGGTGTTGCCGCAGACCAGCGCCGGCGCCGCCTTCCATGCCGCCACCTGTGTCGGGTAGTTCCACGCGCCCAAACCGACGCACACACCCAGCGGGATACGCAGCGTATAGGCCCAATCCGCGCCCAGCGGCACATGCTCGCCCGTCAGCGTGCCGGCCAGACCACCGAAATATTCCAGCGCGTCGGCGGCCGACGTCGCATCCGCCACCAAGGTTTCGGAAATCGGCTTGCCGGTGTCGAGCGTTTCCAGTTCCGACAGCGCCTGGTTGCGCAGGCGCATGATATCGGCCGCCCGGCGCAGGATGCGACCGCGCTCGACCGGCTTGAGCGCGGCCCAGGGCCCTTGGGCGGCCTGGGCTGACGCCAGCGCCGCCTCGATCACGGCGGGGGTCGCTTCGTTCAGCTGCGCGATCGTTTCACCGGTGCCGGGAAAGATCACGGGCAGGGGCACGCCCGTGGAATCGTCGACGTAGCGGCCATTGACAAAATGGCTGGCGGTGGGTTGGGCTAACATCATTCCCCCCTTGGAAATCTTTGATTTTCTTCAAGAACATTCAGGTCCATGTGATTGCGCATGAAGCGTTCCGATGCGGCGCGCAGCGGTTGGAAATCCCATGGGAAATAGGCGCCGTTCCGGAGCGCTTCGTACACCACCCAGCGGCGCGCCTGGCTTTCGCGGACCGCGGCATCAAAGGCTTCCAGATCCCAGCGTTCCGCGGCCATGCGGCGAAACCGCTCCAGCGTGGCGGCATGGGCGGGGTCATCGGCCAGGTTCATCCGTTCGTGCGGATCGGCCACAAGGTCGAACAGCTGTTCGGGATCGGCGGCGCAATTGGTGTATTTCCAGCGACCCTGGCGCAGCCCCACCAAGGGCGTGATCGAGGCTTCGGCGGCATATTCCATCGCCACGGGGCTGCTGCGCGGACCGCCGCGCGCCAGGGCCAAAAGACTTTCGCCATCGGTCCAAGGCATCACCGCATCCATCGACACGCCGGCCAGCGCACACAGCGTCGGGCAAAGATCGATGGTCGAAACCGGGTCGTCCACGCGGCGCGGGTCCAGATCCGGGGCGGCGATCATCAGCGGCACGCGCGCCGAGCCTTCGTAGAAATTCATCTTGAACCAAAGCCCACGCTCGCCCAGCATGTCGCCGTGGTCGGACACGAAGACCACGATCGCCTCTTGTCGGGTGCGCGCCAGCACGTCCAGCAAGCCACCGATCTTTTCATCGAGATAGCTGATGTTGGCGAAATAGGCGCGTCGCGATCGTGCGATATCGTCATCGCGGATGGTGAAGTTGCGCCAATCATTCGCATCGAAAATGCGCCGCGCATGCGGGTCGTGATCGGCATAAGGTAAAGCCGGAACTTCAGGCTGCAAGTAATTGCAATCCTGATACATATCCCAGAATTTCTTGCGGGCGACATAGGGATCGTGCGGGTGGGTGAAGCTGACCGTCAAGCACCAGGGCCGATTATCGGCGCCGCGCGCCAGATCATACAGCTTCTGCTCGGCGGCAAAGGCCACCTCGTCATCATATTCCATCTGGTTGGTGATCTCGGCCACACCCGCGCCGGTGACCGACCCCATGTTGTGATACCACCAATCGATCCGTTCGCCGGGTTTGCGGTAATCGGGGGTCCAGCCGAAATCGGCGGGGTAGATATCGGTGGTCAGGCGCTGTTCGAAGCCATGCAGCTGGTCGGGGCCGACGAAATGCATCTTGCCCGACAGGCAGGTGGCGTAGCCGGCGCGCCGCAGATGGTGGGCGTAGGTTGGGATCGACGAGGCGAATTCGGCCGCATTGTCATAAACGCCCGTGCGCGACGGAAGCTGGCCCGACATGAAGCTGGCGCGCGCCGGCGCGCAGAGCGGGCTGGCGGTGTAGCTGTTGGCAAAGCGCACCGAGCGGGCGGCCAGCCTTTTCAGGTTGGGCGCATGCAGCCAATCGGCGGGACCGTCGGGAAAGAACGTCCCGTTCAACTGGTCGACCATCAGGATCAGGATGTTGGGCCGTGTCATGTCGGGGCTCCGGTCGCGAGATCGAGATAGCGCTCGACCGTCTGGCTTGCGGCCTGCGCATCGGGCAGGCCCGCCTCGGTCAGCGCGTGGCGGATATAAAGCCCGTCGATCAAGGCCGCCGCCGTCCGGGCGACGCCCGTGGGGTCGGGGCAAAGCGGCCGCAGCGCATGGGTCAGGTTGGCCACCAGCCGCTGCTGATAGACCCGCAGCAGGCGCGCGGCCTGTGGCTGGGTCTGGGCCAGAACGTAGAAATTCAGCCAGGCGGCGATCACATCGGGCTGAAAGTTGCGCCCGCCGAAACTGGCCTGAACCAAGGCCGACAGGCGTGCGCGCGGCGCGCGGGCCATGCGCAGCCCCCGCCGGGCCTCGGTGCCGAATTCGGTCAGGATGGCGCGCATCGCGGCCAGAAACAGGTCGTCTTTCGAGCCGAAGTAATGATGCGCCAGGGCCGAAGACACGCCCGCGGCGCGCGCGATCTGGCCCATCGTCACATCCAGCGAGCCTTTGCGCCCGATTTCGCCAATCGTCGCGTTGACAAGCGCGTCTTTCCGAAGTGCCATCATGCCCGTACGCGGCATTCAACTCTCCATCCCCGTTGCAAGGTCGCAAAGCACATGATTTTAATTGACTGGTCAATCAAGAAAACGACCACAACAGGGAGACAGACGACCATGACCCTATTCACCCGGACCGCCTGCAGCGTGCTTGCCCTTGGCCTTGGCGCAGGGGCTGCCTTGGCGCAGGACGATTGCGCCACCGTGCGCTTTTCCGATGTCGGCTGGACCGACATCACCGCCACGACCGCCGCCACCAGCGTCGTGCTCGAGGCTTTGGGCTATGAAACCGAAACCTTGGTCTTGTCGGTGCCCGTGACCTATACCTCGCTTGCGGCGGGTGACATCGATGTGTTCTTGGGCAACTGGATGCCGACGATGGAGGCCGATATCGCCCCCTACCGCGATGCCGGCAGCGTCGACACCGTGCGCGCCAACCTGACGGGGGCGAAATACACGCTGGCCACCAACGCCCATGGCGCCGCCTTGGGCATCGCCGATTTCGCCGATGTCGCAGCCGCCGCCGAAGCGCTGGATGACAAGATCTACGGCATCGAGCCGGGCAACGACGGCAACCGGCTGATCATGGACATGATCGCCGCCGATGCCTTTGGCCTGGGCGCGGCAGGCTTCGAGGTGGTGGAAAGCTCCGAGCAGGGCATGCTGGCGCAGGTCGCCCGTGCGGTTGCGCAAGACGAGCCGATCGTCTTTCTGGCCTGGGAACCCCACCCGATGAACGCCAATTTCGATCTGACCTATCTGTCGGGCGGCGATGATTGGTTCGGGCCCGATTTCGGTGGGGCCACGGTGTTTACAAACACCCGCGCCGGCTATGCGGCGGCCTGCCCGAATGTCGGGGCGCTGTTGAGCAATCTGGAATTCACGCTGGCCATGGAAAACGAGATCATGGGCGCGATCTTGAATGACGGGGCCGACCCGCGCGAGGCGGCGACGGCATGGATGGCGGCCAACCCCGACCTGGTGATGGGCTGGCTTGCGGGTGTGACGACCATCGATGGTGGCGATGCAGCCGCGGCCATGCGCGGCGCCTTGGGCCTGTGATCGCCTGACGTTCCCCAGTGATTGGGGCGGCGCGCTTACGGATTGGCGCGCCGCCCGGTCTTGACGAGGGCCAGCCATGCTCAGCCGGATCACGGAATGCGATCAGGGCCTTCCCGAAGGGATGGGGCCGCTTGCCCTGTTGTCGGAATGCAAGCTGCGCGTGGGTGACGCGGCCGAGGCTGTGTTCGATTGGCTGCAAGATAACCTGTCGGGCGTGTTCGACGCGGTGGCGCGCGCGCTGGAGGTGATGGTCGAGATCATCCTTGCGATCTTGCAGCAGCCGCCCAACACCGGCTGGATCTGGGATCTGCGCCGTTCCGAGATCAGCTATCTTTACCCGCCCGATTGGCACCCGATCTTGATCGGGGCGATCTTCGTGGCGCTGTCTTGGCGGCTGCATCGCGGCTGGCGGGTGCCAGGATTGGTGGCGCTGGGATTGTTGTTCATCATCAACCAAGGCTATTGGAAGGAAACCACCGAAAGCCTGACACTGGTGTTGTCGGCGTGCCTGGTCTGCATGGGTTTGGGGGTGCCGATCGGCATTGCCGCGGCGCACCGCCCGCGGCTTTATGCCGGCCTGCGGCCGGTTCTGGATCTGATGCAGACCTTGCCGACCTTTGTCTATTTGATCCCGGCCATCGTGTTTTTCGGGATCGGCATGGTGCCGGGGCTGATTGCCACGGTGATCTTCGTGCTGCCGGCGCCGATCCGGCTGACGCATCTGGGGATCGTGTCCACGCCCATCGCGCTGATCGAGGCGGCCGATGCCTTTGGTGCCACGCCGCGCCAAAAGCTGTGGAAGGTGGAACTGCCCTTTGCCGCACCGCAGATCATGGCGGGGCTGAACCAGACCATCATGCTGTCGCTGTCGATGGTGGTGATCGCGGCGCTGGTCGGAGCCTCGGGGTTGGGCGTGCCGGTGGTGCGCGCGCTCAACCAGGTGAACACGGGCCTTGGGTTCGAGGCGGGGCTGATCATCGTGGTCGTGGCGATCTTGCTCGACCGGGTGCTGAGGGTGCAACGCCGATGACCCAGACGCACACCGCCGCCTGCCATTGCGGCACCGTGAAATTCCGCGTGACGCTGACCGATGGCCTTGCCACCGCGCGGCGCTGCACCTGTTCTTATTGCACGATGCGCGGCGCGGTCGCCGTCTCGGCCTCGCTCGACGGGATCGAGTTCGTGGCAGGCGAGGACAACCTGACCCTCTACCAGTTCGGCACCCGCACCGCGCGGCATTACTTCTGCCGCACCTGCGGGATCTACACCCATCACCAGCGCCGCTCGAACCCGACGCAATTCGGCATCAACCTCGCCTGTCTCGAGGGCGTGACCCCCTGGGACCTGCCCGAGATCCCGGTGAATGACGGCATCGCCCACCCGTCGGACGGTGCGCCGCCGCGCGTCGATGGAACCCTGCGCTACGAGAAGGCCCGGACATGACCACCGCCGTCCGTTTCCACGAGGTCTGCATCATGTTCGGCGATGATCCCGCCCCGGCGCTGGTCCGGGCCGATGCGGGCGAGGCCCGGGCCGAGATCCAGGCCGCGACCGGGCAGGTTCTGGGCGTTCACGGGTGTTCGCTGAGCGTGGATGAAGGCGAGATCGTGGTTCTGATGGGGCTGTCGGGGTCGGGCAAATCCACGCTTTTGCGCGCCGTAAACGCGCTGAACCCCGTGGTGCGCGGGCATGTCGAGGTTCGGCTGGACCATGCCATGGTCAATGTCACGGCGGCACGGGGTGCCGAATTGCGCCGCTTGCGCCAAAAGGGCGTGGCGATGGTGTTCCAGCAATTCGGCCTGCTGCCGTGGCGCAGCGTGCGCGAAAATGTGGGCTTCGCACTGGAACTGGCGGGTGTGCCCGAGGCGGAGCGCCGCGACCGCGTCGACCGGCAACTCGCCCTCGTGGGCCTGTCGGACCGGGCGGGGGCGTTGGTGGGCGAATTGTCGGGTGGCATGCAGCAGCGCGTGGGCCTGGCCCGCGCCTTTGCGACCGAAGCCCCGATCCTCTTGATGGACGAGCCGTTTTCCGCGCTCGACCCGCTGATACGGTCCAAGTTGCAAGATGAGTTGCTCGATCTGCAACGCGATCTGAAACGCACCATCATCTTCGTCAGCCATGATCTGGACGAGGCGTTCAAGATCGGCAACCGCATCGCGATCATGGACGCGGGGCGGATCATCCAATGCGGCACCCCGCGCGAGATCTTTTCAAACCCCGCCAACGCTTATGTGCGCGATTTCGTGGCGCATATGAACCCGCTGGGTGTCTTGCGCGCGCGCGATGTGATGGTGCCCCCCTGTGCGGAGCCGCCCGCCGCATCCATTGCGCCGGATCTGGCGTTGCGCGACATCCTGGCCCGGTTTGCACACAGCCCCGCCCCCCTGGCGGTGGAGGAGGCCGGTGTCGTGATCGGTACCGTCACCCCCGCCAGCGTTACGGCCCGGCTGGGGATGTGACGATCCGAAGTTTCGTACGATCCTTCGCGCCTAAAAGAATGCCTGAAGCCCGGTTTGCGCCCGGCCCAGGATCAGGGCATGCACATCATGCGTGCCCTCGTAGGTGTTGACGGTTTCCAGGTTCTGGGCGTGACGCATGACATGGTATTCCGCCATGATCCCGTTGCCGCCGTGCATGTCGCGCGCGGCGCGCGCGATATCGAGCGCCTTGCCGCAATTGTTGCGCTTGATCAGGCTGATCACCTCGGGGGCGCAGCTGCCGTCTTCCAGCATCCGGCCGGCGCGCAGCGCGGCCTGAAGGCCCAGGGCGATCTCGGTCTGCATGTCGGCCAGCTTTTTCTGGAACAGCTGCGTCTGTGCCAAGGGGCGCCCGAATTGCACCCGGTCGAGCCCGTATTGCCGGGCGCGATGCCAACAGTCTTCCGCGGCCCCCATGACGCCCCAGGCGATCCCGTAGCGCGCGCGGTTCAGGCAGCCAAACGGCCCTTTCAAGCCCTCGACGCCGGGCAAAAGCGCCTCTTCGCCGACGGCCACGTCCTTCATGACGATCTCGCCCGTGACGCTGGCGCGCAGGCTGAGCTTGCCGCCGATCTTGGGTGCCGACAGCCCGGCCATCCCCTTTTCCAAGATGAAACCGCGGATCGCGCCACCATGTGCCTCGGATTTGGCCCAGACAACAAAGACATCGGCGATGGGGCTGTTGGAAATCCACATCTTGGCGCCGTTCAAGACGTAACCGTCGGCGGTTCTCTTGGCCTGTGTCTTCATCCCGGCCGGGTCGGATCCGGCATCGGGTTCGGTCAGGCCGAAACAGCCGATCAGGCGGCCCGCCGCCAGCCCGGGCAGGTATTTCTGCCGCTGCGCCTCCGAGCCATAGGCGTGGATGGGATACATCACCAGGCTCGATTGCACGCTCATCATCGAGCGATAGCCACTGTCGATGCGTTCCACTTCCCGCGCCACGAGCCCATAGGCCACATAGCCCGCCCCCAAGCCGCCATAGGTTTCGGGAATGGTGATGCCCAAAAGCCCCATGTCGCCCATTTCGGCAAAGATCTCGGGCGCCACGCGTTCGTTCAGATAGGCGTCGCTGACGCGCGACAAGAGCTTGTCCTGGGCATAGGCGCGGGCGCTGTCGGCAACCATGCGCTCGTCTTCTGTCAGCTGGGCTGTCAGGTGAAACGGATCGCTCCAGTCGAACGGGGCAAGCGAGGGGCCTGTGTGGCGGGTCTGTCCGTCGGGCATGGCGCGATCTCCTTCCAGCATGGTCGATTCATATCATTTGCCCCGATAGTGCAACCCTCGGCACGCCGCCCGCCTTGTTGCGGATGCCGCAGATGTTTGCGTCATCGGGGGCCGGCGATGATCCCGCAGCCCCGCGCTGCGTCTGGTTGGCACGGGTCTATTGGGATCGCTATGTTCAAAATACAATGATTTTTCTGATTAATTAGCTAAATACGATCAAATAATATCATTTTTGCGATCTATTCACAGCTTATCCACAGCCGGTGCTTACAGCGCACGGATCAGGGCCGGGATCTGGTCCTTGAAGCGAAAGAACCCCGCAGTGGCATGTGGCCATGCGGCTTGGTCAAAGGCCCGGATCCGGCGGACCAGCCCGATGCCATCCGCCCTGAGCAGCGCATCAAGGCGGTTGAGCGCCGTTGCGGCCGGACCAGTCGGGGCATAGGCGGTCACGATCTGGTCCAAGCCGAGGTTCCTGGCCCATTCGGCGATCCGGGCGGGATCATCGGTCAGCGGCCCGGGCTGGCCCATGCGCGGCGACCAGC
>JBEAQJ010000063.1:0-15288 GCA_041163945.1 Pseudomonadota bacterium
CGCGGCAAGCTTTTCCCGGCTGTAGGTCTCGGCAAAAAAGCCGCGCGCATCCCGAAGCCGGGACGGCGTGAGGATCAAAAGGCCGGAACAAGAGGTCTGCACAATCTGCATGCCCAAACCTTTACGCATCGACGATTCACACAAAATACTGGGCTATTGCTCAAAAGACAGAAACACGTGACAGCACAGGGCGCAACCATGCGCAGGCCGAATGCCCCACTCTGTCAGAATGGCAGGCTAGGCTGGCACCCAATCGAAAAATCCGACGCCAGCGCGGGCGCGCAGATCGCGGGCCATCTCGGCCCCCAAGGCTGCGCCGTCGGACACCGGGGCATGCCGATCATCGCTCAGCACCTCGGACCCATCCGGGCGCAGGATTTCACCGCGCAACCGCAGCGTTCCGCCATCCAGTTCGGCCAATCCCGCAATCGGCGTCTGGCAAGACCCGTCAAGCCCAGCCAAAAAGGCCCGCTCTGCAGCCAATCTTTGGCCCGTGGGGCCGTGGTGGATGGCCTCCAGCATGGCGGCCGCCCGGTGATCGGACTGTCGGCGTTCGATCCCGATGGCGCCTTGCGCCACGGCCGGCAACATTTCATCGGCCTCGATCGGCGTGCGCACCACGTCGGTCATGCCCAGACGGCGCAGACCGGCCATCGCCAGAAAGGTGGCATCGGCCACGCCTTCACCCAGTTTCTTCATTCGGGTCTGCACGTTGCCGCGGAATTCAACCACGCTCAGGTCGGGACGACGCGCCATCAACTGCGCGCGGCGCCGGAGCGAAGATGACCCCACGCGCGCGCCGGACGGCAGCCCCGCCAGACTGTCGTGACCCAACGCCACGAAGGCATCGCGCACATCTTCGCGCGGCAAGTGGCAATCAAGCACCAGCCCGTGCGGTTGCAGGACCGGCATGTCCTTCATCGAATGAACGGCGATGTCGATCTTGCCGGACAACAGGTCATCCTCGATCTCGCGCGTGAACAAACCCTTGCCGCCCAGATCCTTCAGGGGCTTGTCCGCGTCGATCAGGCTGCGGTCATCGCCGGTGGTTTTGATCACCACGATCGCAAAGGCCGCTTCGGGCAAATCGAAGGCCGCCATCAAGCGGCTGCGGGTTTCATGGGCCTGTGCCAAAGCCAGCGGCGAACCACGGGTTCCGATGCGAAGCGGTTGGGCGGGGGTCGGCAGGTCGATCATCATGTGACCCTTCTATATGTGTCAACTTGTCTTGACAATCGCCTTTGGGTTGACAGACTCCGTTGCGCGGATGATCTGTGTCCGGCAAACGACCAAAGGACAATCCCCATGTTTGACGCGCCCCCCGCTGGCCAGAAAAAGCTGCTGCGCTCGCTTGCCGGTGAGGTCATGGATGTGCCCCCCGTCTGGTTGATGCGGCAGGCCGGGCGATACCTGCCCGAATATCGGGCCACGCGCGCCGAGGCGGGCGATTTTCTGTCGCTGTGCTACAATTCCGACCTGGCCGCCGAGGTGACGCTTCAGCCGATCCGGCGCTATGGCTTCGATGCATCGATCCTGTTTGCCGATATCTTGCTGATCCCCCATGCGCTGGGCGCGGATCTGTGGTTTGCCGCCGGCGAAGGCCCAAGGCTGTCCACCATCACGGATCGGGACGGGTTGAAAAAGCTCAAAGGGCGCGATGACATCCACGATCGCCTTGCCCCTGTCTACGAGACCGTCCGCATCCTGGCCCGGGAACTGCCGAAAGAGACGACGTTGATCGGGTTTGCCGGTGCACCCTGGACGGTCGCCACCTACATGATCGCGGGCCGCGGCACCCCCGACCAGGGCCCGGCCCATGCGCTGCGCCAATCCGACCCGGACACCTTTGGCGCACTGATCAATTTGTTGACCGAAGCGACCATCGAATACCTCGACCAGCAGGTGCGCGCCGGCGCCGAGGTGATCAAGATCTTCGACAGCTGGGCGGGGTCGCTCAAGGGGCAGGCCTTTCACGACTTTGCCCTGGAACCCACACGTCGGATCACGGCGGAGCTCAAGCGCCGCCACCCGGGCCTGCCGGTCATCGCCTTCCCGCGCGAAGCGGGCGCGAATTACGTGGGCTTTGCCAAGGCCGTGGGCGCCGATGCGCTGGCCATCGACACCTCGGTCGATCCGGCATGGGCGGCCCAGCATCTGCAAGGCGACAGCTGCATCCAGGGCAATCTTGACCCGAAACACATGATCACCGGCGGCCCGGGTCTGGTCGCGGAAACCCGCCGGATCATCGATGCGCTGAAGGCGGGGCCCCATATCTTCAACCTTGGCCACGGCATAACGCCCGAAGCCGACCCCGATCATGTGCATCTGCTTTTGGACACCATTCGCGGCTGAACAAATGGCATCCCCCGGCACGCCGATCACCCGCGGATTTGAAGACAGATGAAAAGGCCGGGCGAATTTTCGTCAGATCGGGCTTCATCTTTCTGACAATAGGCAGGACACTCGGCCAGCAACCGGGCACGAGGCAGATGTGAAGCGGGCAGATTTCGTCATCTTGGGACGCGGGCTGATGGGCAGCGCCTGTGCGCGACATCTGGCCGAGGCCGGGTGTGACGTGGCGCTGGTGGGCCCGGACGAACCGCTTGATCGCATCGCGCATGCCGGGCCGTTCGGCAGCTTTCACGACGCTGGGCGCATCACGCGCGCCATAGCCGAAGATGCGGTCTGGTCGCGGCTCGCGACCCGTTCAATCGCCCGCTACCGCGACTTGGAACAAAAGTCAGGGATCGGCTTTTACACCGCATGCGGCGCGGTGATGGCAGGGCCCCAAACCGGCCCGATGGCCGGTTTTTCTGCGGGGTTTCTTGCAACTTCGGCGCGGCTTGGGCTGGATCATACGCGGCTGGCCGGCTCGGATCTGGCAGACCGGTTCGCGTTTCTTGATCTGCCCCAAGACAGTCTTGCCGCCTTTGACCCGACAGGGGGCGTGATCGACCCCCGTGCCATGCGCCGCGCCGAGGAAACCCTGGCGCGCGCTGCGGGTGCTTGGGTCGTGCCCACGCATGTCACCGGATGGGATGGGGCCGATTTGCGGCTGGCCAACGGCGGCACGCTTGCGGCGGGCCATGTGGTGCTTGCCACCGGCGCTTGGGCGGCGGCCGCCCCGCTGACAGACGCGCGCCCCGCCATGCAGGTCTATCAGCGCAGCGTGCTTCTGGCCGAGATCGACGCCGATGAAGCGGCCCGGCTGTCAGGGATGTCAAGCCTGATCTATGTGCCGGACGGCGTGCAAACCGATCTCTATGTGCTGCCGCCGATCCGCTATCCGGACGGCCGGATCTACATCAAGATCGGGGGCGAGGCGCACAGCCCCGAAGCGCAAGATGGCGCGACGTTGAACGCTTGGTTCAAGACCCGTGGCAGCGCCGCAGCCGGTGCGGTGCTTGAGGCCGAGCTGCGCCGCCTGATGCCCCGCCTGGCCATCCGCGACACCAAGACCGATGCCTGCGCGGTCAGCTTTACCGCAACGGGCCATCCCTACATCGGGCGCATCGCGCCGCACATCACACTGTTGACGGGCGGCAACGGGGCCGCCGCCAAATCCGCGGACGAGTTGGGACGATTGGGCGCGATTGCGGCCCTCGGCGGCAATCTGGCCGCCGAAGGCTTGGGCGTGGATTTCGCACCGCTGTTCGCGTAATCCCTAAAAGCGGAAATTGACCGAAACGGCGGCCGTCGTGGCCTGGGCTTCCAGCCCGACCAGATCGAAATCACCAAATTCATGGTAGAGCAGCTCGGCGCCAAGGCTCATGGCATCGCCCAGCAACCGTTCATAGCCCACGCCGGCGAACCAGCCGTTGCTGTCGCCCACACCGCCGCCCGATGTGCGCGCCTGGGCCCATCCGGCCGTGCCATAAAGCCAATCATCGGTCAGATCGACGCCACCACGCAGTGCAAGCCGGGTGATCGAATCCAGCGTGGCCACACCGCCGATATCCAGGCTGGTGGTGTCGTATTGCAAGCCACCACCCAGAATGAAATCGCCAAGATCGTAATCATAATAGGCACGCAGGCCCAGCAAGACATCATCGCCATCCAGCACCGGACCGGTGGTCGAAAGATCGGCATAGCCCAGCTGCAAACCGACCGACGGGCCGGTAAAATCCGTGCCCATCGGCATCACGGGGACGGGGTCAAGAACCACCGGCGTCGGGGGCGCCGGAAGGGCGGCCCCCCCGGCAAGGGCAGGGCCGGCACAGCATGCCGCAAGACCGGCGACACAGATCAGGGGATGTTTCATAAGCGGGGCACTCCTTATTACGCGGATCGGGGCTTTTGCGGCGACGAACCCATCGCGCACCGCTGCCCCCCGCCCAAGGCTATGCACGCCATCGGACCATTCAACATTGCGCCCCGACACGAACGCGGCACGCGGCTGCAACGGGCCGGTTTCCGCCGGCCCAATGGATCAAGATCGGCAAAGCCCCGCCGGGCTGACCCCGGTCAAGCGCCTTGATCTGACCCATATCGGGCCGGTTCGGATCAGGTCCACTTGGCGATGGGCGGCAGGCTCATCAACACGGCATTGGCATCATGTCCGGTTTCCAGGCCGAATTTCGTGCCCCGGTCGTAGACAAGGTTGTATTCGGCATAAAGCCCGCGGTGGATCAATTGCGCCTCGCGGTCGGCGTCTGTCCATGCGGTGTGGCGGCGCTTTTCGACCAGCGGCACAAAGGCGGGCAGGAAGGCGCGGCCGACATCTTGCGTAAAGGCAAAATCGGCGTCCCAGTCGCCCGTGTTCAAATCGTCGTAGAAAATGCCGCCGACACCCCGCGCCCGGTGGCGATGGGGAACATAGAAATATTCATCCGCCCATGCCTTGAAGCGGGTGTAGTAATCGGGCGCATGACGCTCGCAATGGGCGCGCAGAACGGCGTGAAACTGTTCGGTGTCTTCGGCATATTCGATCGCCGGGTTCAGATCCGTTCCCCCCCCGAACCACCCGGCAACGGGTGTCCAGAACATGCGGGTGTTCATGTGAACGGCGGGCGCATGGGGGTTTTGCATATGCGCAACCAGCGAAATGCCCGACGCCCAGAAGGTCGGATCATCCTTGAGCCCCGACAGATCCTTGCGCGCGGCCATGGCGGCGACCGCACGCGGCCCAAGCTGACCATAGACGGTCGAGACATTGACCCCGACTTTTTCGAACACGCGCCCGCCGCGCATCACGCTCATCAAGCCGCCGCCCGCATCGGATCCGTCATCGGAATGGCGCTTGGTTTCGGTTACCTCGAAGCGGCCAGCCGGCTGGTCGCCACCTTGTGTGTCCTCAAGCGCTTCGAAAGCGGCGACAATATCGTCGCGCAGGCGCCTGAACCAGGCCGAGGCGCGACTTTTGCGATCGTCGTAACTGTCTTTCACGGGGCGGTCCTTTCTCTTCTCGGTCAGGTTGTATCAGAGCCGATCGGCTCGCGCTACGCGACGTTTCGCATTCAAGCTTGCCGAAAATTCCCGCTTTCGGACCAGATCGCACGAAAGATAATTGGGGCATCCGGCCCAAGCGGGTTTTTTCCGATCTACCCCATGGATTTTTGCATGCAGTTCGCCTAAGCTCGGTTCCAATCGCCGCAACAGACGGCACCCCGAGGCAGAGCGAGCAGGCTCCGTGCAACACAGATCGATCTTTCCGGCCCTGATGGGGCTGGTGCTTTTCTTGTGTGTCGCCATCGCTGGCGGCCCGCTTCGTGCGGCACCTTATGCCGCGATGGTCATGGATGCACGCACGGGCGAAGTGCTGCATGCGCGCAATGCAGACACGCGTTTGCATCCCGCCTCGCTGACCAAGATGATGACGCTTTACATCGCATTCGAAGCGATCCGACTGGGCGAAATCACGCTCGATACCCCGGTGCGCATCTCCAGCCACGCGGCCAGTGAACCGCCATCGCGCTTGGGCCTGCGCGCAGGCTCGACGATCCGCCTGCGCTATCTGATCCGCGCGGCCGCGATCCGGTCGGCCAATGACGCGGCCACCGCCATCGGTGAAGCGATCTCGGGGTCCGAGGCGGAATTCGCCAACCGCATGAACCGCACCGCACAGGCGCTGGGCATGACCAGATCGACCTTTCGCAATGCCCATGGGCTGACCCAACAGGGCCACCTGTCGACGGCGCATGACATGACCATCATGGGGCGCCGGCTGTTTTTCGATTACCCCGAATACTACAACATCTTTTCGCGTCGCGAAGACGACGCTGGCATCGCCACGATCCGCAACACCAACCGGGCCCTGCTGAACGCCTATCGCGGGGCAGACGGCATCAAGACGGGCTTTACACAAGCCGCAGGGTTCAACCTTGTGGCGTCGGCCGAACGCGGCAATGTGCGGGTGATCGCAACCGTTTTTGGCGGGCAATCCACCGCGGCGCGCAACAAGCGCATCATGGAGCTGATGGATATGGGCTTTGCGCGCGCGCCGGCGAATGCCAGCCTGCGGCGGCCCGCGCTGCCAGTCTATGGGCCCGAAACGACACAGCCCGGAACCGCGGGCACCGGGGCCTTGGTGTCGGGGCTTGTGTCACAATCCTTGCGACCGCAGCCGCGCCCGGGATCGGGATCGATGCCCGCGGCACGCACGCCGGAACCGGCCCTGATCGCGGCCATCGAGGCGGCGGTGGGCGAAGCGCTGCACAGCGCCGTGGCAGACGCCATAGCCGCCCCGACCGAAGCGGCCGCACCGCCCCCCGCTGATGTCACGACGGCCAACGCCAACCCCGACGAGACGCCGACACCCTTGCCACGACCGCGCCCCGAGCCGCAAACCTCGTTGATGGTGCCGCCGCGCCCGGCCGATCAGGCCGAAGCCCAGGTTGTCGTGGCGTCGCTGGAACCCGAGATCGTCACCCGCGCTTCATCAACCGGCGAGCGGCTGTTTGGCGTGTCCTTGGGCGCACAAACGTCGCATCAAGCGGCCGAGCGGTTGCTGCTGCGCACCGCGCTGAGCGAGATCGGCACATTCGATCAGGCCCTGCGCCGCGTGGTGCAGCGCAACGGCGGCTACGAGGCCCGGTTCCAAGGGCTGACCGAAGATCAGGCCGCGCGCGCCTGTGCCCGGCTGGCGGCCCGTTCGATTCCGTGCCAACCCTTCGGCCCCGCGTCCTGATCGTCAGCGGACCAGACGTTCGGACAAGCGCAGACCGGGCAAGGTTTCGGTCAGCTGGGCCTCGTAGATCGCCATGCTTTCGGTGACGCGCATGATGTAATTGCGCGTCTCGGTGAAAGGGATCGCCTCGATCCAGTGGACGATGTCGTCGGCCTGACGCGGGTCTCCGAAACGGGCAATCCATTCGGCCGTGCGGCGCGGCCCGGCGTTGTAGGCGGCGGCCACCAGCACCGGATTTCCGGCATAGGTTTCGATAAGCTGGTTCAGGTAGTTGGCCCCCAGCAGCGCATTGTAGGCCGGATCGGCCACCATGCGATCCTGGGAAAAGGGCACCCCGATGTCGCGCGCGACATCGCGCCCGGTTCCCGGCATCACCTGCATCAGCCCAAGCGCCCCGGCGGGGCTGATCACGCTGGGGTCGAATTCGGATTCCCGGCGCGCGATGGCCAAGATCAGCGCCGGCGGCGCGGGCAGATTGGCCCCGACCAGCGCGGGCACCAGCGGGAAATAAGGGCGCAATATTTCATGGCCAGCATCGGCGGCGCGCTTGGCGATCCGCAGCGCGATATGCGCATCCCCGATCTGCAGCGCGAAATCGCCCAATTGGCCCGCCGTCGTGCGATCCAGACTTTCGGCCAGATGGGTCAGGAACCGTTCGGCCAGCCAGTCTTCTTGCGCGTCCAGCAACAGAAGGGCCGCATGAAAGACGGGCGATCGGGTGAAATCCGCGCGCCGCCAATCGCCATAATCCTCGCGGGCAAGGAAGCCGGGATCATGACCCAGCCCGCCACGTTCGGCGGCCAGTTGACCGTAAAAGCTGGACTGGTAGCGCGCGCCCAGCGCAAAGGCATCGGCAGCGGCACGCGCATTTCCCGCGGCCTGATGGGCGCGACCCAGCCAGTAGCCGGCACGGCCCAGGGAAATGGGCGTCACGACCGCATCGCGGAAGTTTTCAAAATGACCGACCGCGGTGTCGAACCGACCCAAGCGATAGGCGCAATAGCCAGCCAACCATTCGTTATCGGCATAATCCGACCCACCAACGGTCGGCGCGATGCGATGCGCGGCGGCGTAGCGGTAGCAGGTCGCGAAATCCCCTTCGCGCATCACGTCGCGCGCCAGATCGGCGCGCCGGTCCGCCCATGCCAGAGGGCGCCCAAGCTGGTCGGGGGATGCCGAGCGCTCGGCCATCAGCGCGCCGGCGCTGTCCCAGTTGCCATTCCGCATCCGCCACAAGAAGCGTTCATAGGCCAGGCCCGGATCGGTGGCCAATTCCCGCGGCACCGCCTCGATCCGCGCGGTGACACCCGATTGCCCCGCCCGCAGCGCCAGCCGGGCCTCGGCCAGCCGCTGCCAAGCTTCGGGCACGAGGGGCAGCATGGCGCGGGCGCGGTCTTCGGCGCCTTGCCACAACAGGTTGTCCAGCCGATCGATGTGATGGCGCCCCGTGTTCAGCACGGCCCCGAAAGCATTGCGCAAATTCACCGCCTCGGGGCCGGTCATGACAAGCGTGGTCCAGGCGCGGATCGCCTCGGCCTCGGCGGCGGCACGATTGCCCTGCGCCTGATGGGCCCGCGCCAGCGCCAGCGCGCCGGCCCCCGTGGTCGGACGGGCGGGTTCGAAATAGGCGATGACGGCGGCCGGATCGGCACCATCGGGAATGGCCGCCTCACCCTTTGTGCGCAAAAGCGACAAGCCCGGCCAATCGGGATTGCGAGCCAGGAAATCGCGGTAATCCTGCCACTGGCCTTCGCCCGCGCGCAGCTGTGTCCACACCACGATGTCCCGCGCGACCCGGTCTTGCATCCGGGCGACGGCCTGTTGCGCCGATGCGAAATCCCCCCGGCCAATCGCCTCGAGCGCGGGACCGATCAACGCGGCATCCGCATCGGCGCGGATCGGCGTCAACAATAAGAAAAGACCAAGAAAAATCTGCCGCATGGGGTGCCTCGCTGTTTTTTGCGCAAGGATAGGCAACGGCGGGCCAGACGCAACACACGAACTTGGCATTCCCGCGCGCGCTCGCTAGTGTCCGCGCGATCTGGCCATGGGGTGTTCCATGGCGCCCACAGCGAAAGGATGCGTGTCATGTTCCAAGGCTCGATGCCTGCTCTGGTCACGCCGTTCAAGGACGGCGCGGTGGATTTTGACGCGCTTAAACAGCTGGTGGATTGGCAGATTTCCGAAGGCTCGAACGGGCTGGTGCCGGTGGGAACGACGGGTGAAAGCCCCACGCTGACCCATGACGAACATGAGCGCGTCATTGCCGCCGTGGTACAGACCGCCGCGGGCCGGGTGCCGGTGATCGCGGGCGCGGGTTCCAACAACACGCAAGAGGCGATCCGCTTCGTCGAATTTGCCAAGACCGTCGGCGCCGATGCGGCCCTGGTGGTCACACCCTACTACAACAAGCCCACGCAAAAGGGCCTGATCGCGCATTTCGCCGCCCTGAACGACATCGGCATACCGATCATCATCTACAACATCCCGCCCCGTTCGGTGGTCGACATGCTGCCGGCCACCATGGGCGAATTGGCCAAGCTGCCCAACATCGTCGGGGTCAAGGACGCGACCGGCGACCTGAGCCGCGTGCCCAAGCAACGCATCACCTGCGGCACCGATTTCATCCAGCTGTCGGGGGAAGATGCGACCGCCGTGGGCTTCAACGCCCAAGGCGGGGTTGGCTGCATCTCGGTCACCGCCAATGTCGCCCCCCGGCTGTGCGCACAGATGCAGGCCGCAACACTGGCCGGCGATTATGCGGCGGCGCTGGGCTATCAGGACAAGCTGATGCCCCTGCACGAAGCGATCTTTGCCGAGCCGGGCGTATGCGGGGCGAAATATGGGCTATCGCTGCTGGGCCGCGTCCGCGAAGAGGTGCGCCTGCCGCTCACGCCCCTGTCGGACGCCACGAAAGACCAAATCGCGTCTGCGATGCGCCACGCCGGCTTGCTATGAAGCGCGAGGGCGAAATCGCCCTGCCTTTCGACCCTGCCCAAAGGATCGCGGCGGGGTTGAGCTTTATCGGGCATATCCACTCGCCCTGGGCCAAGGGCACCGCGCCCAAGAACCTGCGCGCGGCCCGCGAAACCGGGCAAGGCGCGTGGATCGAGCTGTTGCCGGGTTATGCCCCCGGCCTGACGGGGCTGGCGGTCGGGCAAGCCATCCAGATGCTTTACTGGGTGGATCGTGGGATCCGCGACCTGATCGTGCAGGTGCCGGGCCATACCGATGGGCCGCGTGGCACGTTTGCGCTGCGTTCGCCCGTGCGACCCAATCCGATTGCACTGGGCACGGTTTTCATCACATCGCTGGCGCTGGACACGGGCATCATCGGCATCGATGCGACCGATGCCTATGACGGCACGCCGCTGCTGGACATCAAGCCATGGATCGCCACCTTCGACGTGCCGCCGGGCTGGCGGCCCGGGGCATGAACCCCTATATCGGCGCCCATGGCCAAGGATAGCGACAACAAGAACTACAAGGTGATCGCCGAAAACCGCCGTGCGCGTTTCGATTATGCGATCGAGGAAGATCTTGAAGTCGGCATCGTGTTGCAGGGCTCCGAGGTGAAAAGCCTGCGCCAAGGCTCGGCCAATATTGCCGAAAGCTACGCAGCGGTCGAAGCGGGCGAATTGTGGCTGGTCAATTGCTACATCGCCCCCTACGCACAAGCCAAGACATGGGGTCACGAGGAACGCCGCCGCCGCAAGATGCTGGCCAGCAAACGGCAGCTGTCGCGGATGTGGAATGCCACCCAGCGCCAAGGCATGACCTTGGTGCCCATCGTGATGTATTTCAACGACAAGGGCCTGGTGAAGCTGAAGCTGGGGATCGCCAAGGGCAAGAAACTGGCCGACAAGCGCGAAACCAGCGCGGAACGGGACTGGAACCGCCAAAAGCAGCGGCTTTTGAAGCAGAATTGACCCCGCCCGCGCCGGCCGCCCTGTCCATGATGCTTGCCTTGCACGGCCGCCCAACATAGGGATTGGGGATACAATCCGACCCGGTCCGCGCGGAGACGCTGCCATGGTGAAAGACGACCCCAAGACCCTTGTGTCGACCGAATGGCTGGCCGCGCATCTGGAAGACCCCGATCTGCGGATCCTTGATGCATCATATTACCTGGCCGACATGGGGCGCGATGCCAAGGCCGAGTATCACATGGGCCATATCCCCGGCGCGCGCTTTTTCGACATCGACGATATCGCCGATGCGCGCAGCGCCTTGCCGCACATGGCTGCGCCAGCCGAGAAATTCATGAGCCGCATGCGCGCCATGGGGGTGGGCGATGGTCATCAGGTGGTGGTCTATGACGGGGCCGGCCTGTTTTCGGCGGCGCGCGTCTGGTGGAATTTTCGCCTGATGGGCAAGACCGACATCGCCGTTCTGGATGGCGGGTTTCCGAAGTGGAAAGCCGAAGGCCGCCCGGTCGACGACATGGCCCCGATCATTCGCGACCGGCACATGACGGTGCAGCGCCAAGCGCATCTGGTAAAGGATGTGACGCAAGTCGCCGCCGCCTCGAAGCTGCGGGATTGGCAGATCGTCGATGCCCGCGCGCCCGCACGTTTCCGCGGCGAGGTGCCCGAACCGCGCGCGGGTCTGCGGGCCGGTCATATTCCAGGGGCCCGGAACGTGCATTACGCAACGCTGTTGAACGCCGACGGCACCATGAAAGATACCGACGCGCTGCGCCAGATCTTTGCCGAAGCGCAGGTTGACGTGAACCAGCGCACCATCACCACCTGCGGTTCGGGCGTAACGGCGGCCATCGTGATGCTGGCGCTGACGCGGCTTGGGAACACGGATGTGTCGCTGTACGATGGATCCTGGTCCGAATGGGGGCAATTCGAACAGTTGCAGGTCGCCAAGGGATGAGCTTGACCCCGGCCGGGACCGAGGTCCGCTATAGCGTGACCTATCTGGAAATGACGACGCGGCCCAAGGGGCCCATGCCCCGATTGCCCGATCATATCCGGCTGGAACGCGCCATCGACCCGCCGGTGTGGTATTTTCTGTCGCTCTATGACGCGGTTGGTCGCGACTACGAATGGCAAGATCGGTTCGTCCAGGCCGAAACGGACCCCGCGGCGCTGCAAGCCTTTGTGCGCGACCCCGATGTGGTGATCTGGACCGCCTTGGGGCATGGCTGGCCACAGGGTTTCTTCATGCTGGATTGGCGCACAGCGGGGGTTTGTGATCTGGCCTATTTCGGGCTGGTTCCGCAGGCGGTGGGCCAAGGCTGGGGCAAGGCCCTGCTGCAGACCGCGATTGTGACGGGATGGGCACGCGACGGGGTCGAACGGATGACGGTGAACACCTGCACGCTGGATCATCCCCGTGCGCTCAGCCTGTATCAGCGCATGGGCTTTGTGCCGGTCGCGCGCGAAGACCGGCGGCGGGTTCTGGTCCACGACCACGATCCTTCGCGCTTTCCCTGAAAGGGGCTTGCCATGTTCGAAACCGTCATCCCACCCGAACCCGACAAGATCATTCGCCTGATGGCCATGTTTGCCGCCGATCCGCGCAGCGACAAGATCGATCTGGGCGTGGGGGTCTTTCGCACCCCAGCGGGCACGACGCCCGTGATGGCCGCCGTGAAAGAGGCCGAACAGCGCATCTGGGCCACACAAGACAGCAAATCCTATGTCGGTTTGCGGGGCGATCCGGGCTATCTGGCGGCGATCACGCAGCTGATCCTGGGCGACAGCGCCGAAACGGGCCGCGTGGCGGCTGCCGGCACGCCGGGTGGCACCGGGGCGGTGCGTCAGCTGCTGGAAACGGTGCACAGGTTGAACCCGGCCGCCAAAGTCTGGATCAGCGACCCGACATGGCCCAACCATCCGGCGATCATCGACCATCTGGGGCAGGCCCGGGAAACCTATCGCTACTACGACCGGGCGACCGGCGGCATCGACCGCGGCGCGATGATGGCGGATCTGGCCCGCGCCAAACAGGGCGATGTGATCTTGCTGCATGGGTGCTGCCACAACCCGACGGGGGCCGACCTGATGGCCGCCGATTGGGCCGCGATTGCCGCGCTTTGCGCCCGGTCGGGGGCCATTCCCTTTGTCGACATGGCCTATCAGGGCTTTGGCGCGGGGCTGGACGCGGACGCCGCGGGCGTGCGGCTGTTGGTCGAACGCCTGCCCGAGGTGCTGATTGCGGCCAGTTGTTCCAAGAATTTCGGGCTTTACCGTGAACGGGTCGGCGCGGTGCTGATCGTGACCGAGGCCAAGGCCGCCGTGGATGGGGTTCTGGCCGGGATGAACCGACAGAATTTCGCCTTTCCCCCCGATCACGGGGCGCGGGTGGTGCAAGGCATCCTGGGCGATGCGGCGCTGAATGCGGCATGGCGCACGGAACTGGACGGGATGCGGCGCGCGATGCAGGCCAATCGCCATGCGCTGGCCGAGGCGCTGCGCCGCGAAACAGGGTCGGACCGCTTCGGCTTTCTGGCGGCCCATCAGGGGATGTTCTCGTTGATCGGCGCAGACCCGACCCAGGTGGAGACCTTGCGCGAAACCCATGGCATCTATCTGGTGGGCGATGGGCGGATGAATGTCGCGGGCCTGACGCCCGACACGATCCCGCGCGTGGCCAGGGCCCTTGCGCAGGTGCTTGCCTGAACCGGCCATGAGGTATAGGAGGCGGCCGTTCGCGATGGGCGCGGGCCAAGTCTCCGACCACCTTGTCAAAACGGAATACATCATGAATTCAAGATATCTGCCGGGCATACTGGCGATGGCCGCCGTTGTCGTGGCCTCGAACATCCTTGTGCAGTTCCTGTTCGGAAACTGGCTGACATGGGGGGCGTTCACCTATCCGCTGGCCTTTCTGATCACCGACATCATGAACCGCGTCTATGGCGTGGCGGCAGCCCGGCGTGTGGTATTCGCGGGCTTTCTGGTGGGCGTCGCCTGTTCGCTGGTGGGCACGCAGATCATGGGCGAATTCGGCCCCCTTGTGACGCTGCGCATCGCGCTGGGATCGGGGGTGGCGTTTTTGACCGCACAGCTTCTGGATGTGGCGATCTTTGACCGGCTGCGCGACCGCGGCTGGTGGCAAGCCCCTGTTTTGTCCAGCATTATCGGATCTTCGATCGATACGGCGTTGTTTTTCACCATCGCGTTTTCGGCCAGCTTGCGCTTTGTGGAGCCCGGCAATGACGTATCCTGGGCGGGCGAGGTTCTGCCGATCCTGGGGCTAGGGCCCATGGCGCCCTTGTGGGTGTCGCTGGCGGTGGCCGATTGGGGGGTAAAGCTGGCCATCGCGATCGCGGCGCTGATCCCCTTCCGGATCGTTACCCGGAAATTGATGGCACAGATGGTATAAAAGGTTTTGACAACCGCAAAATCTGTGGCAGGCTGGGGATAACGGCAACCCATTGAAAGGAGGTGATCCAGTGGTCAGAGAAGCATTGGAGAATGGCGTCGGGACAGCTTGGGAGGTGCGCCTCTAGGGCAGCCCTTGGGGGTTTTGGCCCCTCCCGGGTGGGTCGATCCTAACCGATACCCGCCTCCTGATTTCTCGAAAGGGTCGCCGCAAGGCGGCCCTTTTTGGTTGGGGCAAAGCGTGTAACACTCGCGTCGTGATCCTGTCGTGATCCCGTAGCCACAGGCGCGCCCCATGCCCCTTTCGATCAATGACCGCATCACCATCGCCGATTGGGAGCTGACCGAGCACTTCATCCGCGCCTCGGGCCCCGGCGGGCAGAATGTGAACAAGGTGTCCACCGCGGTCGAATTGCGGTTCGAGGCCGCGCGCTCGCCACATCTGCCCGAGCCGGTCAAACGGCGGCTGGAACGGCTGGCGGGGCGGCGCTGGACCAAGGACGGCGCGCTGGTGATCCAGGTCGAGGAGACGCGCAGCCAAGCCCAGAACCGCGAAATCGCGCGGGAGCGGCTGGCGGAACTGATCTGCGCGGCGCTGGTGGTGCCGAAGATGCGCCGCCCGACGCGGCCGACCAAGGGGTCGGTGGAGCGGCGGATCAAGGCGAAGAAGGTAAGGGGCGAGGTTAAGGCGGGGCGGGGGAAGGTGGAGGAGTGATTGGTGCGGGGCTAAGGCCCGACCGACGGGATGCGGTGAAGGGTTGGCATTCGGCCCACCATGGTGGTGTGGAAGCGCGGCGTACGGGTGCTTACGTTTGCTCACTT
>JBEAQJ010000064.1:0-10220 GCA_041163945.1 Pseudomonadota bacterium
GGGGCGGGGCACGCCCGGCGCCTTGTCTTTGCCGAAAAGCCCGACGACATGGCCGCCATTGCGATCCTGAAACCTGCAAGGAAACGATCATGCACCGTCATCTTACCGCCGCCGTATCGGCCCTGTTTCTGACGGCTGGGGCGGCTTGGGCCCAGCTGGGCCCGCTTGTCGATGCGGCGACACTGGCTGCGGCTGTCCGGGCCGATCCGCCCGTCATCCTCGACATCCGCGCGCCGCGCGCTGCCGAAGGTCAACCCAATGTCGATACCTACACCGCGGGCCATATCCCGGGTGCCCTGAACGCCCCCTATGGGCGGTTTCGCGGCCCGGCCGAAAACCCCGGGCAAGCGCCATCCGAGACGGATCTGACCACCCTATTGCGGGATCTGGGCCTGGAAGGCGACAGCCGCGTTGTCATCGTCCACCAAGGAAAGGACGAAACCGATTTCGGGGCCGCCGCCCGCGTCTACTGGACGCTGAAATCCAGCGGCCTGTCGCAGTTGTCGATCCTGAACGGCGGGCTGAACGCATGGGTCGCTGCCGGTCAACCGCTTTCCACCGAAGGCGCCACGGCCCAGCCCAGCACGATAACCGTGAGCTTTTCCGACCGCTGGACAGCCGACGCCGACGACATCCGCGCGGTTCTGTCGGGTGACGATCAGGCGTTGCTGCTCGATGCCCGACCTGAAGCGTTCTGGCTGGGCGAAACCAGCCATGCCGCCGCCGCCCGTGCCGGCACCTTGCCGCAATCGCGCTATTTCGAACATGCGGGCTGGTTCGGCCAAGGCCCGGCCATCATCGATGCCGCCGCCGCCCGCGCGCTGGCCGAGGCCGAAGGCTTTACCGCCCAAGATCAGCTTGTCAGCTTTTGCAACACCGGCCATTGGGCCGCGACCAACTGGTTCGCGCTGTCCGAATTGGCGGGTCTTGAGAATGTAAAACTTTACCCCGAATCCATGGTCGGCTGGTCGAATGCGGGCGGCGAGATGGCCAATGTGCCCGGCCCGTTCCGCCATCTGTGGATCCAGATCAAGACCATCTTCTGATGTCGATCGCAGGGCAAACGCCGGCGGCATCCGGCATCGGAACCCGCGCCGCCCTGATCGGGGCGGCGTTCGTCTTGACCTTGGCTGTCGCGGCCTTTGCCGGGGCGCGGTATGGGTTGTTGCTTTTGGTGGGGTTGGGCCTGGGGATCGCGTTGGAAGGATTGCGGTTCGGCTTTGCCGGCCCTTGGCGCGCGATGATCTTGCGCCGTGACGCGGGCGGGATCTTGGCCCAGCTTTTGGCGATCGGGCTGGTGGCGGTGGTGGCGCTGCCCCTGCTGGCGGCGCATCCGGGTGAATTGCTTGGCGCCCATGCCCCGGTCGGGCCTGCGATGATCGGCGGCGCCTTTGTCTTCGGGGTGGCGATGCAGGTCGTGTTGGGCTGTGGGTCTGGCACGCTGGTCAATGCGGGATCGGGAAACGCGCTCAGTCTTGTGGCGCTGCCCTTTTTCGCCATCGGTTCATTTCTGGGTGCCAGCCATCTGGTCTGGTGGGCCGGGCTTGGCAGCTGGCCCATCGTGACGCTTGGCGGGGTTTCTGGCCTGATCGTGACGCTGACGGGGCTGGCGGGGCTGGCCGCACTGGCCTGGTGGCGGGCAGCGCCCGAAGGTCGGGTGCTTCCGCGCCGATTGCTTTGGGCCGCCATGGCCGTGGCGGGACTTGCGATCTTGAACCTGATCATCGCGGGCCAGCCCTGGGGCGTGGTCTATGGGCTGGGCCTTTGGGTGGCCAAGGGTGCCAGCCTTGCGGGGGCCGATCTGGCCGGCAACGCCTTTTGGGGAACCGCGGGAAATCAGGCACGGCTTGCCCAAAGCCTGCTGACGGATGTGACATCGCTGACCAACATCGGGCTGGTCGGCGGGGCCTTTCTGGTCAGCGCCTGGCGCGGCGGGCTGTCACAGCGGGTCGAGCGGTTGCCGGCGCGGGCCTGGATCGCCGCAATCATCGCCGGGCTTGCGCTGGGCTACAGTTCCCGGCTGGCTTTCGGCTGCAACGTGGGCGCATTTTTCAGCGGCATCTCGACCGGCAGCCTGCATGGCTGGGTCTGGGCCGGATCGGCATTCCTGGGGTCGATGCTGGGCGTGCGTTTGCGCCGGCGCGTGGGCTTCGCGGGATGACGGCGATGCGCACCAGACGACAGATCGCCAGCTTGGCATTGACGCTGATTTTCGGGATCGTCCTTGGCGATCTTGTGCTCAGCCTGCCGCTTGACCCTTTCCGCGCACCGCCAGCCATCGCCCTTGGGTCGGGGCAGGCGGCGGCAGGCGCCCATTGCGCCGCGCCGCCGGGGCAATGACGCGGGCACATGGCCCGGCCGCAAGGCATCGCCCCGGCCCCCGGATCGGCGCGCACATCATGGCGGCCGGCGTACAGGCGCGCGCGGACCGGCCGGAACACGCAAAGCGCCAAACGCCGCATTTCCTCTTTCCTCGGCGCGTCTGGATGCCTATATACCCCGCAACTTCCCCGACATCGAGGAATGGCGGACAGGCTCCGCCGCCGGCCCGCCCGGCAGGGGTTGCGACGTATTGGAAGGACGGATGACGATGAACAAACCGATCATGGCCAAGGCCACCGCCGTCTGGCTGGTAGACAACACCACGCTCAGCTTCAAGCAGATCGGCGATTTCTGCGGCCTGCACGAGCTGGAGGTTCAGGGCATTGCCGATGGCGACGTGGCCCAAGGCGTCAAGGGCTTCGACCCGATCGTGAACAACCAGCTGACACAAGACGAAATCAGCAAGGCCGAAGCAGACCCGACCTATAGCCTGAAGCTCAAGTTCAACGCCGCCGCCGTGGGCGAAGAAAAGCGCCGCGGCCCGCGCTACACGCCCCTGTCCAAGCGTCAGGATCGGCCCGCGTCGATCCTGTGGCTGGTGAAGTTTCACCCCGAACTGACCGATGGCCAGATTTCCAAGCTGGTGGGCACCACCAAGCCCACGATCCAGACGATCCGCGAACGGACGCATTGGAACATCTCGAACATCCAGCCGATCGATCCGGTCGCGCTGGGGCTGTGCCGCCAGTCCGAACTGGACGCCGCCGTGCAAAAGGCCAATGCCCGCAAGGCCAAGGATGGCGGCGTGATGACCGACGACGAGCGGATGAAGCTTGTTTCGACCGAAACCAGCCTGGCCATGGATACCGAACCGCGCCTGCCCAGCAATATCGCGGGCCTCGAAGGCTTTTCGCTGTCGCGCGACGATGCGGATGATGAACGCCCCCGCCGCGATCTGGATGCGAATTCGCTGTTCAACCTGCCCGCCCACGCCGCCGATGACGAGGATGAGGACGAAGACGACACACCGCGCAGCCGCTAAGGCGCCCCGCGCCCGGGCGCCGGACCGGACGCGCCGCGACAATGATGGCCCCGACCGCAAGGTTCGGGGCCTTTTTTCGGCCGGTTCGCTGGATCTGGGCGTGGATCAATGCGCCGGGGCGCTGACCGCATCCACCAGGCTGCGCCCGCCATCAACGGTGATGATTTCCCCGGTCACGAAGCCCGCCCCTTCGGCGGCCAGAAACTGCACCGCGCCGGCGACTTCGCGGGCGGCCGCGATGCGGCCCATCGGGGTGCGGTCGCGGATCTCGTCGCGCAGGCCATCGGTATCGGCCAAAGCCGTCTTGAGGCTGTTGGACATCACCGATCCGAAGCTGACACCGTTCACCCGGATGCGGTGCGGCGCCAAGGCCAGCGCCAGGCTGCGGGTCGCCTGTTCAAGCGCAGCCGCCGCGATGGAATAGCCCATCAGGTCGGGATGGCTGCGCGGGGTCGCGATGGTCGACAGGTTGACGATCGCCCCGATGGCACCATCGCCTTCGCGGCCCTCGGCTTCGGCGCGCGCGATCATCCGCCGGGCCACGGCCTGGCTCAGGCGCAGGGCCGTCATCATGTTCTGTTCCAGAAGGGTTTCGACCGATGTGTCGGCCGCATCCAGCGGATCGGTGGGCAACAGCTGGCGGCTGGCATTGACCAAGATATCGATCCCGTCAAAGGCATCGACCGTGGCTGAGACAAGGTTTTCAACCGTCAGCTTCTGGCGCAGATCGCCCGAAAACCAGCGGATCTGCCCCTGGTCTTCGGCAATATCGCCGCATTCATCGGCCAGACGCGCCTTGTCGCGGTCGGCAAACATCACCTTGGCGCCGCGATCGACGAAGTGGCGGGCAATGGCCAGCCCGACGCCATTGGCCGCCCCCGTGACGATCGCCGTCTTGCCTTGGATGGAAAGTGTCATCGGTTCGATCCGGTCCCCAGCTGCAGGCGCTTAGCGTTTCGGCTTTGCGGCCTCGTAGATCTTGTAGCCTTCCAATTCCCCCAAAAGCCGCCCAGTCCCAAAAGCGGCCTTCAGGGCGTCTTCATACGGCAGATGGCGGTTTGCGACCATGAAAAATCGCCCGCCGGGGTGCAACATGCGTTGCGCCGCCGCGATGAAGGCCCGCCCCAGATCGGGATCGGCATGGCGGCCCAGGTGAAACGGCGGGTTCGACACGATCGCGTCATAGCGGGTGTCGGGCTGAAAGCGGGTTACGTCGGCCCAGAAAAACCGCGCGCGCGGATCGTCGATATTGGCCGCGGCCGCTTCCAGCATGGCGTGATCGGCCTCGATCAGATCCAGCGCCTCGATCCCCTGCTGTTCCGACAAAAGCTCGCCCGCCACATAGCCCCAGCCTGCGCCCAAGTCGGCCACCCGGCCGGCCAAGGGCGGCACCAAGGCCACCAGCAGCTCGGACCCGCGGTCGGGGCCATCGGCGGAAAACCCGCCCGGAACGGTCACGTAGCCCTCGTCGGTCTCGATCGGGGCGGCCATCCAGTCCAGAACGGCCTCGGGCAAGGGATCGGGGCGGACAAGCCAGATCAGCTTGCCATGCGCCTTTGCAAAGCTGCCTGCGATCGCAAAGACGCCGCGCAAGGTTTTCGCGATGGATTCGATGCCTTCGTCTTTCTGGCCATCGACCAACAACAGCCCGCCGGGGCGCAGCGCGCCCAGCGCCTCGGCGATGGCGCCCAGCGTGCCGGCCTTGGCCTTGACGATCTGCACCAAGGCGGTGCCATAAGCCCCGCCGTCGGGCAGATCGGGCGATACCGAACGACCACGCGCGGCCAAGCGGTCATGATCGGGGGCAAAGCCCTGCACGCAATGAACCTGCCCCAGCGCACCGAAATCGGCATCCCCCCGTGCGGCCATCACCAGCACGGGTTCCGCCGGCAGGCTGAATTCGCCCGCCTCAAGCGCAAGGGTCCAACGATCAGGGGTCATGCCGGGCCACGAGGACGCTTCAGTCCTCTTTCTCCATCGTGCACTGCAACGGGTGCTGGTTGCGCCGCGCGAAATCCATCACCTGCGCCACCTTGGTTTCTGCGATCTCGTAGGAAAACACGCCCACCACGGCCACGCCCTTCTTGTGAACGGTCAGCATGATTTCGACCGCTTGCGAATGGCTGATGCCGAAAAACCGTTCCAGCACATGCACGACGAATTCCATCGGCGTGTAGTCGTCATTGAGCAGCAGCACCTTGTACATCGGCGGGCGCTGGGTTTTCGGCTTGGTCTTGGTGATGACGGTGGCGTCACCTTCGGTCTTGGGCTTGTCCGCCATCATGTGCCAGCGGTCGGTCTGCATCGTGTCTCCATTCCGCTTCGGTCTGCCGGCTGTCGCATGCATGGACGCACTATATAAGGCGCAAGGCGATTCCGAAAAGAGGGGTGTAAGCCATGGCCGACCGTTTGACCACCATCGGCTTTGATGCCGATGACACGCTGTGGCAAAACGAAAGCTTCTATCGCCTGACGCAGGAACGCTTTGCCGACCTGCTGGCAGGCTACACCGACCCCGACCATTTGCAGCACCGCCTGCTGGAAGCCGAGCGGCGCAACCTTGGCCATTATGGTTTCGGCATCAAGGGGTTCGTGCTGTCGATGATCGAAACCGCCATCGAAGTGACCGATCAAACCGTGCCGGCGCATGTCATCGCCGAGCTTCTGGCCGCAGGCCAAGACATGCTGCGCCATCCGATCGAACTGTTGCCGCACGCGGCCGAGGTCGTGGCCGATCTGGCATCACGCCATCGGCTGGTGCTGATCACCAAGGGCGATCTTCTGGATCAGGAACGCAAGCTGGCCCAATCGGGTCTGGGGGATCGGTTTCACGCGGTCGAAATCGTGTCGGACAAGCGGCGCGAAACCTATGAGCGCGCCTTTCGGCAGCATGGCGATGGGCCCACGCGGGCGATGATGGTGGGCAATTCCTTGAAATCGGATGTGCGCCCCGCGCTCGACGCTGGGGCTTGGGGGGTGTTCGTGCCGCATGGGTTGAGCTGGGCCTTGGAACACGCCGAACCGCCCACGGGACATGCGCGGTTCCACGAATTGACCGATCTGGGTGGCTTGCCCGCGCTGGTCGCCGATCTGGCGGGCTGACGGGCCGGTACATGGCGCGGGCCAGGTGATGGCGCGGGATTGACCGCGCGCGGCCACGCGGCCAAAGCTGCCCCATGTTCGACGCGCGCCTTTTGCCCCTGCAGCACCGCTTGCTTGACCCGCTTGGGCGGCGCATCGCGCATTGGGGCATCAACGCCGATCAGGTGTCGCTGGTGGGCTGTGGCTTTGGGCTGGCCGGGGCCGCGGCGGCCGGGCTGGGGCTGTATGGGCTGGCGGTTCTGGGGCTGTTGGGCAACCGGTTGGCCGATGGGCTGGACGGCGCGGTGGCACGCGCCACGGCGCCGACCGACCGCGGGGCGTTTTTGGATATCGCGCTTGATTTCGTGTTCTACGCGGCGTTTCCGATGGGCTTCATCTTGGCCGATCCGGGCGCCAATGCGCTGCCCGGCGCGGCCTTGATCGCCAGTTTCATCCTGTCGGGAACGTCTTTTCTGGCCTTTGCCGTCGTGGCCGCCAAGCGGGGCATGAGCGCGCAGGATTATCCCCAAAAGGGTATTCACTACCTTGGCGGCTTGACCGAAGGTGCCGAAACCATCGCCGTGTTCGTGCTGTTTTGCGTGTTTCCGGCGGCCTTTCCAGCCCTGGCGCTGGTGTTCGCGGCCGCCTGCACGCTTACGGCTGCGACCCGGCTGATGTCGGGCTGGCAGGCGTTTGGTCCGCACCGCTGACCGGACCGCGCCACCGGCCCGGCAGATCGTCGGGCGCAAGGCCGGGGGCCTTGATCCGGGCGGCCAGCCAATTCGGCCCCGCCATCAGCGGCGCCAGGAATTTGTTGTCGCGCATGGCCTTTTTCGCACGTTCGATCTGCATGACATCATCGATGCGACGGTCCAGAAACGCCCATGTGGCGGCATGGTCCATGGATTGATCGCCCAGCCAATACAGAACCGTGGCCGAATAGACCCCCGACAGCGTGACCCGCTTGGTGTACCAATTCAGATCCTGCGATGTATCGCCAAGCGCGGTCCAGATCGCATCGGCCGTCTGCCACAGGGCCTTGGCCCCATCGGCGGCATGGATGGGCAGGGCAAACAGCGTGACGCCGCGGCGCACCGCCTCCTTGTCGTGTTCCACCTGTTCCAGCCGGGTGCGGATGGCAAAGGCCACCCGGTCCGAATAGCGCAGCGCGCCCAGATCGGCCTGCGCCAACCGCGCCCGCATCGCACCATCGCCTTGCGCATGAAAAGCCAAGGCCAGATCGACCGCGCCACGGGGGCACAGCGCGCGGGCCTCGGCCTGGGTCAGCCCGGCATCGGCGGCGGCGGCGCGAAAGCTGGTTTCCGACCAGCCGTCGAAGGGCACATGCATCAGGGCGGCAGCGATCAGGCGGTCCTTCGGGTCGAGGCTGTCGGACATGGAATGGCCTTTTGTGTCGGTCGGTACAGGGGCGATGGACAAGATAGGGGCGCTTTGCTATACGGCCACCTCCTGCAGTCAAACGCAACTCTAACTTAGGAAGGTGGTGACACCAGAATGCAGGTCAGTGTTCGCGACAACAATGTCGATCAGGCGCTCCGGGCTCTGAAGAAGAAACTTCAGCGCGAAGGCGTTTTCCGTGAAATGAAGCTTAAGCAGCATTACGAAAAACCCTCGATCAAGAAAGCACGCGAAAAGGCTGAAGCCGTACGCCGCGCCCGTAAGCTGGCGCGCAAAAAGGCGCAGCGCGAAGGCATGCTTTAACGGCTTGTCCGATCGGTAACGCGATCCCGAAAACGTAAAACCCCCGCGGCTTGCCACGGGGGTTTTGTTTTGTGGTTCAGGTTGCGCCGATCCGCGGCCCGGCGCGTTCAATCATAAGCGACCATCAGGGCGGCGGCACGCTGGCGGGACAATTCGGCGCGCGCCTGTGCCTGCAGCAGTTCCAGATTGTCGTCGGAATCATCGTCGTAGATGCGGCGTTCCCGCACCCCGGGCAGCATGGCAAAGCGCTGCATCATGCGGGCTGGAAACAGGTTCGTGCCAACCGATTCGAAACCGGGCGTCGCGCTCAGAACCTGGCTGATGGAATAGGCACACCGTGCCGACGGCACCGGGCCCGCGCGTTCGACTGCCGCGATCAGGGACGCGGCCACCTCAGGCGTGACGTCGATATCCTGCACCACGATGTGATAGGTCTCGCGCGCGTGGTAGTCGTTGTAAAACCCAAGAAACGGCGCGCTCATGCCATAAAGCACATCGTTTCGTTCGGGGATCATCGGGTGATACCATGTGCCGGCCGGGTCGAACAGAACCCGCTCGTCACCGTCGATCAGCAAGGCCGAGTGCCCCCCCGCCCCCGTGGTGTTCGAGATCATCGTCATCAGCGTGACGGTGGGCGGCCCGTCCGGGCGATAGCTGGCGGCGCTGACCACCGCATCCGGGGCCCAGACCTCTTGGGCGACGCAACCGCCCAACGCGCCGGCGATCACCAGCGCGCCCGCGATGCGTCGCAGGGCGATCATCGTGCGAAAAGGGCCAGGAATATCACGATGGCGATGCAGACCAGCCCGACATTCACGCTCCAGCGCATGAAGGCGTCAAAGGTCTTTTGCTGTTCGGTGATGTCCATGTCACCGTGCTTGTGATGGTTGTCGCCCATGTCGTATCCCTCCGGTCCGGATCGGTGTGCCTTTTGTCAGCGCCATAGCGCATTCCGCCCGCGCTGTCAGCCCACCCACCATCGGGCACGGCGCCGCAGGTCAATCTGCCAGCCGGTAGGCCCAAGCCCCATCCGCCCGCCGCTGCCGCGTGACCGCGCCCAGCGCCAGAAGATGGTTGAGATGGGCCACCGCCTCGACCAGCGCCAAACCGTAGCTGGCCGCATCGATGTTGCGCTTGAACAGCGGCGCGAAACATTCCGCGGCGCTGCGCGGCCCCGCCGACAGGTGATCGCGCAGCCGATCCAGCGCGCCGTGATGATTGTCGATCAACTGGCCCAAACGATCCGGCAGCCCCAGAAACGGCAGTTTGTGGCCCGGCAAAACCAGCTGGTCGGGCCGCGCCCAGGGCAAAAGTTCGGCACAGCTTTGCAGCCACTCGCCGACCGGGTCGGCGCCCGGTTCGGTCGCATAGACGCCGAGATTGGGGGAAATCGTCGCCAAAAGCTGATCGCCCCCGATCACCAGGTTGTCATCGCGGCTCCAGAACGTGGCGTGGTCGGGGGCGTGGCCTTGGCCAAAGCGGATATCCCAGTCGCGCCCCCCCATGCGGATCATGCCCCCAGATTGTAACCGGCGAAAGCCCAGCGGCAAGGCATGGACCACATCGCAGAAATTGAACGGCCGCTCGTCGCGGCGTCGGGCCAAAAGCGCGGGGTCCATGCCCGCATCCTGCCAATGGGCCAGCGTTTCGGCGGTGGGCCGAGGATGTTCGTCCAGCACCAGCATCCGCGCCATCAACCACGCCGTGCGCGGCATGCACAATTCCGCCCCGCGCGCCTGAAACCAGCCGGCAAGCCCGACGTGATCAGGATGGTGATGGGTCACGACCACCCGCCGAATCGGCGCGCCGGCCAAGGGCCCGACCAGCGCGGCGTCCCACAAAGCGCGGGTATGCGCGGTGTCAAAGCCCGTGTCGATCAATGTCCAGCCATCCGCATCGCGCAGGGCATAGGCGTTGACATGGTTCAAGACCATGGGCAGCGGCATGCGCAGCCACAGCACATCTTCGGCGATCCGTGTGGCCTGTCCCGGTTCGGGCGGGATCTCGTGGGGCGTGTGGATCATGCCAGCAGATCGTCAGAAGTCAGATCATA
>JBEAQJ010000065.1:0-10733 GCA_041163945.1 Pseudomonadota bacterium
GTCTTGATGCGCGTGCGTGATCCCAATGCCTTGGCGCGGGCCTGTGATCTGGGGGTTGCGATGCAACTGACCAACATCGCGCGTGACGTGGGCGAAGATGCGCGCGCGGGCCGTCTGTATCTGCCCACCGATTGGCTGGATGAAGCGGGAATCGACCCGGCGGCGTTTCTGGCCGATCCGCGCCCCAGCCCGGATATTCGCCGCATCGTGCGCCGCCTTTTGGCCGAAGCCGACCGGCTTTATCATCGTTCCGAAGCGGGGGTGAAGGCGCTGCCTGTCGCGGCGCGCCCCGGCATATTCGCCGCCCGCTATTGTTATGACGCCATCGGGCGCAAGCTGGCACGCGGCGGCCATGACAGCGTGACCTGCCGCGCCGTGACATCGCGAAACCAAAAGCTGGGGCTTTTGGGCTGGTCGCTGATTCGGGCCGGAATGGTCACGATCTTGCCGCAGAACCCGGTCATTTATGCCCGGCCACTGGCCGAAGTGGCTTTCCTGGTCGAGGCGGCCGCCCAACCCGATCGCGCCCAAAGCGGTTGGGGTGACAGCCTGCTGCAGGTCTTGTCGCAGCTTGAAGCCCGCGATCGTTCCGCCACGGGCTTGGCGCGCAGCCTGTGACGCCCTATCTGCTGGGCATGGATTGGGCTTTGTTCGCGATTTTCCTTGCCGCCTGCGGGGCGGCGGCCACGACCGGCTCGATGTTCATGCCGGGCGCTTGGTATCGCGCGCTGTCCAAGCCAACATGGACCCCGCCCGATTGGGTGTTCCCGGTGGCGTGGACGGTTTTGTATCTGTCCTCGGCCGTGGCGGCTGCGCGCGTGGCGCCGATGGATGGGGCCGCCTACGGGATGGCGTTTTGGGCCATGCAGATTGCGTTCAACACCTTGTGGACGCCCGTGTTCTTCGGGTTGCACCGCATCCGGGCGGCCTTTGTCATCATGATCGGGCTTTGGATCGCCGTTGCCGGCACCATGATCAGTTTTTGGCAGATCGACTGGATCGCGGGGGCGCTGTTTGTGCCCTATCTGGTCTGGGTGTCGGTTGCGGGTGCGCTGAACGGCAGCGTCTGGATGCGCAATCGGCACGCCGACAGCCAGCCAGCCGCCTGACATGACAAGGGCGCCGCAAGCGGCGCCCCGTCAAAGGCCGTGTTGCCCGCGTCACACCAGCGAGCGTTCGATTTCCTCGCGTTCGAAAATCTCGATCACATCGCCTTTGCGGATGTCGTCGTAATTTTCGAAGGCCATGCCGCATTCCTGGCCAGACTGGACTTCCTTGACCTCATCCTTGAAGCGCTTGAGCGTTTTCAGCGTGCCCTCATGGACCACCACATCGTCGCGCAGCAGGCGCACGCCCGCCGATCGACGCGCCACACCTTCGGTGACCAAGCAGCCCGCGACGTTGCCAACGCCCGACACTTTGAACACTTCGCGGATCTGGGCATAGCCGATGAAGTTTTCGCGGATCTCGGCACCCAAAAGCCCGGACGCGGCCGCTTTCACGTCATCCACCAAGTCGTAGATCACGCTGTAGTAGCGGATTTCGACGCTTTTTTGGTTGGCGCTGCTGCGGGCGGGGGCGTTGGCGCGCACGTTGAAGCCAATGACCGGCGCACCCGATGCCTCGGCCAAGCCGATATCGGATTCGGTGATCGCACCCACACCGTAGTGCAGCACGCGCACGCGCACTTCGTCGTTGCCGATCTTTTCCATCGCCTGCACGATTGCCTCGGCCGAGCCCTGCACATCGGCCTTGACCACGATGGGCAGTTCCTTGACGTCCTTGTCGGCCTTGGCCTTGGCCAAAAGCTGATCCAGCGTCGTGGCGGCCCCTGCGGCGGCGCGCTTGTCCTTGGCGGCTTGATGGCGGTATTCGGCGATTTCGCGCGCCTGCGCTTCGGTGGCCACAACGTTCAGAACGTCGCCGGCTTCCGGTGTGCCGTTCAGGCCCAACACTTCGACGGGAACCGAGGGGCCGGCTTCCTTGATGCGTTCGCCGCGGTCGTTTTCCATCGCGCGGACCTTGCCCCACTGTTCGCCGACGACGAAGATGTCGCCCTGCTTCAGCGTGCCTTTCTGAACCAGCACGGTCGCGACCGGGCCGCGGCCCACGTCAAGCTGTGCTTCGATCACCGCACCCTCGGCCGGACGGTCGGGGTTGGCCTGAAGTTCCAGGATTTCGGCCTGAAGCGCGATGGCTTCCAGCAGTTCGGGAAGACCCTGGCCGGTATGGGCCGATACCTCGACATCCTGCACATCGCCCGACATCTTTTCGACGACGACTTCATGCTGAAGCAATTCGGTGCGCACCCGGTTCGGGTCGGCCTCGTATTTGTCGATCTTGTTGATCGCAACGATCATCGGCACCTTGGCGGCCTTGGCGTGATTGATCGCTTCGATGGTCTGCGGCATGACGGAATCATCGGCGGCCACGACCAGCACGACGATATCGGTCACATGTGCCCCGCGCGCCCGCATCGAGGTAAAGGCCGCGTGGCCGGGCGTATCGAGAAAGGTCAGCACGGCGCCGCCTTCGGTCTTGACCTGATAGGCGCCGATATGCTGCGTGATGCCCCCGGCTTCGCCCGAAACGACGTTGGCCTTGCGGATGCGATCCAGAAGCGAGGTCTTGCCGTGGTCCACGTGGCCCATGATCGTGATCACGGGCGGGCGCGGCTTGAGATCGTCCGTCGCATCGACGGTGCTGATGATCACATCTTCCACGTCTGAATCCGACACGCGCTGCACGCGGTGGCCGAATTCCTCGACGATCAATTCGGCGGTGTCTGCGTCGATCGCCTGGTTCTGGGTGACCATCATGCCCATTTTCATGAGCGATTTGACCACATCGGCGGCGCGCTCGGCCATGCGGTTGGCCAGTTCCGACACCACGATGGTTTCCGGCAATTGCACGTCGCGCACGACCTTTTCGCGATCGGCCGTTCCGCCCATCGCTTTCTGGCGCTGGCGTTCCTGCTTGCGCTTCATCGCGGCAAGGCTGCGTTGACGGCCGCCTTCGCCACCCGAAAGAGCCTCGTTCAGCGTCAGCTTTCCGGACCGGCGCTCGCTGTCGCGTTCGACCACGCGGGCGCGGCCGGCACGATCATCTTCTTCGGCCTTGCGCCGCGCGGGGGTGACGGCCGGCTTGACGGCGCCGCGCGATCCGGGCGCGGCCGCGGCGGCGGCTTCCAGCCCCGCGGGGTCGCTGACCGCATCCTTGCCCGTTGTGCCGGGTTGGGCCCGGCGGGCTTCTTCGTCGGCGCGGCGGCGGGCGTCTTCTTCTTCCTTCACGCGCAGCGCTTCTTCGCGTTCGCGCTCTTCGCGTTCGCGCGCTTCGGCTTCGGCGCGGCGACGGGTGCGATCTTGTTCGCGTTCTTTTTCTTCCTGCTGACGGCGCGCTTCGTCCTCGACCTCACGGGCGCGGGCGTTTTGCAGCGCTTTCAAGCGGCGTTCGAGTTCTGCATCGGGCAGCGACTTTTCGCGCTTGCCGCCTTCGGCATTTTGCGCCGCTGCGGATTGCGTGCCGGGTTTGGGCACGACCACGCGCTTGCGCTTTGTCTCCACGACGACCGATTTGGTGCGTCCGCGCGAAAAGCTCTGGCTGACGCGCCCTGACAGCGCGCTTCCAGACAAGCCGAGTGGTTTTTTTCCGTCCGTGTCGCTCATGCGTTCCGTTCGTCTTTCCCGGCGGGGTGTCCGCCGTCTGCCTTGCGCAGGCCTTGCAGTTTTGCGGCACCCTCTACAACACGAGGGGCCAGACCACCAGCGGCAAGCGCGCCATGTATCACACTTTGGCGTCCGAATGCCAAACCCAATTCCCGGGCGGTCAGGACGCTGAAATAGCGGGCGCCGGTCGGCGTCCACAATTTGGATTTGCCCCGCTCAGAGCCATCGGTGGCCTGAAGCAGAACCTTGACGTTTCTGGTGGCCAGCCAGTCCTTGACCTTTTCGAAGCCGGCCACGGCCTCGCCAGCCTTTCGCGACAGCGCGATCATGTCTGTCAGACGCCGCACCAGCCCGGCTTCGACCCGCGCGATCAGGTCTTCGGGCACGCGCACCGGCTGCTTGGCCGCGCGGCTGAAGAGATTTTTCTTCACCGCCAGCTCCAATGCCGTCCGGTCGGCGGCCACCCATATGCCCCGCCCGGGCAGCTTTTCGGCCAGATCGGGGCCCAGTTCACCCTCGGGGCCGACCACGAAACGGATCAGCCCATGCTTGGGCTGCACCTCGCCTGTGGCGATGCAGCGACGCTCGGGACCGTCGTTGCGGTCTGGCTTTTGTCCGCCCCGACTCATGCGCGGGCCCCGACCAGAGGGCCTTAGCCCTCTGCTTCCTCTGCGGCGGCTTGGGCTTCCAGTTCTTCGATCGTGACCCAGCCAAGCTTGACACGGGCGGTCATGATCATGTTTTGCGCCTCTTCCAGGCTGACCTCGAAGGATTCCAGCAAGCCTTCATCCTTGACGCGTTCGCCATTGACCGTGGTCCAGCCGCCGGCCAGTTCCCAATCGGCACAGGTGGCGAAATCGTCCAGCGTCTTGATGCCGTCTTCGGCCAAGGCCACCAGCATCTGGGGCGTCAGCCCATCGAATTCAACAAGCGCTTCGTCCACGCCCATGCTGCGGGCCTTTTCCAACGCCTTTTTGTTCTGTTCTTCCAGATAATCGCGGGCGCGGGCCTGAAGCTCACCGGCGGTGCCTTCGTCGACGCCTTCGATCACCAGCAGTTCGTCCATTTCAACATAGGCGACTTCCTCGAGCGAGGTGAAGCCTTCGGAAACCAGCAGCTGGGCAAAGAATTCATCAAGGTCGAGCGTGTCCATGAACAGGCGCGTGCGCTCTTCGAATTCGGCCTGGCGGCGCTTGGATTCTTCTTCTTCGGTCAGGATATCGATGTCGAGACCGGTCAGCTGGCTGGCCAGCCGCACGTTCTGGCCGCGCCGACCGATGGCCAGCGACAATTGTTCATCGGGCACCACAACCTCGATGCGCTCGGCATCTTCGTCGATCACGACCTTGGTGACTTCGGCGGGCTGAAGCGCGTTCACAAGGAAAGTGGCCGCGTCTTCGTTCCACGGAATGATGTCGATCTTTTCGCCCTGAAGCTCATTGACCACGGCCTGAACGCGGCTGCCGCGCATGCCCACGCAAGCGCCGACCGGGTCGATCGAATTGTCATAGGAAATGACCGCGATCTTGGCGCGCGAGCCCGGATCGCGGGCCACGGCCTTGATCTCGATGATGCCGTCGTAGATTTCGGGCACTTCCATCTTGAACAGTTCGGCCATGAATTCCGGTGCGGTGCGCGACAGGAAGATCTGCGGGCCGCGCGCCTCGCGGCGCACGTCCTTGATGTAGCAGCGGATGCGGTCGCCGTTGCGATACGCCTCGCGGCCGATCTTTTCGTTGCGCCGCAGCACACCTTCGCCCCGGCCCACGTCGACGATGACGTTGCCGTATTCTTCGCGCTTGACGACACCATTGATGATGGTGCCGGCGCGGTCGCGGAATTCTTCGTATTGGCGATCGCGTTCGGCTTCGCGCACCTTTTGCAAGATCACCTGCTTGGCCGATTGCGCCGCAATCCGGCCCAGTTCCACGGGCGGAATGTCATCGACGATCACGTCGCCCACCTTGGGATCGGCCAAGTAGGGCCGGGCCTGCGCAACGGTCAGCTGGGCCTTTTCGTTTTCGACCGCGTCATCTTCGACGACGGTGCGCACGCGGGTGAACGCGGCGCGCCCGGTCTTGCGGTCGATCTTCACGCGAATGTCCAGATCCGCGCCGTAGCGGGACTTGGCAGCGCGGGCGAGGGATTCCTCCATCGCTTCGACCACCAGCGAGGGGTCGATCATTTTCTCGCGCGCCACCGCATCGGCGGTCTGCAACAGTTCCAGCTGGTTGGCTGACGTGATGGACATTTTGGTTAATCCTCCGCCTTCGAGGTGTCTTCCTCGATTTCGTCAAATTGGGATTCATCGATGATGCCCGCGGCCTTGCGGGCCTTGAGCATTTCCCGGATCAGCTCATCGGTCAGGATCAGCTTGGCATCCGATAGCCAGTCGAACTGCAAGCCGACCGTCAGGGTTTCGGGGCCGTCTTCGAGATTGATCAGAACCTCTTGGCCTTCGACACCGGCCAGCACGCCCTTGAAGCGACGGCGGCCATCGATCATTTCGGTCGTTTCCAGCCGGGCCTCGTAGCCTTCCCATGTCTCGAAATCCTTCAGCCGCGTCAGCGGCCGGTCGATGCCGGGGCTCGACACTTCGAGCGCATAGGCATCTTCCAGCGGATCTTCGACATCCAGCACCGCGCTGATCGCGTTCGAGACCTGGGCACATTCATCCACGTCGATCCCGCCATCGGGGCGTTCGACCATGACTTGCAGGGTTTTCGCCATGCCGCCCATCAGGCGGATGCGCACAACCTCGAAGCCCATGCCCTCGATCACCGGGGTCAGGATTTCGGCCATGCGTCGGTCCATGGCAGATTTTGCAATCAGGTCATTCACGGTCGAAACGTGCCTTCGGAAACGAAAAAACGGGCCGAGCGGCCCGTCGAACTTGTCCGGTGGAGCCATCCGGTTTGGACCCGGGGGCGCCGCTGTTGAGCCGCATATAGGGGGAATCGGTCATCGACGCAAGTGGCACGGCACAGCCGTTGGGCCCATGCCTTGGCTGCCGGTTCACATGCGTTGCGGGCCATGCGGGTCAGGTCCCGTTGCGTTGGCGCAGCGATTGGCACATGCAGGGCGCGACATTCACCGACAAGAGCTATCGACCATGCAGACAGATCTGGTGATCCGCCCCGCCGGGCCGCACGACCACGCTGCGTTGGCCGAGATGCTGATGCCGGTGTTTCGCGCGGGCGATACCTATACCGTCGATCCCGCGATCGCGCCCGAGGATGCGCTGGCCTATTGGTGCGCACCCGACAAGACCGTGTTCCTGGCGCAAGGCGCGAAGGATGGCGTGGCGCTGGGCAGCTATTACATCCGCCCCAATCAGGCGGGCGGCGGGGCGCATGTGTGCAACTGCGGTTTCGTCACCGCCCTGGCAGCGCGCGGGCAGGGCGTGGCGCGCAGCATGCTGGATCACGCGCTGGGCCAAGCCGTGGCGCAAGGCTACCGGGCCATGCAGTTCAATTTCGTGGTGTCCACCAACAGCCGCGCCATCGCGATCTGGGAAGGGGCGGGGTTTCGCACGCTGGCCCGACTGCCCGGCGCCTTTCGCCACCCCACGCTGGGCTATGTGGACGCGCTGGTGATGTGGAAGGACCTGTAACGACACGGGCAAAGGGGGCTCTGCCCCCGGCCTGCGGCCTCCCCCGGGATATTTGGGAAACAGAGAAGGGGGGCGGTCAGGCGCGGCGGTAGCGGGCTAGGAAGGTCTTGACCGCCTCGGCTGCGACCCGGTCGATTTCTTCGGCGCTTGGATTGTTCTGGATGCCGAACAGCACCTTGAGCATCAGATCGGCGCGGCAGAGCTGCGCCAGCTGATCGGCGGCCAGCATGCTGTCGTCGATGCGCAGCGTCGCCTGCGCCTTGGGGCTGTCGAGGTAAAGCGCGATCTTGCGCCCCCATTTCTTGGGACCGCTGTCGTAAAAGGCGCGGCCCAATTCGGGGAAACGCTGCGCCTCGGCGACGCAGACGCGGAACATGTCCTGTCCGAAGCGCGACAGGAAAAACGTGATCAGAGTGGTGCAGATGGCATGCAGGGTCTGCTCGACGCTCAGATCATTGGTGTCGTTCAGGAACTCGACCTCGGCCTGTTGGGCGCACTCGGTTTGCAGCACCGCGAGAAACAGGTGTTGCTTGTCGGGAAAGTAGCTGTAGAGCGTGGCCTTCGACACCCCGGCAAAGCGGGCGATTTCATCGACGCTGGCACCTTCGAAGCCTTCGCGCATGAAGACCGACCGCGCCCCTTCGATCACCTGATCGAATTTGCGGCCCCTCTTGATCTGCGCCTCGGCGTTCATGTTGGCCCCCCGTGATGCGGGGAATGTAAACCAACTGGTTCAGTTCCGGCAAGGCGTTCGCACTTGGCCCGGCCGGGCCCCTATGGGTGTCGGGGGTGGATGGACTTTGGCCGGGGGGCGGATTAGCCAAGCGACATGATCGAGATCTTTCTCAAGACACTGCCGTTTTTCGCGCTTATCGGCCTTGGCTGGCAGGCGTGCCGCAGCGGGTTCTTCACCGCCGAGGCGGCGGCCTATCTGACGAAATTCGTCTTTTATTTCGCGCTGTCGGCGATGCTGTTCCGGTTTGCTGCAAACCTGTCGCTGTCCGAGATTTTCGATTGGTGGTTCGTGGCGGCCTATTTGTGGGGGTGCTTCGTCGTGTATGCCATCGCCACCGCCATCGCGTTCCTGCGCCAGCGCTCGGTCGCCGAAGCCGCGGTCGAGGCGCAATGCGCGGTGATCGGCAACACCGGTTTTCTGGGCGTTCCCATGTTGATCGTCTTGATGGGTGATGCGGCGGCCGGCCCCGTGCTGATGGTGCTGGCGCTGGATTTGATCGTTTTTTCCTCGATCATCGTGATCTTGATCACCGGCAGCCGCGATGGCCGCATGTCGCTGGGCATCGTCAGAACGGTGGGCATGGGCTTGGTCAAGAACCCCATGATCGTATCCATGGTTCTGGGCTTGGCGTGGTCTTCGACGGGCATGGCCCTGCCCGGCCCGGTGAACGAATTTCTGGGCATTCTGGGCGCAGCCGCCACGCCGGGTGCGCTGTTTGCCATCGGCGCGTCGCTGGCCGGCAAATCGGCCGAACGGGTGCAGGTCGCGGCATGGCTCAGCTTTTGCAAGCTGGTTCTGCACCCTGCCGCGGTCGCCTTTGCGGCGTTGTTCTTGTTCCCGGTGCCGATCTTTGATGCGGCGGTGATGATCGCCGCGGCGTCGCTGCCCGTTGCCGGCAATATCTTCATGCTGGCCCAACACTATGGCGTGGCCCCGCAGCGGGTGTCGGCGGCGATCCTGATTTCGACCGTGGTGTCGATCTTGACGGTTTCGGTCGTGATCGCCTGGGTGTCGCAGATGGCCGGGATCATGCCGGGTGGCTGAGGTGCTTGCACGGCCTGCATCGGGCAGGTTACGCCTTGCCGCAGGCCCGAAAAGGCTGCGGCAGAGCATATCCACAAAACCGCCGGGCCCCAGGCGCAGCCAATGCCCGGTTTCGATCCGAAGGGAGCATCCGGTGAACAGTCACACCAAGGCGCTGTGCGGGGTGGGTCGATGACACCCGAAGTCGTGATTTTCGATATCGGCAACGTGCTGATCGGATGGCAGCCCGAAACCTATTACGACCGCGTCTATGGTGAGGCGCGCCGCCGGGCCTTGTTCGCCGAGGTGGATCTGCACTGGATGAACGAACGCGTCGACCGGGGCGAGCCGTTTCAGCAGGTCATCTATGAAACCGCCGATTCGCACCCGAAATGGCGCGCCGAGATCCGAGATTGGCACGACAGCTGGATCCAGCTTGCCACGCCCGTGATCGACCACTCGGTCAAGCTGTTGCGGCAGCTGCGCGCCAAGGGCGTGCCGGTGCATTGCCTGACGAATTTCGGCGTCGACAGCTACGCCTATGCGCAGACCCAGTTCGATTTCCTGAATGAGTTCGACATCGAATTCGTCTCGGGGCGGATGCAGGTGACAAAGCCCGATCCGCGCATCTACGAAATGGTCGAGGCGGCGCTGAACGTGGCGCCAGCGGCGATCCTGTTTGCCGACGATCGCACCGCCAACATCAAGGTTGCGCTTGAACGCGGCTGGCAGGCGCATCTGTTCGAACATCCCCAAGGCTGGGCGGATCGGCTGGTTGCGGCGGGGTTGTTGACGGCGGATGAGGCCGCGGCGTGAGCGTTGCCATCATCGGCCCCGACGTCGAGGCGCGGTTGGATTGGCTGGGCCTGTGCGATGCGATCGAGGCCGGCCATGCCCGATCACGGGCCGAGATCGCCGACAGTTTCCTGTATCGCGGCACAGATACCTTGCTGTCGCGCGCGGCCTGGATCGATGGTTTGGGGCAGCTGGTCAAGACGGCCACGATTTTTCCGGGAAACGCCGCTGTGGGCAAACCGGCGGTGAACGGGTCGGCGGCGCTGTATTCCGATACCGACGGCACCTTGGCCGCCATCGTGGATTTTCACCTGTTGACCAAGTGGAAAACCGCCGGCGACAGCCTGTGCGCGGCACGACTGCTGGCGCGCAAGGACAGTGCGGTGATCTTGATCGTGGGGGCGGGCACGGTGGCCGCGGCCTTGCGTGCGGCCTATGGCGCGCTGTTCCCCGATGCGCGGTTTTTGGTCTGGAACCGCACCCGGGCCGGGGCCGAACGGCTGGCGGCACGCTTTGCCGGCACGACGGTTGCCGATGATCTTCCGGCCGCCGTGGCTGGGGCCGATATCGTGACTTGTGCCACCATGGCGACCGATCCGGTTCTGCGGGGTGAATGGCTGCGTCCCGGCCAGCATGTCGACTTGATCGGCGCCTATCGTCCCGACATGCGCGAAGCCGATGATGCGGCGCTCAGGCGCGCCCGCATCTTCGTGGACAGCCGCGCCACCACCATCGGCCATATCGGGGAGTTGAAGATCCCGCTCGCCCGTGGGGTGATTACCGAGGGCGATGTGCTGGCCGATTACTATGACCTGCCTTCGGGCGCATTCGCCCGGCGGTCGGACGACGAGATCACGCTGTTCAAGAACGGCGGCGGCGCGCATCTCGACCTGATGACGGC
>JBEAQJ010000066.1:0-45565 GCA_041163945.1 Pseudomonadota bacterium
GCCAGGTCGGTCGCTGTGACCGCGTGATGTGGCGACAATCCCGCGATGATCTGGCTTTCGCGCATTTTGCGATGGGCGATCAGCGCCTCGAGCCGGGCCTTGGGGTCGGTCACCGGATCGCCGTGGCCGGGGTGAAACACCCGGTCCTGGCGCGTCTGAAGCCGTCGGCAGGATGCCATGAAGGCCCCCATGTCGCCATCCGGGGGTGACACCAGCGATGTCGACCAGCCCATCACCAGATCGCCGGTGAACAGCGCCCCCTGCCAAGCAAAGCTCAGGTGGTTGGCCATGTGGCCGGGGGTTTGCACAACATCGATCCGTCCCCAGTCGCCGTCGATCGGCGTCGCTTCGGTGATCTGCCGGTGGGGGGTGAAATCCTTGTCCACGCCTTCGCCGCCGGCCAGATCGCCCTGGGCGGCAAGCCGGGCCATCACCGGGCTGCGGCCCCATTCGGACGGGCCGGCCGCCAAGACAGCGGCGCCCGTGGCTGCCGACAGCCGACCGGCCAGGCCGGAATGGTCGCGGTGCGAATGGGTGACAAGGATCGCTGCAAGCGTTTCACCGGGGGCAAGCGCGGCCAAGATCGCACGCAGATGCGACGGATCATCGGGGCCGGGATCGATCAATGCGACGCGCCCTTGGCCCAGAATATAGCTGTTGGTGCCGCGATAGGTCATGGGCGATGGGTTGGGTGCGGTGATCCGCCGAAGCCCCGGTTCCATCCAGATCGCACCGCTTTCGCTTTCCATCCGCCCACCTGCAAGGCTAACTGTGTCCATGATGTTTCGCTGGCTCAAACGCGTTCTTCCACAGGGGCTCTATGGTCGGGCCGCCCTGATCTTGCTTGTGCCCATCGTCACCTTGCAGATTGTCGTCTCGGGCCAGATCCTGCAACGCTATTTCCAGGATGTCGCGGGCCAGATGTCGGAAGCGCTGGCCCTGGATCTGGCGCTGGTGTTGGATGCCTTGGCCGAGGGCGACGCGCGGGCGGGTGCCTTGGCCGATGCGCTGGCCATCCAGATCGCACCGGCCCCGGCCGGGCTGACGCAAGACCAGCGCGTGTTCTACGACCTGACGGGTGTGGCCGCGACGCGCGTCTTGCGCCGCGCGCTGCCCGATGTCGTGGCCGTCGATCTGGTGACGGACGAGCGCCGCCCGATGGTGGTGGTCGATACCGCGCAGGGCGCGGTCGCCCTGTCGGTGCCGCGGCGGCGCATCTCGGCCTCGAACCCGCATCAGTTGCTTGTGTTGATGATCTTTCTCGGGTTCTTGATGACCTGGGTGGCCTATCTGTTTTTGCGCAACCAATTGCGGCCGATCAAGCGCCTGGCCGAAGCGGCCGAGGCCTTTGGCAAGGGGCGCGTGGTGGCCTATGGCCCGTCGGGCGCCACCGAGGTGCGCAGCGCCGGGCATGCCTTTTTGGACATGCGCGCCCGGATCGAGGGCATGATCGAACAGCGCACGCTGATGCTGTCGGGCGTCAGCCATGATTTGCGCACGCCGTTGACGCGTATGAAGCTTGGCCTTTCGATGCTGGACGACAGCCCCGATGTTGCAGCGCTCAAGCGCGATGTGGCCGAGATGGAGGCGCTTTTGGCGACCTTTCTCGATTTTGCCCGGGGTGAGGCGCTGGATGACCCCGAACTGGTCGATCCCCTGCGGCTGGCCCAAGAGCTGGTGGCCGATGTGGCGCGGGCGGGCGGGCAGGTGCAGCTGATCGCGCCGGACCGAGACACCACCGTAATGCTGCGCCCAAAGGCGGTTCGCCGCTGCCTGTCGAACCTGCTGAGCAATGCCCAGCGCTACGGCCAGACCGTGCGCTTGACGCTGGCCTTGCCCGACAGCACGATCCGCTTCACGGTCGAAGATGATGGGCCCGGCATTCCGGCCGATCGCCGCGGCGAAGCGGTCAAACCCTTTGCCCGGCTGGATGCGGCCCGCAACCAGGACAAGGGCAGCGGTGTGGGCCTGGGTCTGGCGATTGCCCGCGACATCGCGCAGCGTCATGGTGGCAGCTTGATCTTGGGCGATAGTGCCGATCTGGGCGGGCTGCGGGTTGATCTGGTGCTGCCGCGCTGAGGCTTGTGAATGGGGGCGGGGCAGGCCCATCGGCGATGGGGCGGCGATGGTAGGCCCGGAGGGACTTGAACCCCCAACCAAAGCGTTATGAGCGCTCTGCTCTAACCATTGAGCTACAGGCCCGCCTGTTGCACGGCTTAGCAGACACCGCCCCCCCGTCAAGCGCCGTGGCTTGCAGGCCTTGGGCGCTTGGCCTATGGCGGGTGCGCTGTCAGCGGGAAAGGGGATCCATGCCCAAGATGTCTGTGCTTGCGCTGCGCTATCTGGCCTGGCTGTTGGCCCTGCGCGTGGTTTTTGCCGCCTTGGTCGCATTTGCGGGCCTGCCCAATTCCATGGGCACCGCGGTGATCCTGGCCGCAGCACCCTTGGCCGATGTCGGCATGCAGGCCGTGCGCCGGGCCACCCGCCCGCTGCGACGGGCCGATTGGGTCTGGATCTGGGGGATGTGTCTTGGGATCTTTGCGGCGATCCAGATCATCTTGCCCGCGATCTTCGTGGCCCCGATGCGCGCGGTTCTGGCCGATCCGGCGGGGCTTGGGCAGACGGCCATGATCTTGCTGGCCGTGGGCGGCATGATGGCGGTTTTCCTGTGGATTGGCGCGCGTTCGGTGCGGGGCGCGCCGGGCCGATAAGCATCTGACGCATGGACGCGGGCGCGTGCGCCTGCTAGGGCGCTGCCAGATCGAGGAGCCTTCCCATGACCCAAGCCCAAGATGGCCTTACCTACGCGCAGGCGGGTGTCGATATCGATGCCGGCAATGCCCTGGTCGAACGGATCAAGCCCGCCGCTGCAACAACCGCGCGCGCAGGCGTGATGAGCGGTCTGGGCGGCTTTGGCGCGCTGTTCGACCTGAAGGCGGCCGGGTATGACGACCCGATCCTGGTGGCGGCCACCGATGGGGTGGGCACCAAGCTGAAGATCGCGATCGAAACCGGGCTTTACGACACGATCGGCATCGACCTGGTGGCGATGTGTGTCAACGATCTGATCTGCCAGGGGGCAGAGCCGCTGTTTTTCCTGGATTATTTCGCAACCGGCAAGCTCGATGTCGATGCCGCGGCGCGCATCATCGCGGGCATTGCCGAGGGATGCCGACAGTCGGGCTGTGCTTTGGTCGGTGGCGAGACCGCCGAGATGCCGGGCCTTTATGCGGCGGGCGATTTCGATCTGGCGGGGTTTGCGGTGGGCGCGATGAACCGTGGGGCGGCGCTGCCCGCGGGGGTTGAGGCGGGCGATGTGTTGCTTGGCCTTGCCTCGGACGGGGTGCATTCCAACGGGTATTCGCTGGTGCGCCGGATCGTGGCGCGGTCCGGCTTGTCTTGGGATGCGGGCGCGCCTTTTGCGGCGGGCCACAGCCTGGGCGCGGCGCTGTTGGCGCCGACGCGGCTTTACGTCAAGCCGGCGCTCGCGGCGATCCGGGCGGGGGGGGTGCATGGGCTTGCGCATATCACCGGCGGGGGTCTGACCGAAAACCTGCCGCGCGTGCTGCCCGAGGGCTTGGGCGCCCGGATCGATCTGGGCGCCTGGCGTCTGCCGCCGGTGTTTGGATGGCTGGCCACCACGGGCGGCTTGGCCGAGGCCGAAATGCTCAAGACCTTCAATGCGGGGATCGGCTTGGTGCTGGTCGTGGATGCCGCGCGCGCCGATGCGCTTCAATCCGAATTGGGCGCGATGGGCGAAACCGTGTGTCGTCTTGGGTGTGTCACGCCCGGCGCGGGCGTGCACTACAGCGGGACACTTGCGTGAGCCAACGCGTCGCGATCCTGATTTCGGGCGGCGGATCGAACATGGTGCGGCTGGTGGGCAGCATGGTGGGGGACCATCCTGCGCGTCCCTGCCTGGTCTTGTCGAACGATCCCGCGGCCACGGGCCTGGACAAGGCGGCGGCGCTGGGCGTGCCCACAGCGGTTGTCGATCACCGGCCCTTCGGCCAGGACCGCGCGGGCTTTGAGGCTGAAATGACCCGCGTGCTTGAGGCCCATCGCCCTGACATCTTGTGTCTTGCGGGGTTCATGCGTGTCTTGACCGCCGATTTCGTCACCCGCTGGCACGGTCGGATGCTCAACATCCATCCCTCGCTTTTGCCGAAATATCGCGGGCTGCACACCCATGCCCGTGCGCTTGCAGCCGGCGACCGGCAGGCGGGCTGCAGCGTTCACGAGGTGACGGCCGAGCTGGATGGTGGGCCGATCCTGGGTCAGGCGCGCGTGCCGATCCTGGCGGGCGACACGCCCGAGCGCTTGGCGGCGCGGGTCTTGGCCCGCGAACATGAATTGTACCCGGCCGTCTTGCGCCGTTTCGCGAACGGGGAACGCGGCTTGCTCGAGATCTGAGCGACGGGCAGGCGCCGTTTCGAAACGGCGTCTGCCCGGCCCGGTTTACAGAAGTGACTTCACCTTGTCGGCCACCGCTTCGGGCGTGATGCCAAAATGGCGATACAGATCCTCGGCGGGGGCCGATGCGCCGAAGCCGTGCATGCCGACAAAGCCTGATTTCTCACGCCGGCCGCGTTCGCCGAACAGCCAGCGATCCCAGCCGAAGCGGATGCCCGCCTCGACCGCCACGCGCACCGGACCGGCCGGCAAAACGCGCTTGCGATAGGCCGTGTCGGTGTCTTCGAAGATTTCCCAGCATGGCATCGACACGACGCGGGTGCCGATCCCTTGCGCTTCAAGCAGGTCGCGCGCGGCCATGGCGATCGCCACCTCCGAGCCCGTGGCCAGCAAGATCGCCTGCCGTTTGGCCACCGCGTCGGCCAGCACATAGCCGCCTTGGGCGACCATGTTCTTCGCGGTATGGGTGGTGCGCAGCGTGGGCAGGTTCTGACGGCTCAGCGCCAGAACGCTGGGCGTCGTCTTTTGGCTTAGCGCCACTTCCCAGGCTTCCGCGGTTTCGACGGCATCGGCCGGGCGGAAGACCAGCGTGTTGGGCGTGGCGCGCAACATCGCCAGGTGCTCGATGGGCTGGTGGGTCGGCCCATCTTCGCCCAACCCGATGCTGTCATGGGTCATCACATAGCTCACCGGCAACCCCATCAGCGCCGAGAGCCGCATCGCGGGCCGCGCGTAATCGGTAAAGACCATGAAGGTCCCGCCATAGGGCCGCACGCCCCCGTGCAGCGCCATCCCGTTCATCGCCGCGGCCATCGCATGTTCGCGGATGCCGTAATGGATGTGGCGGCCCTTGCGATCCTCGGGCCCGAAGGTGCCGATGTTGCGGGTGTTGGTGTTGTTCGATCCGGTCAGGTCGGCCGAACCGCCCAGGTGTTCGTCCAGGATCGGGTTGATCACCTCCAGCGCCATCTGGCTGGCGGTGCGGGTGGCAACCTTGGGCTGGGCCTCGGAATGGCTTTTCTTCAGCGCGCGGATCGCGGCGGACAGTTTCTTGGGCGTCTCGCGGGCAAAGGCGCGGGCGAAGGCGGCTTGCTTGGCCGCGGGCAGGGCGGCGAACTGTGCCTCCCACTGCTGGCGCGCGCTGTGGCCCTTGGCGCCAACGGCTTCCCACCACTGCTTCAGATCGGCCGGTATCTCGAAGGGGCCATGCGGCCAGCCATAGGCATCCTTGGCGGCTTGAAGCTGGGCCGCATCGGTCAGGGCGCCATGGCCCTTGGCGGTGTCTTGGGCGGCATGGCCCAGTGCGATATGGGTCTTGCAGGCGATCATGGCCGGGCGCGCGCTGGCCTTGGCGGCCCGAAGCGCGGCATCGATGGCCTCGGGGTCATGGCCATCGCAGGCAAACACATCCCAACCCGAGGCAGCAAAGCGCGCCATTTGGTCGGTGCGATCGGCGATCGAGACCTTGCCGTCGATGGTGATGCCATTGTCATCCCAAAGCACGATCAGGCGCGACAATTCCTGACGACCGGCCAGGGCAATCGCTTCTTGGCTGACGCCTTCCATCAAGCAGCCGTCGCCCGCGATGCAATAGGTGTAATGATCGATGATCTTCTTGCCCCATTTGGCCCGCAGGAATTCCTCGGCCATGGCAAAGCCCACGGCATTGGCGATGCCCTGGCCCAAGGGGCCGGTCGTGGTCTCGATGCCCTGGGCATGGCCGTATTCCGGGTGGCCGGCCGTGATGGCGCCCAGCTGGCGGAAATTCTTGACCTGATCCAGCGTCATGTCGGGCGAACCGGTCAGGTAAAGCAGCGCATAAAGCAGCATCGAACCATGGCCCGCCGACAGGATGAACCGGTCGCGATTGGCCCAATCGGGGGCCGAGGCATCAAAGCGCAGATGCTTGTCGAACAACACGGTGGCCACATCCGCCATGCCCATCGGCATGCCCGAATGGCCCGAGTTGGCGGCGGCGACCGCATCCAGCGTCAGCGTGCGGATGCAGGCGGCGCGCCGCCAATGGTCGGGATGGCGTGCGGCAAGGGCGGTCAGGTCCATGGTGGTGTCCTTCGAATGGCAGTTCACGGCAACGATGGCCCGGTTGCCCGGCGGGCCTTTGGCGCTGCTTCTACCAAAGCCAAGGGGTGGCGCAACCGGTAAGGCTGGCCAAAACCCCGATTTGCCGGCGACAAGATCCGGCCCGGCGCAGAAAGCCTTGCAAATTTGGGGCAATTGCATTTCGCTGTCGCAGGACGGAAAAGGTCACTTGAGAACCGGGCACCGACCCGGTTCGCCAGCGGACAGACGGGGCATCAGCACACATGGGCGAGACCGCCGAATTCGAGAAACTGAACACGCTTGAGGCCCGGCTGGCCGCGGCCCTGGATCGCATCGCGCAGGGCTTGGGCGCGGCCACGGCCGATGTCGCGATGGCGGATCCGGGCTTTACATCGGCAGCCCTGGACGAGGCGCTGATCCGCGCCCAGACAGCGCAGGCCCGCGTGGCCGAGCTTGAGGCGCAATTGGCCAAGGTCACGGCCACGGCAGATGCCGCCGGATCGGCCAGCGAGATGGCGGATCTGCGCGCCGAACGGGATCGTCTGGCCGCCGCGCTGGCCGAAAATCAGGCCGCCCACCGGCAAGAACGCGATGCCGCCGCCCAAAGCCTGGCCGCGCAGACCGCCGATATCGCCCGGCTACAGGCCGCCCTGACCGAGGCAAAGGCCCAGGCAACGGTGACGGCCACCGCCAGCGCCGGCTCTGCCGCTGCGCACAGCGCAGAGCGCGAGCTTGCCGCGGCCCATGCGCGCGCCGATGAGCTGGAGGCGCAGAACCGGTCGCTTCGGTCCGAAATCAAGGCGTTGCAGGCGCTCAACGAGCGCATGATCGACAGTCTGGCGGCCCTGCGCGCCGCCCAGCCCGCCGGCGATGACGGGGTGAACCCCACGATCCTGGCCGAGTTGGAGGCGCTGCGCGGCCTGCGTGCCAGCGAAGCGGCCGAGCTGGATCGTATCTTGGCCGATCTTGATCGCGCCGCAGCAGGGGAGAGCTGAGATGCCCGAAGTCACAATCTTGATCGGTGGGCGGGAATTCAGCGTGGCCTGCCAGCCCGGGGAGGAACCGTTTCTCCATTCCGCGGCCAAGATGCTGGATGTCGAGGCCGCGACGGTTCTGGGCCAGATCGGGCGCATGCCTGCCGATCGCATGCTGTTGATGGCCGGGCTGATGCTGGCCGACAAGACCGCCGCGCTGGAAGACGAGCTGAGCGCGCTGCAAGCCAAGCATGCGGCGCAGGAAAAAGCCCTTGCCGCGTCGGAAGAACGGCTGGCCGACCGCGCCCGCCGCATCGCCGATCTGCAGGAAGCCGCCCCGCGCACCGAATTGCCCGACCGCTTCACCGACGGGCTGGCCGAACTGGCCGCGCGCGCCGAAGCCTTGGCCGCCGAGCTGGACGCCCGCCGCCGCTGAGCGTCGGCCGCGGTGGATCTCAGGGCAGCAGCACCGGCAACAGGCGGGCCGCCTCGTCGCGGGGATGGGTCAGCTTTTCGCGATCTTCGCCGGGATAGAATCGCGCGCGCACCGCCGTGGGCATGGGCCGTGGCTGCACCAGATGCACCTTGAGCGGGAATTTCGCCGTCTCGGCCTGCCAGGATTGAACCAGCGCCCGCTGCGCGGCCTTGCACAGCCCATAGGGGCCGGCGAATTTCGCATCCCACATGTCATCGAAAAACAGGGCCTGCGGGCTGGCCGAGGGCGCGATCAGCGGATCGACAAAGGCCAAAAGCCGGGCAAAGGCCCGGATGTTGGTGGCGATCAGCTTGTCGAGATCCTTGGCCGCCAGATGCGGCGCGGGGGTCAGCGCCGTGACATGGATCGCGGCATGCACCCAGATATCGGCCCGACCCCAGCGGTCATGGATCGAGCGGCACAGATGGGCCATCGCCGCCTCGTCGGTGATGTCCATCGGGGCCAGCGTGGCCTGTCCGCCGGCGGTCTTGATCCGATCGTCCAGCTCTTCCAGCGCGCCCACGGTGCGTGCCACGGCCACCACATGCGCGCCGCGCGCGGCCAGCCATTCGGCGCTGGCCGCACCGATCCCGCGCGAGGCGCCGGTGACCAGCGCGATCTGTCCATCAAAAGGCTTTTCCATGCCCCGCCAGTTGCCCCTTTCGGCGCCCGAACGCAAGGGGCTGCGGCGGCGCGGCGCGCTTGACTTGACCGCGCCCTGCGGGGATACGGAAAGCAAAGGGGCATGTCCCGCAACCGGAAGGAGCCGACCATGGGCCGCGACACATTATTGACCGCGACATTCGGGGATCAAACCCTGCTGCGCAAAGCGCTTTTGCTGGGTGCAGGGTCGCTGTTCATTGCCGTGGCCGCACAGATCAGCGTGCCGATGTGGCCCGTGCCCGTCACGTTGCAGACGCTGGCCATTCTTCTGGTCGGCTTTGCCTATGGCAGCCGCTTGGGCGCGCTGACGGTCGCGGCCTACCTGGTGCAGGGCTTCATGGGCTTGCCGGTGTTCACGCCGTCAACCTTGCCGGGGCTGGCGGCGCTGGTGGGGCCGACGGGCGGCTTTTTGATCGGGTTCGTGGCCATGGCCTGGCTGGCGGGCCTGGCGGCCGAACGTGGGCTGGCGCGCGGTGTTGCGGGCACGGCGGCGGTCGCCTTGGTGGCATCGGCGCTGCTGTATCTGCCGGGTGTGCTGTGGCCGATGGCCGTGGCGGCGATGGCGGGTGTGGATGCGGGCTGGGCCGGGCAAGACGCTGCATTTTACTGGGCCTATTTCGTGACCCCCTTCCTGATTGGCGATGCGATCAAGGCCTTGATCGCGGCCCTGGTGATCCGCGGGGCATGGGCCCGGCTGGGCGGCAAGGCTTAGGGATCTGGCCAGATCACCCCAAGAAAAGGCCGCCCTCGGGGCGGCCTTTTTCGTTCCGGCGGCCTGTTCGGCCCGGCAGCCCCTTGGGGCAGGCCATCAATTCCGTGGGCGAAGCGGCGATTGCAGCGGCGCGTTAGATCGCGGGTTCGGCCAGCCGAAAGCCGCGGTTCATCTGGTCGGTCGGCTTGACCGGGTAATCCCCTGAAAAGCACGCATCGCAATAGGCGGGCTGCTTGGGATCGCGGCCGGCCGCCACCCCCACGGCGCGATACAGCCCGTCGAGCGATATGAACTTGAGCGAAGACACCCCCAAATGGTGGCGCATCTCGTCCTCGGACATGGTTGCGGCCAGAAGCTTTTCGCGTTCGGGCGTGTCCACACCGTAGAAACAGGGCCAGGCGGTGGGGGGGCTGGCGATGCGAAAATGCACCTCGGCCGCGCCGGCATCGAGGATCATTTCCTTGATCTTGCGGCTGGTCGTGCCGCGCACCACGCTGTCGTCGACCAAGATCACCCGCTTGCCGCGAATGAGCGCCCGGTTGACGTTCAGCTTCAGCCGCACACCCATGTTGCGGATCTGTTCGGTCGGCTCGATGAAGGTGCGGCCCATGTACTGGTTGCGGATGATCCCCATGGCATACGGAATGCCCGATTGCAGGCTGTAGCCGATGGCCGCGGGCGTGCCGCTGTCGGGCACCGGGCAGACCAGATCGGCTTCGACCGGCGCTTCCTTGGCCAGTTCCCGGCCGATGGCTTCGCGGGTTTCATAGACCGATCGTGTGTTGATGATGCTGTCCGGGCGCGAGAAATAGACATGTTCGAAAATGCAAAAACGCGACCGCTTCGGCTCAAACGGCTTGAAGCTTTCGACCGTGCTGCCCGAAATCACGATCATCTCGCCCGGCTCGACTTCGCGCAGGAAATCGGCCCCCACGATATCCAGCCCGCAGGTTTCCGATGACAGCGCGTAGCCCTCGCCCAAACGGCCCAGAACCAAGGGGCGCACACCCAGCGGGTCGCGCACCCCGATCAGCTTCGTGCGCGTCATGGCGACGACCGAAAAGGCGCCTTCGACGCGGCGCAGCGCATCCTTCATCCGCTCGGGGATGGTTTTTTGCAAGGACCGCGCCATCAGGTGAATGATGCATTCGCTGTCCGAGGATGATTGAAAGATCGAACCGCGCTCGATCAATTCGCGGCGCAATTCATCGGCATTGACGATATTGCCGTTGTGCGCGATCGCCGCACCCCCCATGGCGAATTCGCCGAAAAAGGGCTGCACATCGCGGATCTGGGTGGCGCCCTTGGACCCGGCGGTCGAATAGCGCACATGCCCGATGCCGATGGCGCCGGGCAGGGTTTCCATCACGCTGGCCGAAGTGAAATTGTCGCGCACAAGCCCAAAGCGGCGGGCCGAAGAAAACCCGTGTTCGGGGTCATGGGTGACGATGCCGCCCGCTTCCTGACCGCGATGTTGCAAGGCATGCAGACCCAGCGCGATGAAGCTGGCCGCATCGGCAACGCCGATCACGCCGAACACGCCACATTCCTCGCGCAGCTTGTCGTCATCCATGGGCGCGAAGGGGTGGCGCGAAAGGGCATCCATCGCTGACGAATCTCCGATGTGGCTGCGACAAGGTTGACATAGGCCAGAGCGCCGCCCGTGTCACGAAACGATCACATCTTTCGGCAGGTTGTCCCGTGTAGATATTTCGCGCCATGCATGCTTAGCTTGACGCAGCGGAAAGAATAAAGGGCGACCGGATGCGCGCGATCATCTTTCTGGGTGGGCTGCTGATGGCGGCAAGCTGGGGGTTGGCTTGGATCGAGCCGCCCTTTGCCGCGCCCGATCTGTCGCCCATGGCGCTGGCGCGCGACGGGCGGCTGATGCTCAGCGCCGACAGTTCCTGGCAAGTTTGGGTCTTTCTGGGGGGATTTGCCGCCGCCACCCTGGCCCTGCTGTTGGCGGTCGGGGGATGGCCGTCGCGGCTGTTGGCGTTGGCCGCCGGGGCGTCACCCATTGTGCTGGTGGGCGATGCGCTGGTTCGGGCAGAGGCGCTGCGGCAGGATCTGGGCCTGCCGGTGCCCTTTGATTTCGGCGATCTTCGGGCCAGCTGGGCGGTTTTGGAAAATTTCGTGCGGCTGGGGTTTTGGGCCTATCTGGCCGGGTCGGCGATCTTGCTGGCTGCGGGGGCGACGCTGCTGGTGCGGCGGCGGCGCTAGGCGTCAGGGCGCGTTGCAGGTGGCGGTCAACTGTTCGTAGCGTGACAGCATCCAGCCCGGCGCATCATCGGGGATCTGGGCCTCGATGCGGTCTTGCATATGGGCAAACACCTGCGCCGAGCGGCTGTCGGCCACCATGGCGACCGGTTCCGATCCCACGATCCGATCATAGGCGATGAAGGCCACCACGACCAGCAGCGCGCCGCGCGCCACGCCGAACAAAAAGCCCAGGCCCGCGTCGATGCCGCCGATGACCGATCGCTGCACGGCGGTGGCAAACATCGGGGTGAACAGCGACACGACCACCAGCGCCAAGGCAAAGACGGCCGCAAAGCTCGCCATGATCCCCAATTCGCAGCTTTCCCCGATGAACTCGCCCAGATAGGGCACTTCGCCCATCAGCGGCAACGCGTTGGGGGCAAACACGAACCCCAACACCGCCGCCAGAATCCAGCCGCCGATGGAAAGCGTTTCGCGCACAAGGCCGCGCGCATAGGCAAGGATCGCCGATACGACGATCACGCCGGCGACAATGCCATCGATAAGGGTGAACCCATCCATGATCCGTCTTTACCCCGTTGCGTCCGACGACGCTATCCCGCCCCAAAGATCTCGCCCACGAACCGGGGCAAGTCGGCCATTTCTTGCACGCGGACCCCGCTGGCGGAACCGAATTTGCAGCCGCTGGGCGCGATGGCGCCGGAAAAACCAAGTTTCGCGGCTTCTTTCAACCTGTTTTCGGCCTGCGACACGGGACGCAGCGCACCCGACAGCGACAGCTCTCCGAAAATCACCGCGTCGCGCGGCAGCGCTGTGTCTTCGCGGGCCGACAAAAGTGCGGCGGCAACGGCCAGATCGGCCGCCGGTTCGGAAATGCGCAACCCCCCGGCGATGTTCAGATAGACATCGAGCCCGGCAAAGGAAATGCCGGCCCGCGCTTCCAACACGGCCAGGATCATGGCCAGTCGGCCGCCATCCCAACCCACCACCGCCCGGCGCGGCTGGCTGAGCGACGAGGGCGCGACCAGCGCCTGAATTTCGACCAGAACGGGGCGGGTGCCTTCCATGCCGGCAAAGACCACCGCGCCGGGGGCGGGGGCATCACGATCCGACAAAAACAGCGCGGACGGATTGGCCACCTCGGCCAGGCCTGCGCCGGTCATCTCGAACACGCCGATTTCATCGGCCGGTCCAAAGCGGTTCTTGACCGCACGCAGGATGCGGAACTGGTGGCCACGCTCGCCTTCGAAATAGAGCACCGTGTCGACCATGTGCTCGACCACGCGGGGCCCGGCGATCTGGCCATCCTTGGTGACATGGCCCACCAGCATGACCGCCACGCCGCGCCGTTTGGCAAAGCTGGTCAGCTCATGGGCGCTGGCGCGCACCTGGCTGACCGATCCCGGCGCGGCTTCCACCGTATCCAGCCACATGGTCTGGATCGAATCGATGATCGCCAGATCGGGGGCTTCGGCCTCGAGCGTGGTCAGGATGTCGCGCAGATTGGTTTCGGCGGCCAGCTTGACCGCGCTGTCGGCCAACCCAAGACGCTGGGCGCGCATGCGGACCTGTGCCGTGGCTTCCTCGCCCGAGACATAGACCACCTTGGCGCCCGCCCGTGCAAAGCTGGCGGCGGCTTGCAGCAAAAGCGTGGATTTTCCGATGCCCGGATCGCCGCCCACCAGCGTGGCCGATGCCGCCACCAGCCCGCCGCCCAACACGCGGTCGAGCTCGCCCATCCCCGAGGTGCGGCGCGGCGGTGGGGTTTCTTGCGTGCGCAGATCGCTCAGGCCGATGCGCCGCCCCTTGGCCGCCCCAAGCGCCGTCTTGCCCGGCCCGGCCGACAAGGGGGCTTCCTCGGTGATGCAATTCCATTCGCCGCAGGCGTCACAGCGGCCCGACCACTTTTTGTGGACCGCACCGCAGGCCGAACACAGAAACTGGGTCAGGGGTTTTGCCATGGCCCGCACCTATCCCAGCATCGGCCGGCACGCCAGCCTGCGCGCCATCAGCGCACCGCCTCGATCGGGCCCTTGGCCGATCCGGTCACGAATTGCCGCAGATACGGGTCATCGGTGGTGTCGATCTCGGCCACGGGGCCATGCCAGCGGATCTTGCCGTCGTGCAGCATGGCGACCTTGTCGGCGATGGCGCGCACCGAGCTCATGTCATGGGTGATGGTCACGGCGGTCGCGCCCATTTCGGTCACGATCTCGCGGATCAGGTCGTTGATCACGCCCGCCATGATCGGATCAAGCCCGGTGGTGGGTTCATCGAAAAAGATGATTTCCGGCTCGGCCGCGATGGCCCGCGCCAGGCCCACCCGTTTTTGCATGCCCCCCGACAGCTCGGACGGGAACAGGTCGGCCACATCGGGCTTGAGCCCCACGCGGCGCAGCTTTTCGATGGCGATTTCGCGGGCCTGGGCTTTCGGCCGCTTTTGCGCACCCCGCATCAGGCGAAAGGCGACATTTTGCCAGACGCTGAGCGAATCAAACAGCGCGCCGCCCTGAAACAGCATGCCGAAGCGGGCCAGAAACGCATCGCGATCGCCGGTCTGAACATCCTGCCCATCGACGGTGATGGTGCCGCGGTCGGGTGTGACCAGACCCAGCACGCATTTGAGGCAAATCGATTTGCCCGTGCCTGACCCGCCGATGATCACGCAGCTTTCACCGCGCGCCACCTCCAGCGTCAGGCCCTGCAAGACCCGCTTGGCCCCAAAGGCCTTGTGCACATCATCAAGCCGGATCATGCGGTGAAAAACAGCTCCGTCAGCAGGTAGTTGGTGGCCAGGATCAGGATCGAGGCCGATACCACGGCGTTGGTCGTCGCCCGCCCCACACCCTGTGCGCCACGGCCCGAATTCATTCCGTGATAGCAGCCCATGAGCGCCACGATGAACCCAAAGGCCGCACCCTTGATCAGCCCCGAGGTGATATCCCAGACCTCGAGGAAATCGGCGGTGTTGCGCAGATAGGCCGCTTCGTTGAAGCCAAGCCGCGTGGTCGATACCAGATAACCGCCGAAAATCCCGATGGCATCGCCCACGCCCACCAGCACCGGCAGGCTCAGGGTTGCCGCCAGCAGCCGGGGCACCGTCAGGTATTTCAGCGGATGCGTCGACAAGGTGACCAGCGCGTCGATCTGTTCGGTGACCTTCATCGTGCCGATTTCGGCTGCGATCGCGGCGGCCACGCGCCCGGCCACCATCAAGCCGCCCAGAACCGGGCCCAGTTCGCGCACGATGCCGATCGCCACGATCTGCGGCACCACCGCCTCGGCGTTGAAGCGCGACCCGCCGGCATAGATCTGCAACGCCAATGCCCCGCCGGTGAACAGCGCCGTCAGGCCCACCACCGGCAAGGACAGCCAGCCGATCTGCAACAGCTGGGCCAGAAACTCGCGCGGGTAGAACGGCGGGCGCAGCATGTGGCTGATCGCCTGCCCGGCATAGAGCGTCACCTGCCCGATGGCGGACAAAAGCCCAAGGGTCGAGCGGCCGATTGCGGCAAGGGGGGTCAAAAGAACCGTCATGCGTTCAGATACCGTCGGGTGTAGCGCCGCCCGAGCGCGGTCAAGATTTCATAGCCGATGGTGCCGGCCGCATCGGCCAGCGCATCCACGCCCTGATGCGGGCCCAGGATCTCAAGCTGGTCGGGAACCTGGGCCAGGTCGGTGACATCGACGGTCAGCAGGTCCATCGACACGCGACCCGCCAGCCGGCATGGCACATCGCCGGCGAACACCATGGCGGTGTTGCTCATGTGACGGATAAGCCCGTCTGCATAACCCGCTGATAGTGTGGCAATTTTACTGGGTCTTTGCGCCGTGAAGCTGGCGGCGTAGCCGACGGTTTCACCTTGGGCCACATCGCGCAGTTGCACCACCGGCAATGACAGGCTGACCACCGGCCGGGCGGCGGCAAAGGGCGCGCCACCGTAAAGCCCAACGCCGGGCCGGGTCAGGTCGAAATGATATTCGGGTCCCAGCAAGATGCCCCCGGTGGCCGACAGGCTGCGCGGTGTGCGCATGCCGGCGGTCAGCTCGGCAAAGCTGCGCAGCTGGGCCCGGTTCATCGAATGGTCGGGTTCATCCGCGCAGGCCAGGTGCGACATTACCAGGCGCAGGGGCCCCGCCTCCAGATCGGGGCGCAAGGCCGCCCATTCGGGCGCTTCCATCCCCAGCCTGTTCATGCCGCTGTCAAGCTGCACGCCATAGGCTTGGGCGGGCAGCGCAGAGCGATGGCGCGCGACCTGTTCGGGGCTGTTGAGCATCGGCGTCAGGTCATGATCGCCGATCAGCGCGGTATCGCCCGCCATGTGGCCGGAAAAGATGTTGATCTCGGGGCCGGGGCCAAGGGTCCGGCGCAGGGCGGCGCCTTCTTCGGCGGTGGCGACGAAAAAGCGCCGCGCCCCTTCGCGGGCCAGGCGCTGGGCCACGGGGCCTGCACCGCAGCCATAGGCATCGGCCTTGACCACCGCGCCCGTCTGCCCGGCCGACAGCGCGGCCAGCGCGCGCCAGTTGGCCGCGATCGCGTCAAGATCGATGGTTAGGATGCCTGTGCCCATGGCCTTGTGTCGGGGTTCGCGGCGCCGCGGTCAAGGGGGGGGCTCTGCCCCCGGCCTTCGGCCGCCCCCGGAGTATTTTCGAAACGAAGATGCACAGGGCGGTTTCACGTCGATGCCGGGTCAAGCGGCTCAGTAGCCCGGTTCGGCGCTTTGCTGCCAGGGTTTGACGAGATTGCCGAAGCGGGTAAAGCGACCCTCGAAGCTCAGTTCCACGGTGCCCACGGGGCCGTGACGCTGCTTGCCGATGATGACCTCGGCCTTGCCGTGCAGCATGTCCATGTCCTGCTGCCACTTGGCCATGGCTTCCAGGTTTTCCTCGCCGGGTTTTTCGCGTTCCTTGTAGTATTCGCCACGGTAGACGAACATCACGACATCGGCGTCTTGTTCGATCGAGCCCGATTCCCGCAGGTCGGACAATTGCGGGCGCTTGTCCTCGCGGCTTTCGACCTGGCGCGACAGCTGCGACAGCGCGATCACCGGGATGTTCAGTTCCTTGGCAATGGCTTTGAGGCCTTGGGTGATCTCGGAAATTTCGTTGACGCGGTTTTCCGACCGCCCCGACCCGCGCAAGAGCTGCAGATAATCCACGATCAGCAGATCCAGCCCATGTGGCGCGCGTTTCAGCCGCCGGGCGCGGGCGGCGACCTGTCCGATGGGCAGGGCGGGGGTGTCGTCGATGAAAAGCGGGCAGCGGTCAAGCTCGCGCGCGGCGCGCAGGTAGCGTTCGAACTCGGTTTCGGTCAGATCGCCCTTGCGGATCAGCTCGGACGGGATTTCGGCCGCTTCCGACAGCACGCGCTGCGCCAGTTGGGCGGCCGACATCTCGAGGCTGAAAAAGCCCACCACGCCGCCATCGATCGTGCCCTCGGTGCCATCGTCACGGCGGCCCTGTTTCCAGGCCTTGGCGACGTTGAAGGCGATGTTGGTGGCCAGCGATGTCTTGCCCATCGAGGGCCGGCCGGCCAGGATCAAAAGGTCGGACTTGTGCAACCCCCCCAGCATCCGGTCCAGATCGGTCAGCCCGGTCGACAGGCCGGCCAGCTTGCCGCCCCGGTTGTAGGCGGCATTGGCGGTGTTCACCGCATCGATGAGTGCTGCGAGAAAAGATTGAAACCCGCGGTTGCTGGTGCCCGAGGACGCAAGGTTGAACAATTCCGTTTCGGCCTCGACGATCTGTTCATCGGGGGCGATGTCGTCGCGCATGCTGCGGGCCCGGTCCGCCACCCGCTGGCCCAGCGCGATCAATTCCCGGCGCACGGCCAGATCATGGATCAGCTGCGCGTAATCGCGCGCCGCCGAGGTGGCGATGGCCGACAGTTGCAGGCGCAGCAGGTATTCATTGCCCCCCAGATCCTTGAGGCCCGGAATGTCGGCCACGAAATTCTTGAGCGTCGTGGCGTCGGTGGCCAGACCCTTGGTGATGCGCGCCTGGGCCATGGCAAAGATGGCCCGGTGCACGGGATCGTGGAAATGATCGGGCTTGACCAGATCCTCGACCCGGTCGAGCACATCGTTCGATGACAAGATCGCGCCCAAAAGCTGCTGTTCGGCTTCGACGTTGTGGGGCAGGGCGTGGATTTCGGGAAGCGTCGGGGTGGCGCCCGCGGGCACCGGCACATGCTCGTTCATTTCCATCCCCTCATTGCGCCCCCATGCGGGCGCCGCCACCGCCCCAAGCTCTGGCCCAAGCTCTGGCCCAAGCTCTGGTGTGGGTATAGCGCCGGACCGGGGTCAGGCGTCAATCCGGCAAAGCTGTGAGTAAGCTGTGAGTGTTTGTGGCCACCAGATTTAGCAGATTTGGGCCCGCTGCCTGCATGATCTTGGGGCTGCCGCCGGGGGTTGTGACGGATTCGCCACGCCCCAAGCGTGATGGTGCTGCGCCGATGTCAGGCCAGGCCGCGCGCGGCGCGCCAGTGTTCGGGATCGGCGAGGAATCGTTCCACCTCGGCCAGGGTGGCGGCGTCGAAATCACCGCCACGCCGCGCCTCGGCGATGACATCGGCCCAGGTTGTCAGGTAATGCAGCCGCAGCCCGTGCGCGGCCAGCCGATCCTCGGTGCCGGCCATGACGCCGTAGAAAAACACCACCGCCGTGTGGTGACATTCGGCGCCGGCCGTGCGGATCGCATCGACGAATTTCAGTTTCGAGCCGCCGTCGGTGGTCAGATCCTCGACCAGCAGCACCCGGTCGCCTTCGCGCATCTCGCCTTCGATCTGGGCGGTGCGGCCGTAGCCCTTGGGCTGTTTGCGCACATAGGACATGGGCAGGCCCATGCGTTCGGCCACGAAGGCGGCAAAGGGAATACCCGCCGTTTCCCCGCCGGCGATGTTGTCGAAGGCTTCGAGCCCGGCGGCCTCCATCACGGTGCAGCACAGGAAATCCATCAAGGTGGCGCGCACCCGCGGGTAGGAAATGATCTTGCGGCAGTCGATATAGGTGGGCGCCTGCTTGCCGCTGGCGTGGGTGTAGAGCTGATCGGTGTTGAAATGCACCGCCCCGATATCGAGCAGCATGCGTGCCGAAAGGCGGGCCATGGTGGCGCGGTCAGGATAGGCGGTGGGGATCATGGCTGCGGTCCGGTTGATGCGTATGCGGGGAAAGATGACGGGTCAGGCGATCACATGCCAGTAGAGCGGATGGCCGGGGTCGAACAGGGTGACGGGGCCCGCGCCGGTCACGATCTTTGCGGGGTAGGGCACCGGCGTGGCGCGTTTTTCCAGCGTGATGGTGGCGCTGTTGACCGGCAGCCCGTAGCGGGCCGGGCCGAAGCGTGACACGAAGCCTTCCAGCTGGTCGAGCGCGTTTTCCTGTTCGAAGACATGCGCCAGGCAAGACAGGGTGTTGCTGGCCGAAAACACGCCCGCGCAGCCGCAGGCCGATTGCTTTGTTTCATCGGTGTGCGGCGCGCTGTCGGTGCCCAGAAAGAAGCGCGGGTTGCCCGAAATCGCGGCCTTGCGCAGCGCCTGCTGATGCGTCGAACGCTTGGCCACCGGCAAGCAGTAGTAATGCGGCCGGATCCCCCCCACGAGCATGTGGTTGCGGTTGATCATCAGATGGTGGGTGGTGATCGTTCCCGCGATGTCGCCCGCGGCCTGGGTCACATAGTCGATGCCGTGGCTGGTGGTGATATGTTCCAGCGTCACCCGAAGCGACGGCAGCCGCTGGCGCAGCGGATCCAGGACGGTATCAAGAAACACCTGTTCGCGATCGAAAATATCCACCTCGGGGGTCGTGACCTCACCGTGGATGCACAGCGGCAGGCCGATTTCGGCCATCCGTTCCAGAACCGCCGTCACCCGCGTGATGTCGCGCACGCCCGATTGGGAATTGGTGGTGGCCCCCGCCGGGTAAAGCTTGACCGCGGTGATCACGCCCTCGGCATGGGCGCGGGCCAGATCCGCGGGGTCGGTGGCCTCGGTCAGGTAGAGGGTCATCAGCGGGGTAAAATCGAGCCCCGCGGGCAGGGCGGCCAGGATCCGGTCGCGATAGGCGCGCGCGTCATCGCCGGTCACCACGGGGGGCACCAGGTTGGGCATCACGATGGCGCGCGCGAAATGGCGGGCGGTTTCGGGCAGGATGCCGGCCAGCATCGCGCCATCGCGCAGGTGCAGGTGCCAATCATCGGGGCGGGGCAGCGTCAGGCGTGTTGTCATGGGCCCATTCGCTACAAGGTTCGCGCGCCCGCTGCAAAGGGCAATTGGTGCTTGCGCTTGGCCCGCGATCTTTCGGATGTGGTCAGAATTTATGCAAGTTGCCTTTTTCTTGGGCATTGTGCGGGGCGGCCATGGGGGGGCTTGGGCCATGGGTTGCGTGCGGGTTCTGCAGCCGCCTAGCACTGATGCGATGCTGGATGAACACACACCCTTGGGCGCAATGCAGCGCGTGGATGGGCGCGCCGGGGCCGTGATCGGCCCGGGCGGGCGCCTGTCGCGCCTGTGGCAAGCCGGGTCAGCCAAGGCCATGCTGCCGCGGATGCACGGGCGCGCCGCCGAAGTGGTGTTTTTGAACACGGCCGGTGGGCTGACCGGGGGCGACCGTTTGCGCTACACGCTGGAGGTGGCGGCTGGCGCGACGGCGGTGGGCACCACCCAGACAGCCGAGCGCGCCTATCTGAGCCGCGCGGGCCGGGCCGAGGTGTCGGTGCAGCTGGATCTTGGCCCCAAGGCCCGGCTGCATTGGTTGCCGCAGGACATGATCTTGTTCGAGGGCGCGGCCCTCGATCGGTCCTTGCAGGTCGAGATGGCGGGCGATGCGGAACTGGTGATCGCGGAAACGCTGGTCTTGGGCCGCGCGGCCATGGGCGAGCGGCTGCACCATATCGCGCTACGCGACCGGCGCCACGTGATCCGTGAAGGCCGGCCCGTCTTTGTCGAGGCGATCGCCCTGGATGATGCGGATCTGGTGCGCCCCGGTGTGGCCGGGTTGAACGGGGCCGTGGCGGTGGCAACGCTGGCCGTGCTGGCCCCCGATGCCGCCGACCGTCTGGCGCGGCTGCGCGCGGTATTGCCCGATGCCGGTGCGGTGCGGGCGGCGGCGTCCGCCTGGGATGGGAAGCTGGTGGCCCGCTTCTTGGCGCCCGAGGCCTGGCCCTTGCGCCAGTTGCTGGCGCGGGCCATCGAAACGGTGACCGGCGGCGCGCTGCCGCGGGTCTGGCAATGTTGACCGAGCGAGGATGAGATGAACCTGAGCCCGCGGGAAAAGGACAAGTTGCTGATCAGCCTGGCCGCGATGGTGGCGCGGGGGCGGTTGGCGCGCGGTGTGTTGCTGAACCACCCCGAAGCCATCGCGCTGATCACAGATTTCGTGATGGAAGGCGCGCGCGACGGGCGCAGCGTGGCCGATCTGATGGAGGCGGGCGCCCATGTGGTTCGTGCCGCGCAATGCATGGAAGGCGTGCCAGACATGATCCCCGATGTGCAGGTCGAGGCCACGTTTCCCGACGGCACGAAGCTTGTGACCGTTCACCATCCGATCCGTTGACAGGGGGTAAAGATGATACCGGGGGAAATCCTGACCGCCGCGGGCGAGATTGAACTGAACGCCGATCGCACGGCCATCACGCTGTTGGTGGCCAATACCGGCGACCGGCCGGTGCAGGTGGGCAGCCATTACCATTTCGCCGAAACCAATGCGGCGCTGCAATTCGATCGCGCGGCGGCCCGCGGCATGCGCCTTGATATTGCGGCAGGCACGGCGGTGCGATTCGAGCCGGGCCAGACGCGCACGGTGCAGCTGGTGCCCTATGGCGGTGCGCGCGCCGTCTGGGGCTTCAACAAGGCCGTGATGGGCCAGCTGTGATGGCCGCCCGGTTCGATTTTCTGGCCAAGGAGTGATCCCATGCCCACCCGCATTCCGCGCACGACCTATGCCGACATGTATGGCCCCACGACGGGCGACCGGGTCCGGCTGGCCGATACCGATCTGATCGTCGAGGTCGAGCGCGACCTGACCCGCTATGGCGAAGAGGTGAAGTTCGGCGGCGGCAAGGTCATCCGCGACGGGATGGGTCAAAGCCAGCACACAAGGGCCGAGGGCGCGGTCGATACCGTGATCACCAATGCGTTGATCATCGACCATTCCGGCATCTACAAGGCCGATGTCGGGCTGCGCGACGGCTGCATCCACGGCATCGGCAAGGCCGGCAATCCCGACACGCAACCGGGCGTCGACATCATCATCGGGCCCGGCACCGAGGTGATCGCGGGCGAAGGCCGGATCCTGACGGCGGGCGGCTTTGACAGCCACATCCATTTCATCTGCCCGCAACAGATCGAGGATGCGCTGCATTCGGGCCTGACCACGATGCTGGGGGGCGGGACCGGGCCCGCGCATGGCACGCTTGCCACCACCTGCACGCCGGGGCCCTGGCATCTGGGGCGGATGTTGCAGGCCGCCGATGCCTTTCCCATGAACCTGGCCTTTGCGGGCAAGGGCAATGCCGCGCGGCCCGCGGCGCTGGTCGAACAGATCGAGGCGGGCGCCTGCGCGATGAAGCTGCACGAGGATTGGGGCACCACGCCCGCGGCCATCGATTGCTGCTTGTCGGTGGCCGAAGAGATGGACGTGCAGGTGATGATCCACACCGACACGTTGAACGAAAGCGGGTTTGTGGAAAACACGCTGGCCGCCATCGGCGATCGCTGCATCCATGCCTTCCACACCGAAGGCGCGGGCGGCGGGCATGCCCCCGACATCATGAAGGTGGTGGGCTTTCAGAACATCTTGCCGTCGTCCACCAACCCCACCATGCCCTACACGGTCAACACGCTCGAAGAGCATCTGGATATGTTGATGGTCTGCCATCATCTGGATCGCGCCATTCCCGAGGATGTGGCCTTTGCCGAAAGCCGCATCCGCAAGGAAACCATCGCCGCCGAGGACATTTTGCACGACATGGGCGCGTTTTCGGTGATGGCGTCCGACAGCCAGGCCATGGGTCGGGTGGGCGAGGTGATCATCCGCACCTGGCAGACCGCCCACAAGATGAAGCTGCAGCGCGGGCGCCTGCCCGAGGAAAGCGGCGACAACGACAACATGCGCGTCAAGCGTTACATCGCCAAATACACCATCAACCCCGCCATCGTGCATGGGTTGAGCCGCCACATCGGGTCGATCGCGGTGGGCAAGCGGGCCGATCTGGTGTTGTGGAACCGTGCCTTTTTCGGGGTAAAGCCGGAAATGGTGCTGATCGGGGGCACCATTGTCTGCGCGCAGATGGGCGACCCCAACGCGTCGATCCCGACGCCGCAGCCGGTGTATTCGCGGCCCATGTGGGGGGCCTATGGCCGTTCGGTCGAACGCGCGGCGATCACCTTTGTCAGCGCCGCGGCGCAGGCTTCGGGGTTGGGTGCGCGTCTTGGGCTGGCCAAGGATACGCTGCCGGTCGAAGGCATCCGGTCCGTGCGCAAGCGCGACATGATCCACAACAGCGCCACCCCCCATGTCGAGGTGCATCCCGAAACCTACGAGGTGCGCGCCGACGGGGAGCTTTTGACCTGTGCGCCGGCGCGGGTTCTGCCGATGGCGCAGCGGTATTTCATGTATTGATCCCGCGCCCGCGGCGCCCCGGCCGCAGCCCGGGGCCATGTTTCGCAAGCTGTCTTCGATCTGGAAAGGGTCCGTCATGAACAAAACCATCACCGCGGGCCGGGTCGTGCCGGCCGGCCAATGGCAGGGGCTCGCAGCCGACCGGCTGGTGCTGGATTACGAAGGGCGGTTCCTGCGCCGCAGGCGGCTGGCCACGGCCTCGGGGGCGGCGGTCTTGGTGGATCTGCCCGACACGCGGTCGCTGGCCGCGGGCGATGCGCTGGAAACATGGGATGGGCAATTGATCGAAATCGTGGCCGCGCTTGAGCCGCTGTTGCGGGTGCGCGGCGATCTGGTGCGTCTGGCCTGGCACATCGGCAACCGCCACACGCCCTGCCAGATCGCCGCCGATCACCTGTTGATCCGGGCCGATCATGTGCTGGCCGACATGCTGACGCGCCTGGGCGCGGCGGTGGAACCGATCATGGGCACATTCACCCCCGAGGGCGGCGCCTATGGGCATGGGCGCACACAGGGCCATTCCCATGGTCATGGTCATGGTCATGGGCCGGATCATGGCCACTGACGGGCGCCTGGATCGTCATGGCGGATGCTGACCTGCTGAAACTGTCGCAATGGCTGTCGCCGGGGTTTCCGGTGTCGTCCTACGCCTATTCCCATGGGTTGGAGGCCGAGATCGCGGCCGGTCGGATTGGCGACGGCGACGGGGTGGCGCTGTGGGTGCGTGCGGTTCTGGCCGCAGGCGCTGGGCGCAGCGATGCGATCTTGATGTTGGCAGCCCGGCGGGGCGAAGACAGCCCCGATGCCTTAAGTGACCTGGCCATGGCGCTGGCCGGGTCGCGCGAACGTCTGGAAGAGACGCAGGCCCAAGGCCGCGCCTTGAGCGAAACGCTGGCCTTGCTGGGGTTTGGCGATGGCGTCGCGCGGCCTTATCCGGTGGGTTTGGGCCTGGCGGCGCGGGCGCTGTCCTTGCCCGACCCGATCGTGGCCGCGCTCTATCTGCAGGCCTTTGCTGCAAGCCTGGTGTCGGCGGCGGTGCGCTTCGTGCCGCTGGGCCAGGTCGAAGGCCAGCGGATCTTGCAAAGCCTGCATCCCGTGATCGAAGAGGTGGCGCAAGCGGCCTGCACGGCGGGTCTGGCCGGGATCGGGACGGCGGTGTTCGGCGCCGATCTGGCCGCGATGGAACATGAATGCCAAGAGGTGCGTATTTTCCGCACCTGACACGCGGGGTATCGGGCGGGGGCATGGCTGGGGATGATCGGGGCAGCGGGGCGCGCGGTTTTCGGTGCGCGTCACGCATCCCCGAAGGATTTTGAAATCAGAAAGGGGCGCCGCGCGGGCCGTGTCGACCCCGATGAGATGGACAGGAGCATTCACGATGGGCAGCGCCAATGGACCTTTGCGTGTGGGAATCGGTGGGCCGGTGGGGGCGGGCAAGACCACGCTGACCGAACAGCTGTGCCGGGCCTTGTCGGGCCGCTATTCGGTCGCGGTGATCACCAACGACATCTACACATCCGAGGATGCCGATTACCTGTTGCGCGCCCAGGCCTTGCCGGCTGACCGCATCCGCGGGGTGGAAACCGGCGGTTGCCCGCACACCGCCATCCGCGAAGATGCATCGATCAACCTGGCCGCGGTGGCCGAGTTCCGGGCCCGCATCCCCGATCTGGATGTGATTTTCATCGAATCGGGCGGCGACAATCTGGCGGCGACCTTTTCGCCGGAACTGGCCGATCTGACGCTTTACGTCATCGACACGGCCGCCGGTCAGGACATCCCGCGCAAGAAGGGGCCGGGGGTCACGCGGTCTGATTTTCTGATCGTCAACAAGATCGATCTGGCACCCCATGTGGGCGTCGACCCGGTGTTGCTGGAATCCGATGCGCGCGCCGCGCGCGCCGGGCGCCCCTTTGTCATGGCCGCGCTGCGGCAGGGGCGCGGGGTGCCCGAAGTGGTGGCCTTTCTGAAGGAGGCCGGCGGCCTGTGACGGCGCGCCGGGGCCTGCCGGCGCGCAAGCCGGTCTTGACCCGCGGGCCGTGGACGGGATTGATGGCCATGCCTGCTGTGGGACGGACTGGGAGAACAAGATGGGCTTTGCCACGATCGACGCGGTGCAGGAAGCGCTTTCGGCGCAAGGCTATGTGTGTGGCCGTGGTCTGGCCACGGTGGTCTTCTTGTCCTTGAAACTGGGCCGCCCGCTGTTTCTGGAAGGCGAGGCGGGCACCGGCAAGACCGAAATCGCCAAGGCCATCGCCGCCGCGCTGGGCCGGCGGTTGATCCGCTTGCAGTGCTACGAGGGGCTGGATGCGGCAAGCGCTGTCTACGAATGGAATTTCACCGCGCAGATGATCGCGATCCGCGCCGCCGAGGTTCAGGGCGGGGCCGATCGTGCCGGGCTGAAGGGGGAATTGTTTTCGTCGGAATTCCTGATCGAGCGGCCGCTGTTGCAGGCCATGCGCCCCGATCCGGCTGGCCCGCCGGTGTTGCTGATCGACGAGATCGACCGCACCGACGAACCGTTCGAGGCATTTTTGCTGGAGGCGTTGAGCGATTTTCAGGTCACGATCCCCGAATTGGGCACGATCCAGGCCAGCGCGCCGCCCATCGTGATCCTGACGTCGAACCGCACGCGCGAAGTGCATGACGCGCTCAAGCGGCGGTGCTTGTACCATTGGGTCGATTATCCCGATCTGGAGCGCGAATTGGCGATTTTGCAGGCCCGCGTGCCGGCGGCCTCCGAAAGCCTGAGCCGTGCCGTGGTGGCCTTTGTGCAGCAATTGCGGACCGAGGATCTGTTCAAGCGCCCGGGCGTGGCCGAAACCATCGACTGGGCGAAATGCCTGTTGGCGCTGGATGTGATCGCGCTGTCGCCCGAGGTCATCGCCGACACGCTGGGGGCGATCCTGAAATACCAAGACGACATCCAGCGCCTGCAGGGGTCCGAGGCCAAGCGCATCCTCGACCAGATCGCCGCCGCAGCGCCGGCCCTGCCCAGCGCGGTGCGTTGACGGTGCGACCGCCCGACAGCGCCCCTTCGACCATGGCCGAATATGCCCCCCTTGCGCTGCCCGACGATCCACAGCTGGTGACCAACATCGCCCATTTTGCCCGCGCGCTGCGGGTGGCGGGCCTGCCGGCGGGGCCCGGTCGCGTGGCCGATGCGATCCGCGCCGTTGCGGCGGCCGGGTTTTCGGCGCGGGCCGATTTCTACCACACGCTGATGGCCTGTTTCGTGTCGCGCCCGGAACACCGGGCCGTGTTCGATCAGCTGTTTCGCCTGTATTGGCGCGACCCGCGGTACCTGGAACACATGATGTCGTTGTTGTCGCCGCAGTTGCGCGGTGTGGCCGAGGAACGCGTGGCGCGCGCCGCCGAAAAGCGCGCGGCCGAGGCGCTGTTGCACGGGGTGGCCCGCGATGCGCCCGAACTGCCCGCCGAGGACGGCACCGAGATCGAGATCGACGCCGCCTTGACCATGAGCCGCGAAGAGCGGCTGAAGACGCTCGATTTTGAACAGATGTCGCTGGCCGAAATGGCCGAGGCCAAGCGCGTTCTGGCGCGCATGCGGCTGTCCGTTCCCCCGATCAAAAGCCGCCGCACCGAGGCGGCGGCGCGGGGCACAAGGCCCGACTGGCGCCGCACGTTGCGCGCGGGTTTGGCGCAGGGCGGCGAGATCACGGCCTTTGCCCGCAAATCGCCCCGCATCCGATGGCCGGCGCTGGTGGCCTTGTGCGATATCTCGGGCTCGATGTCGTCCTACAGCCGGGCGGTTTTGCATTTCCTGCATGCCGTCGCGAATGAAAAGGGGGCGGGCTGGGCGCGGGTGCACGGGTTCACCTTTGGCACGCGGCTGACCAATATCACCCGCCATCTGGCGCAAAAGGATGTCGATGCCGCCCTGAGTGCGGCAGGCGCCGAAGCGCAGGATTGGGAAGGCGGCACGCGCATCGGCGCCTGTCTGGAAAGCTTCAACCGCGACTGGTCGCGGCGCGTGCTGGGGCAGGGGGCGGTGGTGCTGATCATCACCGACGGGCTGGATCGCGATGAACCCGAGCGCCTGCAAAAGGCGATGGAACGGCTGCACCTGTCAGCCCGGCGGGTGATCTGGGTCAATCCCTTGCTGCGTTGGGAAGGCTTCGCGCCAAAGGCGGCGGGCATCCGCGCGATGCTGCCCCATGTCGACAGCTTTCGCGCGGGTCACAACATCGCCGCGCTCGAAGGGCTGGCCGCGGCCCTGTCGCGCGCCGACGATACCGGCGAAAAGGCCCGGCTGATGGCAATGCTGCGCTGACCACGGGTCTGCCGTGGCGCTGCGACCGCGTGCTGGGCTTTGACAAGGCCCTGCGCCTCGGCCATCGTCGGGTGGCCCGCTTCGGCCCGCGCTGCCCGTGGGTCGTGCCCGGCACAGGAGGCACCGACATGGCAGATCTGTCGTTGGAAAACATGCCCGAACTTGCGCTCGCGTGGCATCAGGCGGGGCGCGGCGCGGTGCTGGCCACGGTGATCGAGACATGGGGATCGGCGCCGCGCGCGGTCGGCGCGCAAATGGTTGTATCAGGTGCAGGTGAGATGGAGGGGTCGGTTTCGGGCGGCTGCGTCGAAGGCGCCGTGGTGCTCGAAGCGATGGAGGCCGTGGGCGGCGGTGCGGCCAAGATCCTGGAATTCGGCGTATCGGACGATCAGGCCTTTGCCGTGGGGCTGGCCTGTGGCGGGCGCATCCGGGTGCTGCTGGAACCCGTGGGCGGCGCCCTGCCGGTGGCCGTTTTGCAAGATCTGGTCGCCGCCCGTGCCGCGCGCCGCCCCGTGGCCTATGAGGTCGAACTGGGCGGGCCCGCGCGCCGGCTGGTCGGGGTTGCGGCCCATCCCGAACGCTTCCGCCTGGATCGTTCGGGCGTGAGTGAGGATGGCGCAAGTTTCATCCATGTTCACAACCCGGCCTTGCGTCTTTTGGTCGTTGGCGCGGTGCATATCGCGCAGGCCCTGGTGCCGATGGCGCGCATCGCGGGCCATGCGGTCAGCGTGATCGATCCGCGCCCGGCCTTTGGCGCGGCGGCGCGTTTTCCGGATGTGGATCTTCACGATGACTGGCCCGACGCCGCGCTGGGCGCGTTGGGCTTGGATGCGCGCACCGCGGTGGTCACGCTGACCCATGACCCCAAGCTCGATGATCCCGCCATCCGTGCGGCGCTGGCGTCGGATGTCTATTACCTTGGCTGTCTGGGGTCGGGGCGCACGCATGCAAAACGGGTGGCCCGGCTGCAAGAGGCAGGATTTTCCCCCGATCAGATCGCGCGCATCCATGCCCCCGTGGGCCTGGACATCGGCGCCCGTGGGCCGGCCGAGATCGCGGTATCGATCCTGGCCGAAATCACCCAAAGGCTGCGCAAGGGATGAAATTCGGCCCCGTTCCCTTGGACCAGGCATTGGGGGCGGTGCTGGCCCATGCCGTGCCCGTGGCCGACGGGGTGTTGAAAAAGGGCCGCATGCTGACGGCGGACGATCTTGCGCGGCTGGCCGCGGCCGGCCGGGCCGAGGTGATCGTGGCGCGGCTGGAACCCGGCGATGTGGCCGAGGATGCGGCGGCATGGCGGCTGGCGCAGGCGGTGGTGCCCGACCCCGAGGCGGCGGGCCTGAGCCTTGAGGCGCCTTTTACCGGGCGGGTCAACATCCGCGCCACGGGGCCGGGGGTCTTGGAATTGGACCGCGCCGCCATCGACCGGCTGAACGCGGCCGATCCGATGATCACCCTGGCCAGCCTGCCGCCTTGGCAACGGGTTGCGGCCGGCATGATGGTGGGCACGGTCAAGATCATTTCTTACGGCGTGCCGGCATCGGCGCTGGCGCTGGCCTGTGCGGCGGGGGCGGGTGCGATGCGGCGGCTGGCCCCGGTGGTGGACCGGGTCGATTTGATCGTGACCGAAACCGCCCCGGGCGCCGCGTCGCGCGATGACAAGGGCGTGCGCGCGGTCTGGGACCGGGTGGCGCGGCTTGGCCTGCCCGAAGGGCAGACGCAGATCGTGGCCCACCGCACGGCCGATGTGGCCGCCGCCATCGCGGCGGCCCGCGCAGGGATGGTCCTGGTTCTGACAGGGTCGGCCACCTCGGATGGCGCCGATGTGATGCCGGCGGCCTTGCGTGCCGCGGGGGGGCAGGTGATCCGCTTTGGCATGCCCGTCGATCCCGGCAATTTGCTGGTCTTGGGCCAGCAGGGCGGGCGCCCGGTGATCGGGCTGCCGGGCTGTGCGCGCAGCCCGGCCTTGAACGGCGCGGATTTCGTATTGGAACGCGTGGCCTGCGGTGTTGCCGTGACGGGTGCCGACATCGCCGCGATGGGGGTGGGTGGCTTGCTGAAGGAAATTCCCACCCGGCCCCAGCCGCGTGCCCGCCGCCCGCGCGGTTGAGCGCCGCCCGGCCCGGCGCGACCGATTGCGCCCGCCCCCATCTGTTGCCGCGATCGCGCGCTGTTGGCCGGCACACCCGGCGATGACGGGCCGCGTGACCGGGGCACACCGGGGGGGACGAAATTTCCCGTTTGCGTTTTGCGGTTTTGGTGATTGGATGGGCACATAACCAAGGGAGGATCGTATGACCCAGGTGACGATGACGGTGAACGGAAGATCCGTTTCCGGCACAGTGGAAGGCCGCACCCTGCTGGCCGAGTTTTTGCGCGAAGGGCTTCGGCTGACAGGCACCCATGTGGGCTGTGACACCAGCCAGTGCGGTGCTTGCGTGGTGCATGTGAACGGCAAGGCGATCAAGAGCTGCACCGCCCTGGCCGTCGATCTGGAAGGTGCGGATGTGCGCACCATCGAAGGCATGGCCAACGCCGACGGGTCGCTGTCGACCATTCAACAGGCCTTTCAGGACCACCATGGGCTGCAGTGCGGCTTTTGCACGCCGGGCATGGTGATGAGCGCGGCCGCGCTGTTGAAGGAAAACCCCAAGCCCACCGAGCACGAGGTGCGCAGCTATCTTGAGGGCAACATCTGCCGCTGCACGGGCTATCACAACATCGTCAAGGCGATCATGGCCGCCAGCGGTCAGGATGTGTCGCAAATCGCGGCGGAATGACCAGGCCGGTCCGCGGGGAGGCGGGCCGGTTTTGCGGGATTGAAGAAAAGTGAAGGGCTCGATCGGCCCTGTCCCAAGTGCCCCCGATGGTGGCGGGCCGGGGCGACAAACAAGGGAGGACGACCATGCCGAAGGATCATGGGATTGGCGCCAGTTCGAAGCGGCGCGAAGACGTCCGGTTTCTGACCGGGCGCGGACGCTATACCGACGACATCAACCTGCCCGGACAGGCCTATGTGTATTTCCTGCGCTCGGATGTGGCGCATGGACGGCTGAACAAGGTCGATACCGCCGCCGCGGCCCAGATGCCGGGCGTGATCCGCATCTTTACGGGCAAGGATTTCGAGGGCGTGGGCGGTTTGCCCTGCGGCTGGCAGGTGACCGACCGCCATGGCAAGCCCATGCAGGAGCCCCCCCACCCGGTTCTGGCGCAAGGCAAGGTGCGCTACGTGGGCGATGCGATTGCCGCGGTCGTGGCCGACACCCTGGCCCAGGCGCGCAGCGCGGCCGAAGCCATCGTGCTGGATATCGAGGAATTGCCGGCCGTCATCGACATGAAAAAGGCGCTGCTGCCCGATGCGCCCAAGGTGCATGACGATCTGACCAGCAATCTGTGTTACGACTGGGGCTTTGTCGAAGACAACAAGGCCGCGGTGGATGACGCCTTTGCCAAGGCCGCCCATGTCACCACGCTGGAGCTGGTCAACAACCGGCTGGCGCCCAACCCGATGGAGCCGCGGGTGGCGGTGGGCGATTACAACTTCGCCACCGATGATTCGACGCTCTACACCACCAGCCAGAACCCGCATGTGATCCGGCTTTTGATGGGCGCCTTTGTGCTGGGCATCCCGGAACACAAGCTGCGCGTCGTTGCCCCCGATGTCGGCGGCGGCTTCGGATCGAAGATCTTCCACTACGCGGAAGAGGCGTTTTGCACCTTTGCCGCCAGACAGCTGCGGCAGCCGGTGAAATGGACCTCGAGCCGGTCCGAGGCCTTCATCACCGATGCGCATGGCCGCGATCACGTCACCCGGATCGAACTGGCGCTGGATGCGGACAACAATTTCACCGCCATCCGCACCGAGACCTACGCCAACATGGGCGCCTATCTGTCGACCTTTGCCCCATCGGTGCCCACATGGCTGCACGGCACGCTGATGGCCGGCAACTACAAGACGCCGCTGATCTATGTGAACGTGAAGGCGGTGTTCACCAACACCGTGCCGGTGGATGCCTATCGCGGTGCCGGCCGCCCCGAGGCGACGTTTCAGCTGGAACGGCTGATCGACAAGGCGGCGCGTGAGCGCGGCGTCGACCCGGTCGACCTGCGGCGGCAGAATTTCATCACCCAGTTCCCCTATGCCACCCCGGTGGCCGTGGAATATGACACCGGCGATTACCACGCCACCATGGACAAGCTTTTGGCCATGATCGACCGCGACGGGTTCGAGGCGCGGGCGGCCAAGTCCAAGGCGGCGGGCAAGTTGCGGGGGCTTGGGATCAACTGCTACATCGAGGCCTGCGGCATTGCCCCGTCGGCGCTTGTGGGTCAGTTGGGCGCGCGCGCGGGGCTTTATGAAAGCGCCACCGTGCGGGTCAATGCCACCGGCGGCATCGTGGTGATGACCGGCAGCCACAGCCACGGGCAGGGCCATGAGACGAGCTTTGCCCAAGTGGTGGCCGACATGATCGGCGTGCCCGAGGCGCAGGTGGAAATCGTGCATGGCGATACCGCCAACACGCCGATGGGCATGGGCACCTATGGGTCGCGTTCGATCGCGGTGGGTGGCAGCGCGATGGTGCGCGCCACCGAAAAGATCATCAAGAAGGCCAAGAAGATCGCGGCCCATCTGATGGAAGCCGCCGAAGGCGATATCGAACTGAAGGACGGGCAATTCACCGTCGCGGGCACCGACAAGTCTGTGGCTTGGGGGGATGTGACGCTGGCCGCCTACGTGCCGCACAACTACCCGCTCAAGGAGCTGGAGCCGGGGCTGGAAGAAACTGCCTTTTACGACCCCAACAACTTCACCTATCCGGCCGGCGCCTATGCCTGCGAGGTCGAACTGGACCCCGACACCGGCAAGGTGACCATCTGTTCCTTTGCCGCGGCCGATGATTTCGGCAATGTCATCAATCCGATGATCGTGTCGGGGCAGGTGCATGGCGGGTTGGCGCAAGGCATCGGGCAGGCGCTGCTGGAAAATGTCAGCTATGACGAAAATGGTCAGCTTCTGTCGGCCAGCTACATGGATTACGCCATGCCGCGCGCCGATGATCTGCCGTTCTACCAGGTGGATCATTCCTGCGTCACGCCGTGCACCCACAATCCGCTTGGGGTGAAGGGCTGCGGGGAAGCGGGGGCCATCGGCAGCCCGCCCGCGGTGGTCAATGCGGTCATCGATGCGCTGCATCGCGGTGGCATGACCCATGTGGCCCATATCGACATGCCGCTGACGCCCGCGCGCGTCTGGGCCGCGATGCAAGGCTGAGCGATCGGCGGCGGCCGGGGGGCCAGCCCCCCGGACACCCCGGCGTATTTCTGGAAAGATGAAGGGGAAACCCTTTCGGGAGAAAGACAAATGTACAATTTCGAATTCGCCAAGGCCCGGACGATCGACGAAGCGGTGGCTGCGCTGGCGGCCGATGAGGCACAGGCCCTGGGTGGTGGGCAGACGCTTTTGCCCACCATGAAACAGCGTTTGGCCGCGCCGGCAGTGCTGGTCAGTCTGAATGCCATCCCCGAGATGATCGGCGTCTGCGTCAACGACAAGGGCGAGGTCTGCATCGGTGGTGCCACCACCCATGCCGTCGTCGCGCAAGAGGCACGCGCCCATTATCCGGCGCTGGCGGCACTGGCGGCGCAGATCGGCGATCCCGCGGTGCGCAACCGCGGCACCATCGGCGGCAGCCTGGCCAACAATGACCCGTCGGCCTGCTACCCGGCGGCGGCGCTGGGGTCCGGGGCCACGATCAAGACCAACGCCCGCGACATCGCGGCAGATGCGTATTTCCAGGGCATGTTCACCACCGCGCTGCAGGATGGCGAAATCATCACCGAGGTCCGATTTCCGGTGCCGCAAAAGGCCAATTACCAGAAATTCGTTCAGCCGGCCTCGCGCTTTGCCTTGGTGGGTGTGTTCGTGGCGAAGTATGCCGATGGCGTGCGGGTGGCCGTCACGGGGGCCTCGAGCGACGGGGTGTTCCGGTGGGCCGAAGCCGAGGCCGCGTTGTCGGCCAGCTTTGACAAGGGCGCCATCGACGCGCTGTCGCCGCCTGCGGGCGACATGATCGCCGATCTGCATGGAACGGCGGCCTATCGCGCGCATCTGGTCAAGGTGATGACCGGCCGGGCGGTTGCCGCCGCGGGCTGACGCAGCCCAAGGGCTGGCCGGATAGGCAAAAGGCGCGTCCCATGGGCGCGCCTTTTTCCTGTGTCGTTCGTGTCGCGACCTGACGTGGGTGCCAGCGCTCGGCGCTACTTGGACGGCCCGATCATCATGACCATCTGGCGGCCTTCGAGCTTGGGGATGCTTTCCACCTTGCCCACCCCGTCGACATCCGCGGCGACCCGTTCCAACAATTCCCGCCCCAGGTTCTGGTGCGCCATCTCGCGTCCGCGAAACCGCAGCGTGACCTTCACCTTGTCACCGTTTTCAAGAAACTTGGTGACGCTGCGCATCTTGACCTCGTAATCATGGGTGTCGGTGTTCGGGCGGAACTTGACTTCCTTGATCTCGATGATCTTTTGCTTCTTGCGGGCTTCGGCTTCGCGTTTCTGGGTTTCGTATTTGAACTTGCCGAAATCCATGATCTTGCACACGGGCGGTTCGGCCGTGGGCGAAATTTCCACCAGATCGAGACCGGCTTGTTCGGCCAATTCCATCGCCCGGATCGGGCTGACCACCCCGAGATTTTCGCCCTCGGCGCCAATCAGGCGGATTTCGGGGCAGCGGATACGGTCATTGACGCGCGGGCCCGTCTCACGGGAGGGCGGCGCGTTGTGGGGTCTGCGGGCTATGGGGGGCCTCCTGAAGTTGCCGAGATTTGAGGCAACAACCTATCTGCGCCGCGCCCGTCTTTCAAGGCGATTTGGCGCGTGGTCCGGCGAAAGCACATCCGAATGCGCGTGAATGTCCCAAGCGCGCGCCTCGGGCCCCTGCGGGCGCTGGCGCGGGGTGGGCCCCGTCAGTCCAGAAACGCCTTTTCGACGACATATTCGGCCGGGTTCGAATTGGCGCCTTCGCGCAACCCGTAACCTTCGAGCAGGGCCTTGATATCAAGGTTGAAGGCCAGGTTCCCGCACACCATCGCGCGATCGGTGTCTGGGCCCAGCGGGCTGACGCCCAGATCGTCAAACACCGCGCCCGACCGCATCAGATCGGTGATCCGGCCCATCTTGGGGCTGGGTTCGCGGGTGGTGGTCGGGTAGTACCGCAGCTTGTCGGCAAAGCCCGGCCCGATCAATTCCTCCAGCAATTCGTCGGACCGGATCGCGGCGATCAGCCGTGCGCCATAGGTCAGTTCGCCCACTTCGCGGCAGGTGTGGGTCAAGATCACCTCGTCGTAATCCTCGTAGGTCTGGGGTTCGCGCAGCAGGCTGGCAAAGGGGGCGATGCCGGTGCCGGTGGCAAAAAGCCAAAGCCGTTTGCCGGGCAGCAGCGCGTCATGCACCAGCGTGCCCACGGGCTTGGGGCGCAAGATGATTTCATCGCCCGGCTGGATGTGCTGCAGCTTCGAGGTCAGCGGCCCGTTGGGCACCTTGATCGAATAGAATTCCAACCCGTCGTCCCAAGCCGGCGATGCGATGGAATAGGCGCGCATCAGCGGCTTTTGCTTGCCCGTTTCGGGGTCGGGATCGCCCATCAGCCCGATCATCACGAATTCGCCCGAACGGAACCGCAAGCTGGGCGGGCGCGTGCAGCGAAAGCGGAACAGCCGGTCGGTGTAATGTTCGACCTCGGTCACGACCTGCGCATCGGGCAGGGTGGGGGTGGCGCGTGGGGTCGATGGGGCGTCGGTGTCTTTCATCGGTCTTGGCTCGGTCCTGTCCCAATTGCGGTGCCGGTCTAGCCGCGCGCCCATCTTTAAGCCTTGATCTGGGTCAGGGAAAGCATTTGTGCGCCGGGCCGTCTGCGGGCCCGTGGCGCGGGCCGCGCCTGGCTGCGGGTTGCCCATGGAGGGTACGGGTCTGGTTGCGCCGGATGGTGCTGTCACCCCATCGGGGCCTGGCCGGAATATTGTTCCATGATCTGTGATGCGGCGCTTGCAAAACGGGATGTATATTCCATAACTGCGCTCAAAGCGGCAATTTTGTTCGCCTGTTCGAAAGGGCCACCATGACGGTTCAGATCGACGCGCTGGATCGCAAGATCCTGGCCGCGCTGCAAGAAGACGCCTCTCGGTCGCTTGATGACATCGCGCGCATTGTGGGCTCATCCAAAACCCCGGTCTGGAGCCGCATCCGCAAATTGAAAGAGGCGGGCGTGATCGGCCGGCAGACGGTGCTGCTGGATGCTGAAAAGCTGGGGTTTGAGGCGTGTTTTTTCGTGCTGATCCGCACCTCGGAACACGAGGCCGATTGGCAACGCCGCTTTCTGGCCGCGCTCAAGGCACGGCCCGAGGTGTTGGAGGCCCACAGGCTGGCGGGTGAAATCGATTATATCCTCAAGGTGCGTGTGCCCAATGCGCGTGCCTATGATGCGTTTTATCAGGCGCTGATTTCCGAGGTGCGGATCTACAACGTCACGGCGCTGCTTTCGATGGAAGAGATCAAGGCAAGCCCGCTGTTGCCGCTCTAGGGGTGGTCATGACGGCGATCTTGCACGATCATCTGCCGCGCCTGCCCTGGATGGTGCCGGCCTTGGCGCGGTTGCCGGGTGTCTTGCCGCTTGAGATGGCCGAATGGCTCGAGGTGGATGAGGTTTTTGCCGGCCAGATGGCGCTGCGCGATGGTCTTTTGGCCCGCGCCCGGCCCGATGTCTACGCAATGACCCCAACCGCCGAACCCGCGGCGGCGGCGCTTCTGGCGCTGATTCTGGACCATCTGGGACCGGCCTACCGGCATGTGGCCGGGGCGGTGATCCGCCCCGACGGGGTGCGCGTGGACCTGGACGCAGACCCGCCGCTTGTAACCGCCGCCCGCCTTGTGCAAGAGGATCTGTGCCTGCATCAGCGCGGCCACGGCGGCGAACATGTGCTGACCGGCGCGGTCTTGTGTTTTCCGGCAAGCTGGCGCCTGGCCGAAAAGATCGGCCGCCCGCTTTCGGCGATTCATGGGCCCGTGGCCGCCTATGACAGCACGATGGCCGCCCGCGTTCAGCGGCTTTTCGATGCGATCCGGCCCGGCCGCCCGTTGTGGCGGCAAAATGCCCTCGTCTATGGCAGCGACGCGCTGCACCATCCCCGCCCCGAGGCCGACCCCCGGCGCGAGTCGCCCCAACAGGGCCGTTTCGTGCGATCGGAAAAGCAGTGCTTCGTGGCCGTGCCGGGCAGCGACGCGGTGGTGTTTTCGATCCACACCTATCTGGCGCCGCTCGACAGCCTGCCGCCGGATGCGCGCGCCGCGCTGATCGCGGCCCACGGCGGGTAGGGGGCAGGGCGCCCTGTCGTCAGGCGCGGAAGTGCTTGGACAGCTTCAGCCCTTGGCCTTGGTAGTTCGACGCGATCGTGGTGCCATAGAGCGTGCGCGGTGGCGCGGCCATACGTTCATAGACCAGCCGCCCCACCACTTGCCCGTGTTCAAGCACAAAGGGCGCTTCGTGACAGCGCACCTCCAGCACGCCGCGGGCGGGGATCCCATGGCCAAAGCCGGGATCGAAAAAACCCGCGTAATGCACGCGGAATTCGCCCACCATCGCCAGATAGGGCGACATTTCGGCGGCGCAGTCGGGCGGGATGGTGACCGCTTCACGGCTGACAAGGATATAAAAGGCGCCCGGGTCCAAGATGATGCGGCCCTCGTCGCTGCGGACTTCTTCCCAGAAATCAGCGACGTCATGGGCCGCCACGCGGGTCAGATCAATGACACCGGCATGCGGCTTGGCCCGGTAGCCCACGATGCCTTTCGGGCTGGGGGTCAAATCGACCGAAAAGCCCAACCCATCGTCGATCACGGCCCGGCCATCGACCAGCGGGCTTTGGGCGTGGCGCGCGGCCAGTTCGTCATCAGACAGCACGGCCTGGCCGCGGCGAAACCGGATCTGGTTCAGCCGCAGCCCCGGCGCCACCTTGACCGAAAAGGAGCGTGGGCAAATTTCGGCATACAAGGGGCCGGTGTAGCCGGCGGGGATGCGATCGAATTCGGTGCCGCCATCGGCAATCACACGGGTCAGGCAATCGACGCGACCGGTCGAACTTTTGGCGTTGCACACCGCGGTGACGTCTTGGGGCAGGGCCAGGCTTTCTTGCAAGGGCACGACATAGACGCAGCCCTTTTCCAAGACCGCACCTTGGGTCAGATCCATCCGGTGCATTTCGAATTCCGCGATGCGCGCGGCCACGCTTTGGCCTGCACCGGCCAGAAACGACGCGCGCACCCGGTAGGCGACGGTGCCCAACCGCAGATCAAGGCTGGCCGGCTGGATCTGGTCGCGGTCGGGATTGTCACAGGTGATGGCGCGCGCGGCGATCATCGCGTCGATCTGATGGTCGGGCAAAACGCCTTGGCCTGTTTCCGTCATCGCACCCATCCTTCGTGTCGCCCAAGAAAAAACCGCCCGCGCGGTCGGCGCAAGGGCGGTTTTCGCAGATCTTTCCGAAAACCGGAAAGCTGATGGTCGGGCTAGCAGGACTTGAACCTGCGACCTTCCGTCCCCCAGACGGACGCGCTACCAGGCTGCGCTATAGCCCGACGTCCGGCCCTTCTACCGATTTCCCCGGGGCGTGCAAGGGGTCAGGCCCGCATCCTGTCGCGCAGCGCCACCAACGCAGGGCGCAGGGTTTCGCGCGCCCGGGGCGGCAGGCGCGCGGGGTCGGCCACAAGGCCCGCCAAGCGTGCCAGATTCTGGCTGATGCGCGCGGCCGTGGGCGCCGGGGCAAAGCCGCCGGCCTCTGGTGGCGCAATCGGCGGCGGCAGCGGCAGCGCCGGCTGTGGCGCTGGCGCGGGGTCGGCTGCCGCCGGCATGGCCGGTTCTGCATCGCGCGCGGCGGATGCGGGCGCCGGCGCTTCGGCGCGCAAGATGGGGGCATCGGCGGTGTCGTCGGCCCAATCCGCGTCGTCATGGCTTGGGCTGTGCAGATCCAGCTCGGGTGACAGGGCGGCCACCGCGCCCACGCCGTTTTCCCGGATCAAGCGCTGCACGCCGCGGATCGTCATGCCGCGATCATGCAGCAAGACCTTGATGCCGCCGATCAGCTCCATGTCCGCGGGCCGATAGTAGCGCCGCCCGCCTGCGCGTTTCACCGGCTTGATCTGGGCGAATTTCGATTCCCAAAACCGCAGCACATGCGTGGCCACGCCCAGCCATTCCGCCACTTCGCGGATCGTGCGGAAGGCTTGCGAGGATTTGGTCATGCGCGGTTCACCTTGCCGATCAGTGCCGATGCCGTGCCTTGGCCGATGCCCATCCGGTCATCGGGGGCGGGCGGCCCGCGTCAGCCGCGGTTGCCCGCCGCCACGCGATCCTTCATCAGATGCGAGGGCCGGAAGGTCAGCACGCGACGCGGGCTGATCGGCACTTCTTCGCCGGTCTTTGGGTTGCGGCCGACACGGGCAGTTTTGGCGCGCACCGAAAAGGTTCCGAAGGATGATATCTTGACCTGTTCGCCATTGACCAGCGCGTCGGACATCAGATCCAGAACCCGTTCCACCAGCTGCGCGCTTTCGTTGCGCGACAAGCCCACGGCGCGGAACACCGCTTCGGACAGGTCCATCCGTGTCAATGTCTTATCACTCATGTTTTTGGCCTCCCCAGGATCGCCCCAAGATGCGACAAGGATTTTGTCAAGTCAATCGAGCGGCTTGCGGCGGGCGCGATATCTGCCGCGCGCGCTCACCAGCGGATGACCACCGCGCCCCAGGCCAGGCCCCCGCCGATGGCCTCGCAGACCAGCAGATCGCCCGGCTTGATCTGGCCGCGCGCCACCCCGACCGACAAGGCCAGGGGGATGGATGCGGCCGAAGTGTTGCCATGGTCTTGCACGGTGGTGATCACCCGGTCCATGCCCACGCCCATCTTTTGCGCCGTGCGCGTGATGATGCGCATGTTGGCCTGATGCGGCACGATCCAGTCGACGTCATCGGCCCCAAGCCCCGCGCGATCCAACGCCGCATGGGCTGTTTCGGCCAGCTTTTCAACGGCATGGCGGAAAACTTCGCGGCCTTCCATGCGCAAGACGCCGGTGGTCTGCGAGCTTGACACGCCGCCGTCCACATACAGCAGATCGCGGTAGCGCCCGTCGGAATGAAGATCGGTGGCCAGAATGCCGCGGTCGGAATGGGCGCCGGTGCCGTCCTGCGCCTCAAGGATCAGCGCGCCCGCGCCGTCGCCGAACAGCACACAGGTGCCCCGGTCGGTCCAATCCATGATCCGGCTGAAGGTTTCCGCCCCGATCACCAGCACACGCCGCGCCTGACCCGACAGGATCAGCGCATTGGCATTGCTCAGCGCATAGACGAAACCGGCGCAGACCGCCTGAACGTCAAAGGCGAATCCCCGCTCCATGCCAAGGCCCGCCTGCACCATCGTCGCGCAGGACGGAAAGGTCAGGTCCGGGGTCGAGGTTGCCACGACGACCGCGTCCAGGTCAGCGGCCGCCAATCCGGCCATGTCGAGCGCCGCGCGGGCCGCCGCGATGGCCATCTGGCTGGTCGTTTCCCCCGCAGCGGCAAAGTGGCGCCGTTCGATGCCCGACCGTTCGCGAATCCATTCGTCGGTGGTGTCGAGCGTCTGTTCGAACTCTGCGTTCTCGACCACGCGGGCGGGCAGGTAATGACCGATGCCGATGGGAACTGCGCGGATCATGAGCGTCCTGCCTCTGCCTGCATGGCCGCGGCGGCGGCTTGTTCGGCGGCTGCGATGCGTGCGGCCAGCCGTTCGTGAAAGCCTGTCGCGGCCAGCCGGGCCGCCAGCTTGATGGCTGCCGCGACCCCCGTGGCATCCGCCGAGCCGTGCGATTTGACGACCGTGCCGTTCAAGCCCAGAAACACCCCGCCGTTGACCCGGCGCGGATCGATGCGCTTGCCCAGCCGCCGCAGCGACGGATAGGCCACAAGCGCGGCCATGCGGCTGAGGACAGAATGGCGAAACGCCTCGCCCATCAGATCGCGGATCAGCCGCGCGGTGCCTTCGCCGGTTTTCAAGGCGACATTGCCGGTAAAGCCATCGGTCACGATCACATCCACCTTGTCGGATGGCAGATCGCCACCTTCGACAAAGCCCACGAATTCGAAATCGGCCGCATGGCTGACCCGTTCGACCAGCTCGGCGGCGAATTTCAGCTCGGCCCGTCCCTTGTGGTCTTCGGTGCCGACATTCAGCAGCCCGACCCGTGGCCGCGCCAGATCCAGGCCGTTGCGCGCATAGCTGGCCCCCATCAGCGCGTATTGCAGCAGATCGCCGGCATCGGCCCGAATATCGGCGCCCACATCCAGCATCACGTTGAAACCCTTGGGGTTGCGCGAAGGCCACAGGCACGCAATGGCGGGGCGGTTCACGCCTTCGATCTTGCGCAGCCGCATCATCGACAGCGCCATCAGCGCGCCGGTGTTGCCGCAGCTGACCGCGGCCCCCGCTTCGCCCGAGCGCACCGCTTCGATGCAAGACCACATGGATGTGTCTTTGCCATGGCGCACCACATGCGAAGGTTTGTCATCCATCGTCACCACGCCGTCGGCATGGCGGATCTCGCAGCGGTCGGCCAGATCGCGCCGGCGTTCGACCAGCCGTTCCAACTCGGGCCGATCGCCATGAAGAATGAAGCGCAGGCCCGCGTTTTTCGCCGCGGCCTGCGCCATGCCGGTGATCACCGCCGACGGGCCAAGATCGCTGCCCATCGCGTCGATGGAAAGAACGGTTCCGGGAACATCCCGTGCCGTCAATGCGGTGCCGTCGCTCATGCCCCGGTCGCCTTGCCGCCTCGGGCGGGTCGCGGGCTCAGGCCGCGTCTTCGTCGAGGTCGATTTCGCTGGCCTGCGCCACGACCTGACGGTCGTTGTAGGTGCCGCAGGACGGGCACACATGGTGCGGCCGCTTCAATTCCCCGCACGACGGGCATTCATTCGGATTCGCAGCCACCAGCGCATCATGGGCGCGGCGCATGCCACGGCGAGAGCGCGTTACTCGGTTCTGGGGGACAGCCATGTCACAACCTCGATATCTTTGGGGCGATCACGTTGCGCTCCGCCCGGGTCCTGTCAAAATCTCACTTCCGCGCCCGCCTTTCGGCATCCCCTGCGCGACCGGATGGTCAAGCACCGGATGGGTAAAAGGGGCGGGGTTTCCGCGCCCGGAACCGGGGTCGAACGAGGCCGGGAACATACCCTGATTCCGGGGCGGCGCAAGACCTTTTCGCCCCGGGCCGGTCAGGCGTCCTTGTCCGGGTCGTCGGAGGCCGCCGTCAGTCGGTCGCGCAAGACCGCAAGGCCGGCAAGCGGGCGGGCATCGGCATCGTCCAGCGGTGGCGTGCCCGGCGCGGCAAATCGCGCCTCGCCCAGCTCGGCGCCGGGTGCGCGCGGGTACAGCGGCAACGCAAGCGCCAAGGCTTCGGTCATGACCGCCATCAGGTCCAGCGATACCGGCAGCGGTTCGGCGCTGTCGTCTTCGGGCATTTCGATCTCGTCGCCTTCGGGTTCGGGCAAATCGGCCAGATAGCGGCGCAGCACGGGTTCATCGATGCGGGTGGTGACCGGCTCGGCCGTGACCACGCAGGGCTGCACCACCGTGGCCCCCAACTGGCCTTCGAGCCGCCAGTCGCGGCGCCCTTCGGCGATCAGCTGCCCGGCAAAGCGCAGCTTGCGCAGCGCACCAAGGCCAAGCGCCGTGGCCATCGCGGCCCGTTCGGGGGCCTCGGGTTCGATGGCAAAGCGGGTTTCGCCCGACCGCGACAGGCGGGCCAGCACAAGTTCCGTCGGTGTTGCGGCCATGCGGGGTGCCTCCTTGTGGTCCCGGCGCGTTCTTGCCCTGAGGGCGCGGGTAAGTTAAGCCGATAGAAAGCTTTCGGGGCCACCGCAAGGGCAAGGTCCGGATCGGCAAGGCCACAAGGCAAGAGGGCAGGCATGCACAGGCTGCAAAAGCGCGCGCAAGCGGTACGGATGGCGCTGATCGGCACGGCGCTGGCGCTGGGGCTTGCCGGATGCGCGGCGACCTTTGACAATCACGGCTATGTTCCCCCCGCCGAAGATCTGGCCGCCATCCAGATCGGGTCCAGCCGCGACGAGGTGGCCGCAGCCATCGGCACGCCGGGTGCAGCCGGCGTGATGCGCGACGAAGCCTGGCTTTACACCGCCTACCGCATCCGCAACCACGGCTACCGCGCGCCGCAGATCACCGAACGCCAGATCATCGCGGTGTCGTTTGACGCCGCGGGCCGCGTGTCCAACATCGAGGAATTCGGGCTCGACGATGGCCGGGTGGTGCAGCTGTCGCGCCGCGTGACCACCAGTTCGGTGCGCGAAGTCACCTTCTTCGGGCAGCTTTTCTCGAATTTCGGGCGCATCAACGTGGGTGAGGCACTGACCAACTAGGCCGGTCTGTCTTGTCGCAGCGCTGTCATGCGCGCATCATAGGCTGCATCTCATGTGTCGGCGCCGCCGGCACCCCAGGAGCGGACGGCGATGGTGAACCTTGCCAAGGGGCGATACCGGGCGCGGCTGGCGCAAGATGGCGCCGACCTGGATGCCGCCCGTCGCCTGCGCACGCTGGCGTTTCGCGGCCCCGATGCCGACCGGCTTGATGGCGATGATTTCGACGCGACCTGCGCCCATGTGCTGGTCGAAGACATCCGGTCCGGTGCGTTGGTGTGCTGTTTCCGGTTGCTGCACTTTCGCTCGGGCGCCGAGATCGGGCGCAGCTATTCGGCCCAGTTCTACGAATTGTCGGCCCTGTCCGATTTCGACGGGCCGATGGTTGAAATGGGCCGCTTCTGCATCCACCCCGATTGGCAGGACCCCGATATCTTGCGGCTGGCTTGGGGGGCGATGACGGCCTATGTCGATCATGCAGGCGTCGAGATGCTGTTTGGCTGCGCGTCCTTTTCCGGCACCGAGGCGCGCGATTATTCCGATGCCTTCGCGCTGCTGCGCGACCGACACATTGCACCCAAGCGCTGGTTGCCGCGGGTCAAGGCGCCGGCGGTGTTCCGTTTCGCCGCCCGGCTGCGGCGCAAGCCCGATCTGAAGCGCGCGCAGGCCAAGATGCCGCCGTTGCTGCGCAGCTACCTGATGATGGGCGGTTGGGTCAGCGATCACGCGGTGATCGACCGCGATCTTGGCACGCTGCATGTCTTTACCGGGTTGGAAATCCGGGCCGTGCCCCCGGCGCGTGCGCGGCTGTTGCGGGCGGTGGCGGGGTAGCGCGCAAGCGGCGCTTTCGTGCATGCAGCGGTGCCGACAGGCGCGCATCCAGCCAGGTGCCGCCCAAAGCGTGCCACTGTCCGCCGGCCCCGGTTTTGAACCGCACAAGCCCCGCGCCCCGGCCCGGCGTATCGACCCCCAGATCGATGACGGCCACGCCCCGCCCCGCCAGATGGCCCATGGCCTGCCACAAGATCACATTGTGCGCCGACATGGCGCGCCCTTGTGCGTTCGACCAGCCCACCAGATAGCTGGCCGTCTGCCCGTGCCGGGCAAAAAGCATCGCCGCGATGGGCGCATCGTCGGTGCGTGCAGCCACCAGCGTCATCGCCCCCGGCGTTGCGGCCATTGCCGCAATCAGGATGGGCGACAGGTTGCGATAGCCCCGCGCACGCTGCTGGTCGCTGTCCGCGCGCAAAAGCCAATGCGCCGCATCGGGCGCAAAGTCTTCGACCGTGATCGTCAGGGGCTGGCGCTGGGCGTGGCGCAGGCGGTTGCGCCATTTGCCATCCATCCGGCCCAACCAGCCCGTCTGGCCGCCGGTCAGGGGCAGCATCACGACCCCTCGCGGTGCGGCCAGCCGCCAGAACCCCGCCCGATCCAGCGCCGCGCCGTCGGCCGGTGTGGCCGCGTTCACGATCAGGGCGTCGAGCCCCAGATCGCGGCGCAGGCGGCCCGGATTCGCCGCCGCGCCCAGCGGGGCCCGTGACAGCAGGCCCACCGCGCCCAGCAAGGGAAAGCGGCGCCGCACCATCCACACATCCTGCCCTGACAGCGGAACCCTGCACGCATCAACGCCCATCCGGCGCAGCGCGGCATGATAAAGCGGCGATTGCTGCAACGCCCCGCTCGGGGGTGGCAGATGTGGTTCGGATATGGGCTCAAACCGGGGCATGGGCGCCAGCTTTCGGCGCCCATGCTTAATTTTCCGTTAGCCTTCCAGCACCACCAGCGCGTGACGTTTCTTGCCCGCCGACAGTTTCAGCGGTTGCGCCAGATCGGCAGTGGTGATCATCAAGCCCGCATCGCTCAGGGGCGCATCGTTCATCCGCGCGCCCCCTTCGGCGATCAGGCGCTTGGCCTCTTTGCCCGATGCCGCAAGCCCCGCACGCGTGATCAGTTGTGCCACGGACATTCCATCGCCCACATCCGCCGCAGCCAGCGTCAACGTCGGCAGATCCTCGCCCGCGCCGCCCTGTTCGAACACGGCGCGCGCCGTCGCCTCGGCCGCGGCGGCCGCTTCGGGCCCGTGCAAAAGGCTGGTCACTTCATTGGCCAGGATGATCTTGGCGGCGTTGATTTCGGCGCCCTGCAAACCGCCCAAGCGGTCACATTCGGCCACCGGCAATTCGGTGTAGAGCTTCAGGAACCGGCCGACGTCGGCATCGGTGGTGTTGCGCCAGAACTGCCAGAATTCATAAGGGCTGAGCATCGCGCCATCGAGCCAGACCGCGCCGCCTTGGGATTTGCCCATCTTGCGCCCGTCCGATGTGGTCAAAAGCGGCGTGGTCAGCCCAAAGATCTGTGCATCCAGCACCCGGCGCGTCAGATCGATTCCGTTGACGATATTGCCCCATTGGTCTGAACCGCCCATCTGCAACATGCAGCCTTCGCGGCGGTAAAGCTCAAGAAAATCATAGGCCTGCAAGATCATGTAGTTGAATTCAAGGAACGACAGGCTTTGTTCGCTGGACAGCCGGGTTTTCACCGATTCAAAAGACAACATGCGGTTGACCGAGAAATGCCGCCCGATATCGCGCAAGAAATCGAGATAGTTCAGCCCATCCAACCAGTCTGCATTGTTGAGCATAAGCGCCCCGGTGGCGCTGGCGTCATAGG
>JBEAQJ010000067.1:0-68048 GCA_041163945.1 Pseudomonadota bacterium
GCGCTTGACGGCGCACGCCGGGCACAATAGGCACGCCGTCACGCGCGGTTGTAGCTCAGTTGGTTAGAGTACCGGCCTGTCACGCCGGGGGTCGCGGGTTCGAGCCCCGTCAACCGCGCCACTTTTCCCCTTTCCCGACGCCCTGTTTCGCATGGTGGATTGCGGGCCCCTGGGCCCCGGCGGCCCCGTGTGACCAGACCCGGTCGTGGCGGGATGGCGCCGGGGGTTGGCCTTGCACGAAAACCGGCTGTCATGCCATTGACGCGGCGCTGTCGATTGCCTAAAGCACACCCCACGCGCGGTTGTAGCTCAGTTGGTTAGAGTACCGGCCTGTCACGCCGGGGGTCGCGGGTTCGAGCCCCGTCAACCGCGCCATCCACCCATCCCACACATCTATTGTGCCCGTTGCGGGCATTGTCAGCGGCGGTGCTGCGTGGCGGTTCAGGATGTGCCGTCAGCCCTTGTGGATCCAGCCACCGCCCAGCACGCGGCTACCGTCGGGTGCATAGAAAACGCAAGCTTGCCCGGGGCTTACGCCTTCTTCGGCGGTGACAAGCGTCACCATGGCCTCGGTTTCCGACAGCGGGGTCAGCGTGGCGGGACGTGGCGGGCGGGTTGATCGGATCTTGACCTCGATATCCCACTGGTCTTGCGCCGTCAGTGGCCGGTCGCCCAACCAGTTGATTTCGCGCAAGGGCACGCTGCGGGTCGACAGCATGTCTTTTGGCCCCACCACCACTTGCCGCGTCGCCGGGTCCAGCTTGATGACATAAAGCGGATCGGCCAAGCCGCCGATGCCCAGGCCCCGCCGCTGGCCGATGGTGTAATGGATGACGCCGCGGTGCTCACCCAAGACGCGGCCGGCCGGATCGACGATTGGGCCCGGATCGGCCGCACCGGGGCGCAGTTTCTCGATCACGGCGGCGTAATCGCCGTTGGGCACAAAACAGATATCCTGGCTGTCGGGCTTGTCGGCCACGCTAAGCCCGTATTTCGCCGCCAACGCCCGGGTTTCGGCCTTGGATGTCAGATGGCCCAAGGGAAAGCGCAGGAAATCCAGCTGCGCTTGCGTGGTCGAAAACAGGAAATAGGATTGATCGCGCGCGGCATCGGCGGCGCAGTGCAGTTCGGCGCCATGCGCGCCCATCTTGCGTTGGATGTAATGGCCGGTTGCCATGCAATCGGCATCCAGATCGCGGGCGGTTTCGAGCAGGTCCTTGAATTTGACGCGCTCGTTGCAGCGAATGCACGGCACCGGCGTGGCGCCCGCCAGGTAGCTGTCGGCAAACTCGTCGATCACGGCGGCGCGAAAGGTGTTTTCGTAATCCAGAACGTAATGCGGAAAGCCCATGGTTTCGGCCACGCGACGCGCATCGTGAATGTCGCGGCCCGCACAACAGGCCCCTTTCTTGGCCAAGGCGGCACCATGGTCGTAAAGCTGTAGCGTCACGCCCACCACGTCATAGCCTTCTTCGGCCAAAACGGCCGCCACGACCGAGGAATCAACCCCGCCCGACATGGCCACCACCACACGGGTTTCCGACGGCGGCTTGGGTAGGCCCAGCGAATTCATCATCCCGGGCTGGTCGAGCGCCATGGGCCTATCCTGTCAAAAAAAGCGAACAAAAACGGGAGTAGGCCGCAATATAGGAAAATCCGGCGAAAGCTCAACCAGTGTGCTTACCCGCGATTAAGCAAAGCTGTGCAACCTGTCTTGGCCACAGATGACAGGAGACCGCGCCGACGATGTATATACGACGTATTCCCGGGCCAAATTCGATCCGTTTGCCCGATGGCCGCATGATGACGCGCGCCGATCTTCCGGCAGCGGGTACGCATCGCTGGGTGGCCAGCCGCAAGGCGGCCGTCGTTCAGGCCGTGGATGCCGGCCTGATCACCGCCGATCACGCCTGCGAGACTTGGGGCTTGTCCGACGAGGAACTGGACAGCTGGCGCAAGGCCGTTTCGCATCACGGGGTCGCGGCGTTGCGTGCAACCGCGCTACAGAGATATCGTAAAACATCTTTCGACAACATCGGTTATCTTGAGTAACAAGAAATTAACCTTTAGCCCCGAACTTGGATCGGCAACTGAGAGATTTGGAGCGGCCTGATGCGTGTTCTTCTCGTCGAAGACGACCCAACCACTTCCCGCAGTATCGAGATGATGCTGCGGCATGCCAACCTGAACGTCTATTCCACGGATCTGGGCGAAGAAGGGATCGATCTTGCCAAGCTGTATGATTACGACATCATCTTGCTGGATCTGAACCTGCCCGACATCCATGGCCATGATGTGTTGCGTCAACTGCGCACCGCGCGTGTCGACACGCCCATCTTGATCTTGTCGGGGCTCGACGAGGCCGACAGCAAGCTGAGGGGCTTTGGGTTCGGTGCCGATGATTACCTGACCAAGCCCTTTCACCGCGAAGAACTGGTCGCCCGCATCCATGCGATCATTCGCCGGTCCAAGGGCCACGCCCAGTCGGTGATCCACACCGGCAAGATCGCCGTCAATCTGGACGCCAAGACGGTCGAGGTCGACGGGCAGACCGTGCACTTGACGGGCAAGGAATACCAGATGCTGGAACTGCTGAGCCTGCGCAAGGGCACCACCTTGACCAAAGAGATGTTCCTGAACCATCTGTATGGCGGCATGGACGAGCCGGAACTGAAGATCATCGATGTGTTCATCTGCAAGCTGCGCAAGAAGCTGGCGGTGGCCACGGGCGGGGCCAGTTACATCGAAACGGTCTGGGGGCGCGGCTATGTCTTGCGCGATCCGATGCCGGCGCGGGCCAGCATGGCGACGGCGGCCTGCGCCTGAACCCCGACCACGCAAACCGCGGCCTGCGCGGTCTGGAAATCGCGCGGCGCTGCGCCTAAACCTGCTGTGACGCGACAGCAGGGGGCGGCCATGTCCGAGGATGCAACCAATGGATCGGGCGCGCCCGGGTCGGACCGCGATGCGAAGGCGGCGGCCGAACGTGTGGCCATCCTGAGCGCGCGCATCGCGGCCGCCAACCGCGCCTATTTCCAGAACGACGCCCCCGAGATGACGGATGCCGATTATGACGCGCTCAAGCGCGAATTGGCCCAGATCGAAGCGCGCTTTCCCGACCTGGCCAAGCCCGACAGCCCCACGGCCCAGATCGGCGCCGAACCCGCCGAAGGCTTTTCCAAGGTCGTGCATGCCGAACGCATGCTGTCGCTGGCCAATGCCTTTGACGCCGACGATGTGACCGATTTCGTGGCGGGCATCCGCCGCTACCTGGGGTTGGAGCCGACGGCGCCCCTGGCCTTTACCGCCGAGCCCAAGATCGACGGGCTGTCGCTGTCGCTGCGCTACGAAGACGGGCGACTGATCAGCGCGGCCACCCGCGGCGATGGCGAAACGGGTGAGAACGTCACCGCCAATGCCCGCACCATCGCCGATATCCCGCAGCGCCTGACCGGCGCGCCGGCCGTTCTGGAGGTGCGCGGCGAAGTCTACATGAGCCACGCCGATTTCGCAGCGCTCAACGCCCGCCAGGCCGAGACGGGTGGCAAGATCTTTGCCAATCCGCGCAATGCCGCGGCCGGATCCTTGCGCCAGCTGGATGCCGAAATCACCCGTGCCCGGCCGCTGAAATTCTTTGCCTATGGCTGGGGGCAGGTCTCGGGCGCCTTGGCGGGCACGCAAAGCGATGCCATCGCGCGGCTGTCGGCGCTGGGGTTTCCGACCAATCCCTGGATGATGCGCTGTGCCACGGCGGATGCGATGCTGGCCCATTATGCCGATATCGAACATCGCCGGGCAACGCTGGGCTATGACATCGATGGCGTGGTCTACAAGGTTGACGATCTGGCGCTGCAGGCCCGGCTTGGGCTGCGCTCGACCACGCCACGATGGGCGATCGCGCACAAGTTTCCGGCCGAACTGGCCTGGACCCGGCTGGAGGCAATCGACATCCAGGTGGGCCGAACCGGTGCGCTGTCGCCGGTCGCCCGGCTGGCCCCGGTGACGGTGGGCGGTGTCGTGGTGTCCAACGCCACCTTGCACAACGAAGATTACATCGCCGGTCGCGATGCGCGCGGTGGGCCCATTCGGGGTGGGCGCGACATCCGCATCGGCGATTGGGTGCAGGTGTATCGTGCGGGCGATGTGATCCCCAAGATCGCCGATGTCGACCTGTCGCGGCGGCCGGCGGATGCGGTGCCCTTTGAATTCCCAACCCGGTGCCCCGAGTGTGGGTCGGAGGCGCTGCGCGAAGAAGGCGACGCCGTGCGCCGCTGCAGCGGCGGGTTGATCTGCCCCGCGCAGGCGGTGGAAAAGCTCAAGCATTTCGTCGGGCGCGCGGCCTTCGACATCGAAGGCCTGGGCGCCAAGCAGGTCGAGGCGCTTTATGCGGATGGCTGGGTGCGCGAACCCGCCGATATCTTTGCGCTGCAATCACGCTTCGGCAGCGGGCTGCAACAGCTCAAGAACCGCGAGGGCTGGGGCGAGAAATCGGCGCAGAACCTGTTTGACGCGATCGCGGATCGCCGCCGTATCGGCTTGGCCCGGGTGATCTTTGCGCTGGGGATCCGCCACGTGGGCGAAGTGGCCGCGCAAGATCTGGCGCGCCATTTCACCCGCTGGGACAGTTTCATCGATTGTGTCGACCGCGCGGCCGCCGAACCGGCGGCCCAGGCCATCGACGCACGTGCGCGCAAGGCGGTGTTGCCGCAAAGCCCGGCCTGGGCCGAGATCACGGGCATTGATGGCATCGGGGATGCGGTCGCCATGGCCTTGACCCACACGCTCAGCCAAGACGCCGAACGCGCCTCGGTCGCGCGGTTGATTGCCTATCTGGATATTCAGCCGCCCGCCGCCCGCGCAAGCGCCGGCAGCCCGGTGGCGGGGCTGACGGTCGTTTTCACCGGCAGTCTCGAAAAGATGACCCGCGCCGAGGCCAAGGCCCGGGCCGAGGCCCTGGGCGCCAAGGTGGCCGGTAGCGTATCGGCCAAGACCGATCTTGTGATCGCGGGCCCCGGTGCCGGATCGAAAGCTGCCAAGGCGGCCGAGCTTGGCATCAAAACGCTGGACGAAGACGCATGGCTGGCGCTGATCGCGGGCGCCGAAGGGTCCGCCGATGGCTGAGATCCGCCTGCCCAAGGGGCGGCCCGATGTCTTGTGGCCGCTGTTTGCCGGGCTTGAGACGCTCGATGGGGTGGGGCCCAAGACGGCCAAGTTTTACAAGGCTCTGGGCGTGGAAACGCCCAAGGATCTGCTGCTGACATTGCCTGTTGGGGGCGTTGATCGCACCCTTTGCGCCTCGATCCGCGATCTGGTCTTGCCGGGCATGGCCACGCTTGAGGTCCGCATTGGCCGCCACCGCCCCCCCGCCAGCCGCGGTCGGCCCTATCGGATCGAGGTCGAAGATGCCAAGACCAGCTTTCAGCTGGTGTTTTTCCATGGCAAATCCGATTACCTGTCGCGATTGCTGCCCACGGGTGCGCGCCGGATCGTATCGGGCAAGGTGGAACTTTTCGATGGTGTGGCGCAGATGCCCCATCCCGATCACATCTTGCCGCCCGATGCCGCGGCCGACATCCCCGCCTTTGAACCCGTCTACCCGCTGGCCGCCGGGCTGACGCAAAAGGGGCTGCGCCGCGCGCTGGTTTCGGCCTTGGGGCAGGCGCCGATCCTGGGCGACTGGATCGATCTGCCGCTGCTCGACCAAAAGCGCTGGCCGGCTTGGCATGACGCGATTGCGGCCGCCCATGCGCCGCGCAGGCCCGGCGATCTGGCCGCCAGCGCGCCGGCGCGCGAACGCCTGGCCTTTGATGAACTGTTTGCCCACCAGTTGACCCTGGCGCTCGCCCGCGCGTCGCACCGGCGCACCAAGGGCCGCCCGACGCAGGGCGATGGTCGGCTGCGGCAAAAGGTTCTGGCGCATCTGCCCTTTCGACCAACCGGGGCGCAGATGCGCGCGATCGATGATATCGCCGCCGACATGGCCGCCCCCGAACGCATGAACCGCCTGCTGCAAGGGGATGTGGGCGCGGGCAAGACACTGGTCGCCCTGATGGCGCTTTTGGTGGCGGTGGAAGCCGGCGGGCAGGGCGTGATGATGGCGCCTACGACGATTCTGGCCGGTCAGCATTACGCCAATCTCAAGCCCTTGGCCGATGTCGCCGGTGTCGTGATCGAGATGCTGAGCGGCCAGGACAAAGGCGCCGAGCGGCGCGCCAAGCTGGCCGCGCTGAAGCGCGGCGATATCCAGATTCTTGTGGGCACCCACGCGGTGTTTGTCGAAGACGTAGCGTTTCACGACCTGCGCCTGGCCATCGTGGATGAACAGCATCGGTTCGGGGTGCGCCAGCGCATCAAGCTGGGCGAAAAGGGGCAGGGCGCGGATGTTCTCGTGATGACCGCCACGCCCATTCCGCGCACCCTCAGCCTGGCGCAATACGGCGATCTGGATGTGAGCGTGCTGGATGAAAAACCCCCGGGGCGCACCCCGGTGGCCACCGTGCTTGTGTCCAGCGCGCGCATGGACGAGGTGGTCGATCACCTGCGCAAGGCGGTGGCAGACGGGCGGCAAGCCTATTGGGTCTGCCCGTTGGTCGAGGAAAGCGAAAGCTTCGATGCCACCGCCGCCGAAGAACGCTTCAAGATGCTTGAAGCGGCCCTTGGTTCGGGCTGCGTGGGGCTGGTTCATGGGCAGTTGCCCGCCGATCAGAAAGCTGCCGCCATGGCGGATTTCGTCCGCGGCCAGACCCGGGTTCTGGTGGCCACCACCGTGATCGAGGTGGGCGTGGATGTGCCCAACGCCTCGATCATGGTGATCGAACAGGCCGAGATTTTCGGGCTTGCACAGCTTCACCAGCTGCGGGGACGGGTCGGGCGGGGGGCGGCGGCCTCGACCTGCGTGTTGATGTATCGCCCGCCCTTGGGTGATACCGCAAAGCGCCGCCTGACGGTGTTGCGCGACACCGATGATGGTTTTGCCATCGCCGAGGAAGATCTGGCCATCCGCGGCGCGGGCGATGTGATCGGAACCGTCCAATCGGGCCTGCCGCGGTTCCGCATCGCCGATCTGGAAGGCCAGACCGGCCTGATGGCGCTGGCGCAATCGGCCGCCCGCACGCTTTTGCTGCGCGACCCCGATCTTGTCGGGCCGCAGGGGCAATCGGCCCGGGTGTTGTTGTGGTTGCTCGAACAGGAAAAGGCCATTCGCCTGATTTCGGCCGGTTAACCCGCTTTGTTCACAAATGTTCTTAAAAAGTTCTTTACAGGTCTGCCGAAAAATGAGAACAAAACAGCAACTCATTTCGGAGCGGAGGCTGAAGATGACCCGGATCGTTGAAATTCTGACCCATTCGCGCGACACGATTCTGTCGGACGCCGCAGGTGTGCTGGGCTTGGCGGTGTTCACCTATGGGTTGCTCTACCTGCCGGGTCTGTTCTGACAATTTCGGATTTTGCCGGTGTGCCAGCGGTGCCCACGGCGCGGTTCCTGTCCCCATTCGGATCGCGCCGGCCTGACCCCATGCCTCGGGGGGGTGCTGATGGAACGGGCCGACTGTCGCCGCCCTCGGCTTCGAGGTGCGGCGTTTTTTTTGGCCTTAGGCCGGTGGTGATCCGGCTGTCTTTGCCTGTTCGGCGGCTTCGACCGCTTCCACCGTCGCCTCGATCGACAGCAGGATCGAGGCATGGCGATTGCGATAATCCCGCGCAGGGGTCAGCACTTCATAGCCGGCAAAGGGCGCGCCCGGCGGCGTGCCGCCTTCGGTCAACATCGCGCGCAGCTGGTCGCGGGCTTTTGTCAGTTCGGCGTGATTGCGCCCGATGATATGTGCCCCCATCAGGCTGGCCGCCGCCTGGCCCAGGGCGCAGGCCTTCACATCTTGGCCAAATCGGGTGATGCGGCCATCGGCGATATCAAGGTCAACCGTCACGGTCGAGCCGCACAGCGGCGCGCGCTTGCGAACCGATGCCTGCGGCGCATCCAGCCGTCCGTGATGGGGAATGTCCGCCGCCAAGGCCAGGATGCGTTGTGAATACAGGTTGATCAGGTCGCTGTCGCCCGACATGGGTTCCGCCCTCCGTGTCATGGGGCTATAGCTAGCGGCGAACCCCCGCTTTGCAAAGGGCTTGCCCATGGCTGTCTTTGACCCTGCGACACTTGTTTACGATGCCAACGGGCTGATCCCCTGCATCGCGCAAGATGCCGCCACGTCCGAGGTGTTGATGATGGCCTGGATGAACGCCGACGCGGTGACGCGCACGCTGGAAACGGGCCGTGTCACCTATTGGTCGCGCTCGCGCCGGGCGTTCTGGGTCAAGGGCGAAAGCTCTGGCCATGTGCAGGAACTGGTCGAGCTGCGTCTGGATTGCGACCGCGACTGCCTGCTGGCGCTGGTGCGCCAGACGGGTCCCGCCTGCCACACCAACCGGCGCAGCTGTTTTTACACGGCGCTGCGCGACGGGGCCGAGATCGTCACGATGCAGCCCGAATGACGGGCCCTGCGCCATGCCTATGTTTGAAGGGGTGACGCCGACTAAAGCCCGACCATCTGTCGGATCTGGGTCGGGGTGACGCCTTGGGCACGGTACAAGGCCAGGGCGCGCGCATCGTCGCGCTTGGCCAGCCGCTTGCCATGTTCGTCGCGGATCAGCCGGTGATGATGATAGGTGGGCGTGGGCTGGTTCAACAGCCGCTGCAGCAGCACATGGATCGGCGTGGCCGCAAAAAGATCGGCGCCGCGGATCACATGGCTGACCGCTTGCGCCGTGTCATCCACCACCACCGACAGGTGGTAAGACGCCCCCATGCCCGGCCGCGCCAGAACCACATCGCCGATCGTGTCGATCATCTGGCGCGGATCGATGCTGTGGGTGCCGCCATGTTCGGGCCCGGTGTCGGAAAACACCAGCGCATCATCCAGCTGTGCCAGTGCTGCGGCCATGTTCAGCCGGATTGCGTCACGGGCTTGCGCGCCGGCCATGGGACGGGCGCGGCAGGTGCCGGGGTAGATCGGCCCATCCGGGCCGGGCGCCGTGCCCTCTTGCGGGGCCGAGGCCGCTTCGCGGATGTCGCGGCGGCTGCATCCGCAGGGATAGGTCAGCCCGCGCGCGGCCAAAATCGCCAAGGCCGCACTATAAGCGGGCAGGTGTTCGGACTGGCGCCGCGGCGGCGCGTCCCATGTCAGCCCCAGCCAAGTCAGATCGTCGCGAAGCGCCGCATCCCAGTGTGGACGGGCACGGCTCTGGTCAATGTCGTCGATCCGCAGCAAGAACGCGCCCCCGTTTGTGCGCGCCATGTCATGGGCCAGGATCGCGGAATAGGCGTGGCCCAAGTGCAGCGGCCCCGTGGGCGAGGGGGCAAAGCGGGTGCGAAACCCAAGGTCGGGTGGCGCCGCAGCGGCCAGGGTCACGCCGCATCCGCGCGCGCGGTGCCCAGCCAGCCCAACCATGCGGCCTTGGCACGATCGGTATAGGCCTTGTAGCGGTCCTTGCGCCCGCGCCGACCGCCTTTGAGGCCCGAAACCGGCGGAAACAGCCCGAAATTGACGTTCATCGGCTGAAAGGTCTTGGCCTCGGCGCCGCCGGTGATGTGATGGACCAGCGCGCCCATGGCGGTTTCTTGCGGCACGGGGGCCAGCATGTCACCCATCAGTTCGGCGGCAGCCAGACGCCCGGCCAGCAATCCCATGGCCGCCGATTCCACATAGCCCTCGACCCCGGTGATCTGGCCGGCAAACCGGATATTCGGGCGCGAGCGCAGGCGCATCTGGTCATCGAGCAGCCTGGGCGAATTGATGAAGGTGTTGCGATGTATCCCGCCAAGGCGCGCAAAGCTGGCGTCTTTCAACCCGGGAATCATTTTGAAAACAGCCGTTTGCGCGCCGTATTTCATCTTCGTCTGAAAGCCCACGATGTTGTAGAGCGTGCCCAGCGCATTGTCGCGGCGCAGCTGCACCACCGCCCATGGCTTTTGCGTCGGATCATGGGGATTGGTCAGGCCCACGGGCTTCATCGGACCGAACCGCAGCGTTTCACGCCCGCGCTCGGCCATCACCTCGATCGGCAGGCAGCCGTCGAAATACGGGGTGGGGTCGGGGGCAGAAGACGCTTCGCCTTCGTGGAACTCGGTCTTGTCGGCGGCCAGAAGCGCGTCGATGAAGGCCTCGTATTCGTCGCGCGTCAGGGGGCAGTTGATATAGGCGCGGCGTTCGGCCTCTGTTTCACCCTTGTCGTAGCGCGATTGTTCCCAAGCGACCGACATGTCGATGGTGTCGGCATAGACGATGGGGGCGATGGCGTCGAAAAAGGCCAGGCTGTCTTGCCCTGTTTCGGCGGCAATGGCTTGTGCCAGCGCCCCCGATGTCAGCGGCCCGGTCGCGATGATCGCGGGCCCATCGGGCAGGGCGGTGATTTCGCCCGCCACGATGGTGATTCTGGGGTGGGCCCGCAGCTTGGCGGTGACCGCTTCGGCAAAGGGGTCGCGGTCCACGGCCAAGGCGCCGCCCGCGGGCAGGCGATGGGCATGGGCCATGTCCATGATCAGCGAACCGGCCGCGCGCATTTCCCAATGCAAAAGCCCCACGGCATTGTGTTCGTGATCATCCGAGCGGAAGGAATTGGAACAGACCATTTCCGCAAGCGACCCGGTCCGATGCGCAAAGGTGCCCACCGCGGGCCGCATTTCGTGCAAGACCACATGGATGCCCGCTTGCGCGGCCTGCCATGCGGCTTCCGATCCGGCCATGCCGCCGCCGATGATGTGAAGCGTGTCTTGGGTCATGGCCGGGATCTAGTGCTTGGCGGGGCGGATGCAAAGGGCGTTCAGGGCTGCGGTTCGGCGGCGCTGCCAAGATCGGGCTCGGCGTCTTCGTCGCCCTGATCGGCGATCCAGGCCACGCTGACCACCTCTTCGCCGCGGGCGGTGTGAAACACCTTGACCCCGCCGGCGCTGCGCGAACGGAAGCTGATGCCTTGGACCGGCACGCGGATCGACTGGCCGGTCGATGTGGCCAGCATGATCTGGTCGCTGCTGTCGACCGGGAAGGCCGCCACCAGGTCGCCGCCGCGCATGGCCTTGTCCATGGCCATCACGCCCTGGCCGCCGCGGCCACGCACGGGGTAGTCGTGGCTGGATGACAGCTTGCCCGAACCCGACGCGGTGATGGTCAGGATCAGATCTTCGGCCGCCGACATCTCGGCGTAGCGATCGGGCGACAGCTGGCCTTCGGCGACGACATCTTCGTCCTCGTCGGCTTCGACCTCGTCATCTGGGGCGCCGGCCATCAGGCGGCGCTGCTTCAGATAGGCGGCGCGTTCCTGCGCTTCGGCCTCGAAATGGCGGATGATCGCCATCGACACCACGCGGTCGCCATCGGCCAGCCGGATGCCGCGCACGCCGGTCGAATCGCGCCCCTTGAAGACGCGGACATCGGTCGTGGGAAACCGGATCGCGCGGCCCAGGGCTGTGACCAGCATCACATCGTCGCTGTCCGAACAGATGCGCGCGTTCACAAGGCTGACCGATCCATCCTCGGGCAGTTTCATGGCGATCTTGCCGTTGCGCATGACATTGGTGAAATCGGACAGCGCGTTGCGCCGCACCTCGCCCTGGCTGGTGGCAAAGACGATCTGCAATTCGTCCCAATGCGCCTCATCACGATCAACCGGCATGACGGCGGCGATGCCGGTTCCGGTTTCGATCGGCAAAATGTTGACAATGGCCTTGCCGCGGCTGGCGCGCGAGCCCAACGGCAACCGCCAGGTCTTGAGCTTGTAGACCATCCCCGAGGTGGTGAAGACCAGCAGCGGCGTGTGGGTGTTGGCCACAAACAGCGCCGTGACCACATCGTCTTCTTTCAGCGCGCCGCCGGCCAGCCCCTTGCCGCCGCGCTTCTGGGCGCGGAATTCGGCCAAGGGCGTGCGCTTGATGTAGCCGCCTTGGGTGATGGTGACGACCATATCCTCGCGTTCGATCAGGTCTTCGTCATCCATGTCGCCGGACCAATCGGTGATCTCGGTGCGGCGGGGCACGGCGAATTTTTCGCGCACTTCGGCCAGTTCTTCCGAAATGATCGCCAAGATCCGTTCCCGCGACGCCAGGATGGCCAGGTAATCCTTGATCTTGCCGGCCAATTCTTCCAGCTCGTCGGTCACTTCCTTGACGCCCAGCTGCGTCAGGCGTTGCAGCCGCAGATCAAGGATCGCGCGGGCCTGAACCTCGGACAGGTTGTAGGTGCCGTCGGCATTGGCGGTGTGGGTGGGGTCGTCGATCAGCTTGATGAAGGGCAGGATTTCGGCGGCGGGCCAACGCCGTTCCATCAGCTTTTCGCGGGCTTCGGCCGCATCGCTCGAGGCACGGATCGTGCGCACGACCTCGTCCACATTGGAAACCGCCACCGCCAGACCGCACAGCACATGCGCCCGGTCCCGTGCGCGGCGCAATTCAAAGGCGGTGCGCCGCGCCACGACGTCTTCGCGGAAATCCAAAAACGCCGTCAGAAAGCCCCGCAGGCTCAGCTGTTCGGGCCGCCCGCCGTTCAGCGCCAGCATGTTGCAGCCAAAGCTGGTCTGCATCTGGGTAAAGCGGAACAGCTGGTTCAGCACCACATCGGGCGTCGCGTCGCGCTTGAGCTCGATCACCACGCGCACCCCGATCCGGTCGCTTTCGTCGGCCACGCCGGAAATGCCTTCCAGCTTTTTCTCGCGCACCAGTTCGGCGATGCGTTCGATCATCGACGCCTTGTTCACCTGATAGGGAATTTCGTCGATGACGATGGCAAAGCGATCCTTGCGGATTTCCTCGATGTGGGTTTTCGCCCGGATGATGACGCTGCCGCGCCCTTCCAGATAGGCCTTGCGCGCGCCCGACCGCCCCAAGATCAGCCCGCCCGTCGGAAAATCGGGGGCGGGAACATAGGTGATCAGCTCTTCCGAGCTGAGGTCGGGCTGGCGGATCAGCGCCTGGCAGGCATCGATCACTTCGCCCAGGTTATGGGGCGGGATGTTGGTGGCCATGCCGACCGCGATCCCGCCCGCGCCATTGACCAGCATGTTGGGAAAGCGTGCAGGCAAAACCGTGGGTTCTTGCTGCTTGCCGTCGTAATTGTCCTGAAAATCGACCGTGTCCTTGTCGATATCGGCCAGCAGATAGGCCGCGGGCGGGGCCATGCGCACCTCGGTGTAGCGCATCGCGGCCGGGTTATCGCCATCCATCGAGCCGAAATTGCCCTGACCATCCAAGAGCGGCAGCGACATCGAAAAGGGCTGCGCCATGCGCACAAGCGCATCGTAAATCGCCGAATCCCCGTGCGGGTGATACTGGCCCATCACATCGCCCACCGGACGGGCGGATTTGCGATAGGCTTTTTCGTGGGTGTTGCCGGTTTCATGCATCGCAAACAAGATGCGCCGATGCACAGGCTTCAGCCCATCGCGCAGATCGGGGATGGCGCGGCTGATGATCACCGACATCGCGTAATCGATGAACGAGGTCTTCATTTCGGCCGCGATGTCGATCTGCGGGCCGTCATGCGGATGCCGCAAAATCGCGGTTTCCTGTTCGTTTTCAGGGGTTTCGGGCGTGTCGTTCACGGAATGTGCCTGTTCTGCCGGTGGCATCTACATCTTGTTGGCGGTCAGTATAAGCCTGCTGGATATAGGGTGCAATGCCGCATCCCCCGGGCGGTTGGCAGCCTCGGCGCTGCCCTGCTAACAAACTGTTTTCATTGATTTTAAATTTGGCTTTGTCATGCTTGGCCCATGGTCACACAACACAAGAGGTGCCCCATGGCAAGATCCGAGGTCGAGTTGATGCTGAAAGGTTACGGGCTGACCACCGCCGAGATGATCTATCGCATGCCCGATCACCGGCATGTGCTGAACAGTTTCGTCTGGCAAGATTATGATCTGGCGCCCGATTATCCGCGCCTGTTCGATTTCATCGAATATTGGCAGGGCCAGATCGACGGGCCGCTTCATTCGGTCCGTTTCGTGCACCGAAAGCTGATCGGGCCCGGGGAATGGCGCCATGTGACGGGGGAATTCACCTATCACTAGGCCGGTCTGGCCCGCGCGGCCGTGATCCACAGCCCCGCCAAGGCCAGGCTGGCCAGGCCGTTCCACGAGGCCATCGACAGACCCATGAGCGACCACGCCACCTCGGTGCACAAGACGATGGGCGCGCCTTGCGTCGGGTCGAGCAGGGCCGCGATATCCATCGCGCCCAGATCCTCGGCCCCGCCGGTGCACGCCAGGTTCAGCACCCACCAGCCGCGTTCGACGCCCGTATGCAGAAGCGCGATGGCGGCGTTGACCAGCATGGCCAGCCCCCCCACAAGCGCCAGCGCCATCCCAAGCGCCGCGCGCCCGCCGGACAGGGCCACCGCCCCGATCATGATCGCCGCCGCATGGGGCCAGCGCTGCCACAGGCACATCTCGCAGGGCTTGAGCCCGCCCAAATGCTGAAAGCCAAAGGCCGTCAGCAGCAACAGGGCCGATCCCAGGCTGGCCAGCCCGATCAGGGTGCGACGGTTGGTCAAGGGCATGTCACAGGTATCTCAGCGCGTAAAAGCCACCGCCCAACAAAATCACGAACAGCGTGAACATCAAGCCCAGGCGGCGTTCGATGAAATCCCGGATCGGCGCGCCGTACCGCCACAACAGCCAGGCCACCAGGAAAAACCGCAGCCCTCGTGCCAGGATCGAGGTGGCCACGAATGAGGCCAACGGCATGCCGGTCCAACCCGACATGATGGTGATGACCTTGTAGGGAAAGGGCGTCAGCCCCGCCACAAGCACCGCCCAAAAGCCCATGTCGTTGAAGCGCCCGTTAAAGGCGGCCATCTGCTCGACCTTGCCCAAGGATTCCAGCACCGGTTTGCCGATCTGTTCAAAGGCGAAATGCCCGATGGCATAGCCCCCAAGCCCGCCCGCGACCGAAGCCAGCATGCACACCGCGGCAATCCGAAAGGCGCGCTGTGGGGCTGCAAGGATCATCGGTATCATGATCAGATCGGGCGGGATCGGAAACACCGAGCTTTCCACGAAACTTACGAGGGCCAGCGCCCACAGCGCGTGGCGATGGCCGGCAAGCGTCAGGGTCCAATCGTACAGGCGGCGCAGCATCGGGGTTCCTTGCTGGGGGTGGTGGCCTGCCATGCCGCCCACCGCCGCCCGCGTCAAGCGCTTGCGCGGGGCGATTGACGCGGGCGCGCGCAGCGCGTAAGCAACGCGCCGTGCCCGAGTGGTGGAATTGGTAGACGCAGCGGATTCAAAATCCGCCGCCGAAAGGCTTGTCGGTTCGAGTCCGACCTCGGGCACCAGCACATCCCAGCATCTTGGTCGTGGTCCGGCCTGTCGTTTCGGTCAGCGCCCGCGCTTGGCGCGCCAGGCGGCCCAGTCTTCGGGCGTATCAAGATCCACGATGGCCCGGTCATCGGGCAGGGGCAGCAAGTGGCGCCGGTCGCCCGCGGCGGCCAGAATGGCCTTTGCCCCCGAATCGCCGCGCAACTGTGCCAGCTCGGTCAGGCAATCGGCGGGAAACAGCACCGGGTGGCCCGGCCGGCCATCACGCGTGGCCGCTTGCAAGATCGCCTGCGGCGCCTGTGCGCCCAGCGACAGCATCAGGTGGAAATCCTGGGCCGTGATCGCGGGCATGTCGGCCAGCGCCAAAAGCACCGGGCCCGTCAACCCCGCCACCCCCGCCCGGATCGACGCCGCCATCCCGTCGCCGTCCTGGGCCGTCACGATGGTGACGTCCAGACCGTCCAGCGCGGCCCGGCGTGCGTCTTGGTCGGGGCCCAGCACGACCCGCACCGCGACCGCGGCCTTGCGCGCGCGGCTGGCCATCAGGCGCACCAGCGGCACGCCATCGATGTCTTCCATCAACTTGTCGCGCCCCTGCATGCGCGATGACCGGCCCGCGGCCAGCAACAGGATGGTGGTGTGCGTCATGCCGACATGGGTACAGCCGCCGCCATCGGGGTCAAGCCGCCCGGTCAGGCGCGCATGCGCGGATCATCCCAAAGCGGCCCCGTCACCACGCGGGCCGGGCGGCGTTCGCCGAGGATCTCGATTTCAACGGCCAGACCTTCGGCGATGCGTTCGGTGGGCAAAAAGCCCATCGCCACCGATTGCCCGACCCCGTGCGCATAGCCGCCCGAGGTGCAGAAGCCCACGACCTGCCCATCAAGCCAGATGGGTTCATAAGCCACCACATCGGCATCGCGTGCGTCGACGACGAATTGCGCCAGCCTGCGCGCAGGCGGGGTGCGGCGTTCGGCCTCGGCGCGCGCGCGACCGATGAAATCCACGGGTTTCTTGAACGAGATGAACCGATCAAGCCCGGTTTCGGCGGCGGTGTAATCGGGTGAGAATTCGCGCATCCACGACCCGAAGAACCGGTCGAGCCGAAGCGACATCATCGCGCGCATCCCAAAGGGTTTCAGCCCCAGCGCCTGACCCTTGTCCCAAAGGGTGGTCCAAAGCTGGCGCTGTTCCATCGCATCGACGAAGATCTCGTAGCCCAAATCGCCGGTGTAGCTGACGCGCTGCACGATGGCATCGGACAGGCCCACGCCGATGCGTTTGACATCCATGAAGCGAAACGCCGAAGCCGAGACATCGGCCCGCGTGACGGCCGCCAGCAAGTCGCGCGCCTTGGGGCCCGCGATCTGAAAGCCCGTGCGCCGATCCGACAGGTTTTCCACATGCACATCGCCGCTCAGATGGGCATCGAACCAGCGCATGTGCATGTCTTGGGCGCCATAGCTGGCGGTCAGTTGAAACCGGGTTTCCGACAGGCACGACACCGTGAAATCGCCGATGATCTTGCCTTTTTCCGACAGCATGGGCGTCAGCGACAGGCGGCCGGGTGCGGGGATGCGGCCGGCCATGATCCGGTCAAGCCACGCGCGCGCATCGCGGCCCGTGACCTGGTACTTGCCGAAATTCTGCACCTCGTTGATGCCGACGCCGTCGCGCACGGCGCGCACTTCGCGGGCGGTGGCATCCCATGCGTTCGAGCGGCGAAAGCTGGGCGTCTCGTAGCGCGGTTCGCCGGGGGCGGCGAAATAATTGGCGACCTCCAGCCCGTATTGCTGGCCCCAGACCGCGCCCATCGCGTCAAAGACGTCATACATGGGCGTTGTGCGATGGGGGCGGGCGGCGGGCTTTTCTTCGTTCGGGTAGCTGACGGAAAAGCGGGTCTGGTAATTCTCGATCACCTTGGGCAGCGTGTAGCCCGGCCCGATCCAGCGGCCAAAACGGGCCACATCCATGGCGCTGACGTCGCGTTCGGCCTCGCCCTCGATCATCCATTGCGCCAGCATCAGCCCCACGCCGCCGCCCTGGCTGAAGCCCGCCATCACGCCGCAGGCTGACCAGTAGTTGCGCAGGCCCGGAACCGGGCCGACCAGCGGGTTGCCATCGGGGGCAAAGGTGAAGGGGCCATGGATCACCGATTTGACGCCCGCGCGTTCCAGGACCGGAAAGCGCTTGTAGGCAAAGGCGATGCTGTCTTCGATCTTGTCGAAATCATTGGGCAGCAATTCATGACCAAAGCCCCATGGTGTGCCATCGACCGCCCAGGGCCGGCAGGGCTGTTCGTAAAACCCGATGCACAGGCCGCGGCCCTCTTGGCGCAGGTAGCTTTCACCGGCGGGATCCATCACATGGGGGTGTTCATGGCCCTGATCGAGAAACGCCACGATTTCGGGCACTTCTTCGGTGACGATGTATTGGTGTTCCATCGGGTGCAGCGGCAGATAGCAGCCCGCCATCGCCGCCACCTCGCGCGCCCAAAGACCGGCGGCATTGACGACATGTTCGGCATGGATCGTGCCCTTGTCGGTGACCACATCCCAGCTGCCGTCGGCGCGCGGCGTGGTTTCGATGACCTTGGTGTGCAACACGATTTCGGCCCCGCCCATCTTGGCGGCCCGTGCATAGGCATGGGTGGTGCCCGACGGGTCCAGATGGCCGTCAAGCGGGTCATAGAGCGCCCCAAGGATGCCGTCGGTGTTGGTGATGGGTGACAGTTTCTTGATCTCGTCGGGCCCGATGATCGCGGTGTCGTTGCCCATGTAGCGGTGCTTGGCGCGTTCGGCTTTCAGCATGTCGAAGCGTTCGGGCGTGTCGGCCAATGTGATGCCGCCCACGTGATGCAGCCCGCACGACATGCCGGTCAGCTGTTCCAATTCGCGGTAGAGCCGGATCGTGTAGCCCTGCAGCGCGGCCATGTTGGTGTCGCCGTTCAGCGTGTGAAAGCCGCCCGCCGCGTGCCATGTCGACCCCGATGTCAGTTCCGAGCGTTCCAGCAGCATCACATCCGACCACCCCAGCTTGGTCAGGTGATAGGCAACCGAACATCCGACGACGCCGCCGCCGATGATGCAGACCCGAGTGGTGGTTTTCATGGCTTCCTCCGATACCGTTGTGGCGCATGAAAGGCAGCGCGCCGGGGCGGGGCATGTCAGAAAGCGACAAAAGCTGGTCTGCGCGCACCCATGCCGGCCGGGCCGCCGCGTCAGCCGAGCTTGCGCACCTTCAGCTTGGTCAGCCGGTTGCGGTCGCGTTCGGCCACTTCGAAGCGAAAGCCGTGAAAGCTGAAACACTGGCCCACCACCGGAATGGTCTGCGCCTCGTGAATCACCAGACCGGCCACGGTGTTGGCTTCCTCATCGGGCAGCTGGAATTCGGTGGCCCGGTTGAAGTCGCGGATCGTCATGGACCCGTCGATCAGGAAATTGCCATCGGGCCCCGGCGCCAGCATCGGCGCATCGGGAATGTCGAATTCATCGGTGATCTCGCCCACGATTTCTTCCAAGATGTCCTCGAGCGTGATCAGCCCGCGCAGCGCACCGTATTCGTCGACGACCAGCGCGAAATGCGTGTGGCGCTTCAGAAACTGTTTCAGCTGGTCATCCAGCGTGGTGGTTTCCGGGATGAAATAGGGTTTGACCGCCACATCGGTGATGCGAAACCCCTTGATGCCCGGCGCCTCGGCGCCGCGCGTCAGGCGATCGACGGCGCGCAACAGGTCCTTGGCGTGCACGACGCCGATGATGTTTTCTTGTTCGTCGCGATAGACCGGCAGGCGGGTGTGCGGCGAACGCAAGGCCTGGCTCAGGATATCTTCGGGTGCCGCCGCGGCATCGATCATCTCGATGCCCGAACGGTGCAACATGATTTCCTCGACCGTCCGCTCGTGCAGATCCAGCGCGCCCAAAAGCCGGTCGCGCTGTTCCTTTTCCACCCGGCCCTCGGAATGACCAAGCGACAGCGCGCCCATGATTTCCTCGTGCACGGACAGCATGTTGGCGCTGGCATCGATCTTGACGCCAAACACCCGCAACACGCCGCGCACCAGCAGGCGCACCACCGACACCACCGGCGCCATCACCGCGATCACCAGGCCTATGGGCCGGGCGATGCGCGATGCCATGCGCTCGGGGTCGTTGATGGCGTAGGTCTTGGGCAGCACTTCGGCGAAAATCAGCACCAGCGCGGTCATCACCAGCGTGGCCAGCGCCACGCCACCTTCGCCAAAGAGCGTGGTCAACAGCGCCGTGGCCAGCGATGTGGCCAGGATATTGACCAGGTTGTTGCCCAAAAGGATGCCGCCGATCAGCCGCTCGCTGTCTTCTTTCAGCGACAGCGCCTTTTCGGCCCCGACACTGCCGGTTTCATCCCGATCGGCCATCGAGCGCAGCTTGCCGCGCGATGCCGCTGTCAGGGCCGTTTCCGAGCCCGAGAAAAAGGCCGAACACAACAGCAAAAGCACGATGACGCCGGCCGTGATCCACGTGGTCGGATCGGCAAGGGCGTTGACGTTTTGGGCAAGCGATGCAGTTTCCATGGCGCGGTTATGGGGCTTTGCGGGTGCGGCATCAAGATGGGCCGCTTAACGCTGCGCCAGCGGGTGGTGTTCGAACACCAGCGTTTTCAGCCGTTCGTCCAGGATATGGGTGTAGATTTCCGTTGTGGCGATGTCGGCATGGCCCAGCAACATCTGGATGACGCGCAAATCGGCCCCATTGTGCAGCAGATGCGTGGCGAAGGCATGGCGCAGCGTGTGCGGGGTGACGCGTTCGGGCGACAGGCCGGCGGCCAGCGCCCAATCCTTGATCAACATGAAAAAGCGAATCCGCGTCAGATGCCCGGCCTTCGCGCGGGATGGAAACAAAAACGCCGACGGCTTGGCCCCTTTTTCCTGACGGGCAAGCTGTTCGGCGGCATCCCGATGGCCCAGCCATGCGGTGATGGCCGCGCGGGCGGGGGTGGACAGGGGCACCATACGGTCCTTTCCGCCCTTGCCGCGCACAAGGATCACCTGCGGATTGCCGCGCACCGCCGCCACGGGCAAGGCCACAAGTTCGCTGACCCGCAGCCCGCAGGCGTAAAGAATTTGCATCAAACAGGCGTTGCGCGCCCGGTCGGCGGGCGTTTTGCCATGCGCTGCGGCGGCCGCCAGCAACGCGTCGACCTCCGCCATGTCGAGCGTGCCGGGCAAGGCGCGCGCGCGCGTCGGGCCCTTGATCTGCAGAACCGGGTTGTCGGCGCGCCAGCCTTCGTCATGGGCGAAGCGATAGAATTGCTTGAGCGCCGACAGCCGGCGGGCCCGTGTGGCAGCGCTCAGCCCCAGCGCATCGAGCCCCGCCAGATACGTCTCGATCGCCGCACGATCGGCGTTGGCAAGGCTATGACCAGCCTGCGTCAGGCTGGCGCTGGCATCGCTCAGGTCGCGCCCATAGGCCAACAGCGTGTTGCGCGCCGCCCCCTGTTCGGCGGCCTGCGCCTCGAGAAAGGCGGAAATGCGGCGATTGTCCGATTCGGCCATGGCGCTAATCCTGCAAGATCAGCAACTGCAACGCTGTACGGCGGGCCAGATCCTCAAGCCCCACTTGCCGCAAAAGCACGAGCGCGTCGGTGATGTCGCCGGGGTCGTGGGCGGGGTCTGACAAGACCAGCGCCGCGCGCAACAGCGCCTCGCCCAGCCGATCATTCGCCACGAACCAGCTGTAGCTGTGGCTAGGGGCAGGGTCGGCAAAGGCCGCGGCGATGGCCATGGTGGTCATGTTGGAACCGGGGGGCGGCGGGCTGTACTGGCCACGGGCCACCGCAAAGGCAAAAGCCTCGGGCGGGGTTTGCGGCACGGCCGCTTGCGCGACGGTTTCATAAAGCGGCGACAACAGCCCCACACGCCGCGCCAACAGCCCGGTTTCCCCCGTCAGCGGCAGGCGCAGCAGCCGTTCGGCGTAGATTTCGGCAAAGGCGATTTCCAGCCCCGCGTCCTGCATCGCGGCATAGGCGGGTGCCAGGCGTTGGCCCGCCTGAACCGCATCGCCGGCCAGAATCGCCGCATCCAGCCGTTGCAGTGCGCCCACCCGGTCCCAGACCCCGCCCGAGGCCGCCGGCACGCGGGCGGTGTAAATGGCCAGCCACTGGCCGGGCGAAATGGCACCCGACCGTGTCAGCCGTTCGGCGGCATCGAGTTGCGCGTGCCAGCCGGCCAGGTCGGACAGATCGGCATGGGCAAAGGCCAAGGGCAGCGTTGTCGTGGCCGGACGCTCGCCGATGGCCGCCCGCATCTGGAAGGCCAGGGGCGTCAATGCCGGATCGGGGGGCAGGGGCGGGTCGCCTTCGAACAATTCCGGGTCAAGGAACCGCGCGATCAGATCGGCTTCGGCTTCGCTGATGCGGCCCAGCGCCACGCCGGTGTCCAGCGTCAGCGCCGCCGCCCCCCAGTCGCCCCCCCGCGCCAGGCACAAGATGCGCGCGGGCAGGGTGGGCGCGATGTCGGGGTTGGCATCCATCGCCTGACAGGCGCGGTCGGCGTGCCCGGTCAAAAGCGACACATCGAACCAGCGCCGGAACACATCCGGGTTCGTGGGGCCGGCCCGTTCAATCAAGGCCTGCGCCGGGTCCAGCGCCCCGCGCGCCAGCAACATGTCGATGCGCGCCAGAAAAAGCACCGGCCCGGCGGGCACAGCTGCGGTTGGCGGATCCAGCTCGGCCAGGGCCAGCGTTTCGGTAAAGCCTTGGATCGCGGGCAACCCTTGGATGGGCTGGGCCAGCAATAGCCGCGCCAGGGTGTCAGGGTCCGACCGCCCCCACAGCCCGCGGGGCAGCCCGGTGATGGCCGGCGGCAAAAGCCCCACCGCTTCCAGCGTGACGGGGCCAAGCGGCATCACCGTGATTTCGGGCGGCAAGGCCGAGGTGGCGATATTGCCATGCGGGCGTGTCACGGTATCCGATAGCCAATCGGGTGCCGCCACCAAGGGCAGATCGCCGGGCGTCGGGGGGGCTGGGTCGCTGATTTGGGCCGGCAGCGGGGCCGCGATCCAGACCGCGAACGCACACAGCGCGAGCGTCTTTGTGCTAGTCCACATCCAGATCCACCGGGCGCGTGATCTCGGTCTGATCGGGCACGAGGTAGCCGGAATAGGAATAGCCGATCAGCCCGACCAATCCGATCAGGACAAGCAAAACGACAAAGCCCAATACACGCCGCATGATCTTGCGCCTCGATCTTCTTGGTGTCCCGCGGCCAAAGAAATGGATCGGCGCGCGGATCGGCGTTTGCCGCCGTTGTGATTTGACTATAAGCCATGCGCGCCGGAATTGCGCCATCCAGAGAAGAATTTTTTCGAACCCATGGTCGAAACGACGCCACAATCGCGCAAACACAACCCGCAACGCTTGCGGCGCAGCGTTGTGCTGGTGGGGATGATGGGGGCCGGCAAGACCGCGGTGGGCAAGGTGCTGGCCCAAAGGCTGGGCGTCGAGATGCGCGATTCGGATGCCGAAATCGTGGCCTCGGCCCGCTTGTCGATCGCCGAGATCTTTGAACGTTTCGGCGAACCGTTCTTTCGCGAAAAGGAAACCGCGGTGATCGAGCGCCTTTTGGATGGCGCGCCGTGCATCCTGTCGACCGGCGGCGGGGCCTGGATGTCGCCGACCAACCGTGACCTGCTTTCGGCACGCGCCACGGTGCTGTGGCTACAGGCCGATCTGGAGTTGTTGTGGAACCGGGTCAAACACAAATCGACCCGGCCGCTGCTGCGCACGGCCAATCCGCGCGCCACGCTGGCCGAGCTTTACGCCCAGCGCGAACCGATCTATGCGCTCGCGCCCCATCGGGTGGCCGTGGCCCCCGATTGGACTGTGGACACCACGACCGATCATGTTCTGGCGGAATTGGTCCGGGCCGGGGCGGTGGAAGGATCTGACCCATGACCCAGACTGTTCACGTTGCCTTGGGCGCGCGCGCCTATGATGTGCGGATCGCGCCGGGGCTGTTGGACCGGGCCGGCGACGAGATCGCGGGGCTTTTGCGGCGCCCGAAGGTCTGGATCGTCAGCGAAAGCCGCGTGGCCGCACTGCACCTCGCCCGGCTCGAGGCGGGATTGCGCGCCGGTGGGATCGAAAGCCGGGCGTTGGTTCTGCCACCCGGCGAGGGCACGAAAAGCTGGCCGCATCTGATCGAAGTGGTCGAGTGGTTGCTGGCCGAAAAGGTCGAACGCCGCGACATGGTGCTGGCGCTGGGGGGCGGGGTGATCGGGGATCTGGTGGGTTTTGCCGCCGCGATCTTGCGCCGCGGCGTGCGTTTCGTGCAGGTGCCCACATCGCTTCTGGCGCAGGTCGACAGTTCGGTCGGCGGCAAGACCGGCATCAACACCGCACATGGCAAGAACCTTGTGGGCGCGTTTCATCAGCCCGCTTTGGTTCTGGCCGATATCGACGCGCTGAACAGCCTGCCCCCGCGCGATTTCCTGGCCGGATATGGCGAGGTGGTGAAATACGGGCTGTTGGGCGATGCGCGCTTTTTTGCCTGGCTCGAAGCCCATGGGCCCGCGATCGCACAGGGCGATGTGGCCTTGCGCGCCGAAGCCGTGCGCCATTCGGTGCAGATGAAGGCCGATATCGTCGTGCGCGATGAAACCGAGCAGGGCGACCGCGCGCTGCTGAACCTGGGCCACACCTTTTGCCACGCGCTGGAGGCCGCAACGGGGTTTTCCGACCGGCTGTTGCACGGCGAAGGTGTGGCGATCGGATGCGCGCTGGCCTTTGCGCTGTCGGCGCGGCTGGGGCTGTGTGCGCAAGAAGACCCAAGCCGCGTTCACGCCCATCTTGCGGCCATGAAGATGAAGCGCGATCTGGCCGATATCGACGGCACCTTGCCCGATGCGGATGCGCTGTTGGCGCTGATGGGGCAAGACAAGAAGGTGGTGGATGGCCAGCTGCGCTTCATCCTGGCCCGGGGGATCGGCCAGGCCTTTGTCACGGCCGATGTGCCCGGTGACGCGGTACGGGGCTTGCTGCAAGACGCGTTGGCCGGACGCTAGCGATCTTTCGCACGAACAGTCGCACGCATCTTCGAAGTGGCTGGCGTCAATCCTTGCCGCGATAGGGTTCGACGTATTGCAGCGCCATATCCCACGGAAAAAAGATCCAGGTGTCCTGGCTGACCCCGGTGATGAAGGTGTCGACCATCGGCTCACCCTTGGGCTTGGCGTAGATCGTGGCGAAATGCGCCTTGGGATAGAGTTGGCGCACCAGTTCCAGGGTTTTGCCCGTGTCGACCAGATCGTCGATGATCAGCACGCCGTCGCCATCGCCCATGACCGTTGGATCGGGGCTTTTGAGCACCTCGGCGTCGCGTTGGTGATCGGCCTTGCCGCCGCCCGCGTGGTAGGATTTGACGCTGATCGTATCGACCGTGCGGATATCGAGCTCGCGCGCCACGATCATCGCCGGCGCCATGCCGCCGCGCGTGATCGCCACCACCGCGCGCCAGCCCCCGTCATGCCCCGGGCCGCGCTTGTCCAGCCGCCAGGCCAGCGCGCGGGCGTCGCGGTGCAATTGATCCCAGGACACGTGAAAGCCCTTTTCGTGGGGCAGCGGCGTGATCATGGCTCAGTCTTCCTTTTTCTCAAGGCTCAGGTCGGGCGCTTCGGGGTTCTTCATCCCGATGACGTGATAGCCCGCATCGACATGCAGCACCTCGCCCGTCACCGCGCTGGACATGTCCGACAGCAGATAAAGCGCCGACTGGCCCACCTCGTCCTGGGTCACGGTCCGGCGCAGCGGCGAATTGTATTCGTTCCATTTCAGGATGTAGCGGAAATCGCCGATGCCGCTGGCCGCCAGCGTCTTTATCGTGCCCGCCGAAATCGCGTTGACGCGGATGCCGTCGCGGCCCAGGTCTTCGGCCAGATACATCACCGATGCCTCCAGCGCCGCCTTGGCCACACCCATCACGTTGTAGTGCGGCATGACCTTTTCGGCCCCGTAATACGTCAGCGTCAGCAGGCTGCCGCCCCGGGGCATCATCTTTTCGGCGCGCTGACACACCGCCGTAAAGGAATAGACCGAGATGTTCATGGTCATCGCAAAGTTGGCCGCGCTGGTTTCAACGTAGCGCCCGCGCAGTTCGGACTTGTCGGAAAAGCCGATGGCGTGGACCACGAAATCGAGGCTTCCCCAAGCCGCCTGAAGCTCGGCAAACAGCGCGTCGAGCGAGGCTTCGTCAGCCACGTCGCACGGGATCATCAGCCCTGCGCCCAGGCTTTCGGCCAGTGGCTGCACGCGTTTCAACAGCGCGTCCCCCTGGTAGGAAAAAGCCAATTCCGCGCCTTCGGCGGCCAATGCCTTGGCAATGCCCCAGGCGATGGATTTGTCGTTCGCCAGCCCCATGATGAGACCGCGCTTGCCCGTCATCAACCCCATTGCTGCCCCCAAGTAACCAAGCCCCTTGGCGGGTCTGGTAAGCCATCACCGACCCGTCTTCAAGAGAGCCGGGGTTGCGAGCGGCTTTGCAGGGCGCTAGCTGGGGCTTGGGTGACATGCCCAAAGACATGGGCCCCAAACGACAGGGAGACGGCACGATGAGCGACCGGGACGGAATTTTCGCAGGCGATGATCCGTTCGTGATCGCCAAGGGCTGGTTGGCCGCGGCCGAAGGCACCGAACCCAATGACCCCAACGCCATCGCCCTGGCCAGCGTCGATTCCGCCGGTCTGCCCAATGTGCGCATGGTCTTGCTGAAAGACATCGAAGCCCTGGGCGCGGGGCAGGGGGCGTTTGTCTTCTACACCAATTACGACAGCGTGAAGGGGCAGGAGCTGACCGCATCGGGCAAGGCCGCCTTCGTGTGGCATTCCAAGACCCTGCGCCGACAGATCCGGGTGCGGGGGCAGGTCACGCGCGAAGACGGCGCGCAGGCGGATGCCTATTTCGCCTCGCGTTCGCTCAAAAGCCGGCTGGGCGCATGGGCATCGCGCCAGTCCCAGCCCTTGTCCGGGCGGGCCCATCTGGTGGCCGAAGTGGCGCGGGTGACCGCCCAGCACGGCACAAACCCGCCGCGCCCGCCCTTTTGGGGCGGCTTTCGCATCGCCCCGGTCGAAATCGAATTCTGGGCCGATGGCGCGTTTCGCCTGCACGATCGCTTTCGCTGGGCGCGGCCAGCCGCCGATGCGCCTTGGCAGGTGACGCGGCTGAACCCCTAGGGCCGGCGGGGCCCAAAGGGCACGCGATGGCAAAAATCCGGCCGCAACCGGGTGCGGATCGTTGACTATTGGGTAAAATTTAATCTTGAGTGTTTTGGTGGCGGTCACCAAAACGTGACCTCGATGAAGGCGCCCCCTGGGGCAGGGTACGGGACGGGCCAGTATGGCAGACGAAATGAAGGACGAGCCGCTCACCGTTGAGGGCCGGGTTAAATGGTTCGATGTGGGTAAGGGTTTCGGGTTCATCGTGTCGGACGATCCGGGACCGGATATTTTGCTTCATGCCAATGTCCTTCGCAATTTCGGGCAGGGCTCGGTGGCCGAAGACGCGCGCATCACGGTGCGGGTGCAGGTGACCCCGCGCGGGGTTCAGGCCAGCGAAGTGTTGTCGATCGGTCCGGCCAGCGGCCCCGATGGTGAAGATTACGACACCACCGAGGATCTGGCCCCAGGTGTGCCCTTTGTGCCCGCGCGGGTAAAATGGTTCGACAAGGCCAAGGGGTTTGGCTTTGCCAATGTGTTCGGCCACGCCGAAGACATCTTTGTGCATGCCGAGGTGTTGCGCCGCTGTGGGTTGGCGGATCTTCTGCCCGGCGAAGCCGTGGCGATGAAGGTGGTGGCGGGCCCTCGCGGCAACATGGCCGCCGAAGTGCGCAGTTGGGATTTCGTCTGATCGGCGCGGGGTTGGGCCGCACCCTTGCGGGTGTGGCGGGCGCGGTTCTGGCGCTGGTGCTGGCCAGTGCGCCGGCTTCGGCGTGCCGCCCCGACCGGATCGAGCTGCGCGGCGATTTCGGGGTTGCGCGCTTCCGCGTTGACGTGGCCGACACCCCGGCCAAGCGCGCGCAGGGTTTGATGCATGTCGCCCAGATGCCGCGCATGACGGGGATGTTGTTCGTCTATGACCGGCCCGAACCGGTGCGGTTCTGGATGAAAAACACCTTGATCCCGCTCGACATGATCTTTGCCGATGAAACCGGCACGGTGCAGCGCATCCACGCCAATGCCATTCCGCAGGATCTGACGCCCATACCCGGGGGCGACGCGATCCAATATGTGCTGGAAATCAACGGCGGGCTGGCCGCAGATTTCGGGTTTGCGCCGGGCGATGTGATGCGCCATCCCGCCATCGCCCAAGACCGCGCCGCATGGCCATGTTCGCCCCCATGAGCGGCAGGGCTTTCCAAGCCCGGCCTTGCACAGTAAAGGGGTCTCGGATCGGGGCGTAGCGCAGGCTGGTAGCGCGTCTGTTTTGGGTACAGAAGGTCGTGAGTTCGAATCTCGCCGCCCCGACCATCCCCGCAAATAAGACTAGATGTTGTGTCATATGGGCCCATCACAGCGAAATGTGGGGCCATGGCGCGGGCGGCAGGCTGTGAATATCACCTATCTTTGGATACCGCCCCGCGCACGGTGATACTGTTGTGGCTGCGGGGTGGTGGTGTTCGTTCTTGATCCGCGGGATCAAAAAACCGCGCTAAGTGGCGGGGATATCTTGCGAAGTTTCCCCCATCGCGGGCCCCCGTCGGGGGTGGGGAATCGGAGCGCGCAGAACGCGCGCAAATTTGCATCGAAATTCAATCCGTTTTTCCGTCAGCGAGATGAAAAAAATCCATTGACCGAGGCCGGCCGCCTACGTCAGTTTGTGTGGGCTGGGTCCAAGCGCCACTACATATGGTGCAGCCCAGGGGACAGGGAGATATCCCGCAACAACCATGTCAGGTCCGCGTGCTGGGCCGACCATCGGTGGCCCATACGGGGCGGCCGGTGTCATGGGTGTCTGTCTGTTCCACAACGGTCAGAGCGCAACGACGCTGGCAGGCCGCGCGACACGGACCGATATGCTGGAAGGGGCAGAAACATGAAAATTGAACGCAGATTCACGAAAGCTGGCGCAGATACCTATGCCGGGCTGGAGTTCACCACGACGACCTCGGAAATCCGCAACCCCGATGGCACGGTGGTCTTCAAGCTGGACAATGTCGAAGTTCCCGCCGGCTGGAGCCAGGTCGCGTCGGATGTGATCGCACAGAAATATTTCCGCAAGGCCGGCGTTCCGGCCCGGCTGAAGCCGGTCAAGGAAAAAGGCGTGCCGTCCTTCCTGTGGCGTCAGGTGGCCGATGAAGACGCGCTTGCCGCCCTGCCGGAAGATCAGCGTATCGTGGGCGAAACCTCGGCCAAGCAGGTGTTTCGCCGCTTGGCGGGCGCCTGGGCCTATTGGGGCTGGAAAGGTGGCTATTTCACCACCGAAGCCGATGCGCAGTCGTATTTCGATGAAATGCAGCTGATGCTGGCGCGCCAGATGGCCGCGCCCAACAGCCCGCAGTGGTTCAACACCGGCCTGCATTGGGCCTATGGCATCGATGGCCCGAGCCAGGGCCATTACTACGTGGATTACAAGACAGGCCAGCTGACCAAATCGGGCAGCGCCTATGAACATCCCCAGCCGCATGCCTGCTTCATCCAGGGCGTCAACGACGATCTGGTGAACGAGGGCGGCATCATGGACCTGTGGGTGCGCGAAGCGCGGCTGTTCAAATACGGCTCGGGCACAGGCACGAATTTCAGCCATCTGCGCGGTGCGGGCGAAAAGCTGTCGGGCGGCGGCAAGTCCAGCGGCCTGATGGGCTTTTTGAAAATCGGCGATCGCGCGGCGGGCGCCATCAAGTCGGGCGGCACCACACGCCGGGCTGCCAAGATGGTGATCGTCGATGCAGACCACCCCGATATCGAAGCCTTCATCGACTGGAAGGTGATCGAAGAACAAAAGGTCGCGAGCCTTGTCGCGGGCTCCAAGACCCATGAAAAGATGCTGAACGCGATCTTCACGGCGATCGGCGGCTGGGATGGGGCCATCGATGATGCCGTCGATCCGGCAAAAAACGACGCGTTGAAAAAGGCGATCCGGGCCGCCAAATCGGCATCGATCCCGGAAACCTACATCAAGCGTGTGCTGGATTATGCGCGCCAAGGCTATACCGCGATCGAATTTCCGACCTACGACACCGATTGGGACAGCGAAGCCTACGCTTCGGTTTCGGGGCAGAATTCCAACAACTCGATCCGCGTGACCGATGCGTTCCTGAAAGCGGTCGAAAACGACGAGGATTGGAAGCTGATCAACCGCGTCGGCGGCAAGGTCGCCAAGACGCTGAAGGCGCGCGAGCTGTGGGAAAAGGTGGGCCATGCCGCTTGGGCCTGCGCCGATCCCGGCATCCAGTTCCACGACACGGTCAACGCCTGGCACACCTGCCCCGAAGACGGCGCGATCCGCGGGTCGAACCCGTGCTCGGAATACATGTTCCTCGATGATACGGCCTGCAACCTGGCGTCGATGAACCTGTTGACCTTTTACACCAACGGCCAGTTCGATGCCGAAGGCTACATGCATGCGTGCCGGCTGTGGACGCTGACGCTGGAAATCAGCGTGATGATGGCGCAATTCCCGTCCAAGGAAATCGCGCAGCAAAGCTATGATTTCCGCACGCTGGGTCTGGGCTATGCCAACATCGGCGGCCTGCTGATGAACATGGGCCTTGGGTATGATTCGGACGAGGGCCGCGCCCTGTGCGGTGCGCTGACGGCGATCATGACCGGCGTGGCCTACGCGACATCGGCGGAAATCGCAGCCGAGCTGGGGCCCTTTGCCGGGTTCGAGCGCAACCGCGAACATATGCTGCGCGTGATCCGCAACCACCGCTCTGCGGCCCATGGCAAGACCGACGGTTACGAACAGGTCAATGTGAACCCGGTCGCGCTGGATCACGCCAATTGCCCCGATCCGCGGTTGATCGCCTTGGCGCGTCAATCCTGGGACGAGGCGCTGCGCTTGGGCGAAGCGCACGGCTATCGCAACGCGCAGGCCACGGTGATTGCGCCCACCGGCACCATCGGTCTGGTGATGGATTGCGACACGACCGGCATCGAACCCGATTTCGCACTGGTGAAATTCAAGAAACTGGCCGGCGGCGGCTATTTCAAGATCATCAACCAGTCGGTGCCGGGTGCGCTGGAAACGTTGGGCTATGGTTCGGCCGAGATCGAAGAAATCATCGCCTATGCGGTGGGCCATGGCACGCTGGGCCAGGCGCCGGGCATCAACCACACCTCGCTGATCGGCCACGGCTTTGGCCCGCGCGAGATCGAAAAGATCGAGGCAGCACTGCCCTCGGCCTTTGACATTCGGTTCGTGTTCAACCAGTGGACGCTGGGCGAAGAGTTCTGCACCAAGACGCTGGGCATTCCGGCGGCCAAGCTGAACGATCCCACCTTCGACATGCTGCGCCATCTGGGCTTTACCAAGGCCGATGTCGACGCCGCCAACGACCATGTGTGCGGCACGATGACCCTGGAAGGCGCGCCCTTCCTCAAGCCCGAACACTACCATGTGTTCGATTGCGCCAACCCCTGCGGCAAGAAGGGCAAGCGCTACCTTGGGGTCAACGCGCATATCTACATGATGGCAGCGGCACAGTCGTTCATCTCGGGGGCGATCTCCAAGACGATCAACATGCCCAATTCGGCCACGATCGAAGATTGCCAGAAGGCCTATGAGCTGTCTTGGTCGTTGGGGATCAAGGCCAACGCCTTGTATCGCGATGGCTCGAAGCTGTCGCAACCGCTGGCCTCGGCGCTGGTCGAAGATGATGAAGACGCCGCCGAGGTGTTGGAATCGGGCACCAGCATGCAAAAGGCGCAGGTGCTGGCCGAAAAGATCGTCGAAAAGATCGTGGTGAAGGAAATCATCAAGGCCCATCGCGAAAAGCTGCCCGAGCGGCGCAAGGGCTACACCCAGAAAGCCATCGTCGGCGGTCACAAGGTCTATCTGCGGACCGGCGAATACAAGGACGGCACGCTGGGCGAGATCTTCATCGACATGCACAAGGAAGGCGCGGGCTTCCGGGCGATGATGAACAACTTCGCCATCGCGGTGTCGGTCGGGCTTCAGTACGGCGTGCCGCTGGAGGAATTCGTCGACGCCTTCACCTTCACCAAGTTCGAGCCCTCGGGGATGGTGCAAGGCAATGACTCGATCAAGAATGCCACGTCGATCCTTGATTACATCTTCCGCGAACTGGCTGTATCCTACCTGGACCGCACTGACCTGGCGCATGTGCAGCCGCAGGGCACCAGCTTTGATGATGTGGGGCGCGGTGCCGAGGAAGGCGTGTCCAACATCCGCGAAGTGCCCGACAGCCGTGGATCGACCCCGATCGAGGTGCTGAAACAGGTGGCTTCGACCGGCTATCTGCGCAAGCGGGCCCCGCAAGAGTTGCTGGTGTTCCAAGGCGGGGCCGAAACGGTTGCCACGCTTGAGACGCTGATCCCCGAAGGGCGCAGCGCCACCATGGCCGCGGTTGCCACGACCACCGCGGTCGCAACGGGCACGGTCAGCATGGATGCATCGACGCGCGCCAAGATGCAGGGCTACGAGGGCGAGGCCTGCGGCGAATGCGGCAACTACACGCTGGTGCGCAATGGCACCTGCATGAAGTGCAACACCTGCGGCGGCACGTCGGGCTGCAGCTGAACAAGATCGGGTGCGCGGGTCCTTCCACCCGCGCACCTGTCATCCGGGGCGGGTGCGCTCGCCCCTGACGCGGATCAGGCCGCAGGCAGAAACTTCGGGCAGATATTTCGAGCCTGATGCGCGAAACTCGAAAGGGGGGTGAAAGCCCCCCTTTTTTTCTGGAAAACCAGTAGGTTCAGATCTGTTGTTGATCTAGATTTCGGGTCGAAATTCGAACCCGTCGCCCCCCCGCAACACCCGGCCGATGCCACCAGACGGCAGGTGAAACCCAACCACCGCCATGTCTTGGGCGGTGATCTGATCCAACAGCGCCAAGCGCGTGCGCGCGGCCTGCTCAGGGTCTTGGTCCGACCCCGAAACCCAACCCGGGCGGGCAAAGCCCACATGGGGATTGCCGATCGCATCGCCCAGAACCATCACCCGATCCGCCCCGTCGCCCAGGATGAAACTCATGTGACCCGGCGTGTGCCCCGGCGTGGCCATGGCCAGCACGCCCGGCAGCACGCTGTCGCCATCACCGAACAAGACCATCCCATCGGCCAGAACCTCGAGCCGCCGCTGGGCGCCCACCGCAAAGCTGGCCCGTTCGGCCCCGATGGATTCGACGGTGGCATCATCCATCCAGTAATCGAATTCGACCTGCCCCATCATATGGGTGGCATTGGCAAACAGTGGTTCATCGAAATCATCAAGCGCGCCCCACAGATGGTCGGGGTGGCCATGGGTAAAGATCACATGCGTGATGTCCAACGGGTCGATGCCGGCGGCGGACAAGGCATCGGGCAACCGCCCCACGCTGGGCTGAAAGCCGCTGCCGGACCCGGCATCGAACAGCGCCAACACTGGGCCCTGGCGCAGCAAGGTGACATTGCAGGGCGGCGTCAGGGGGGCGGCCGGATCGATGCCGAAACGGGTCAGAACCGCGGGCAGCTCGGCCTTGGGCATCGGCCCAAAGATGAAATCCGCAGGCAGGCTGAGCGTTCCATCCGACAGCGTCACGATCTCGCCGTCGCCCAGGGCGATCCGGGTTTCGGTCCAGCCCCGGTGGGGCAGGGCGCTGGCGGCCAAGCCGGCGGTTGCGGTGGCCATCAGATGGCGGCGGGTGATCTGCATGCTCGGTCTCCTCCCCGGTGTGGGGCAAGCTTAGCGTGCCGGATATATTCAGGAAAGATGATATGTTGCGCGCCGCACGTGTTTGGATCGGCAGGCTTTTGCCACAGCCGCCCTGTCGGTCGATTTTTTCCCACAGATCAGCGCCGATTTGCCAAGCTTGGGGTTGGACCGGACCGTGGAAATTGCGATGCGAATGGCGCATGTCCTGACAGGGGCAACGATGCTGGGCGCGGGGGCGCTGGCGGCGGCGTGGCTGCCCCTTGGGCTGATGGGCAGCCTTGCGCTGTTGGCGTTGCTGCGGCTGTGCTGGATCGAGGACAATATCGTGTCCGACCTGTTCGGCCGCGATGACCTCCCGCCGGGCTATCGCCACACGATCCTTGCGCGGCGGCTGTTCTGGATGCGCTGGTTCGGGCATGATCCGGGGCCCGATGTGGCCCACGCCTCGGCCCACCAGCTGGCGACAGCGCTCCGGGCCGAGGCACAGCTTTGGGGGCTTTGGTTGATGGGATTTGCGGCCGTGACGTCGGCCGTTCATGGCCCATTTGGCTGGGCGTTGAACCTGTCGCTTGGGGCGGGGCTGCTGGTCTTGGGCTTGCGGCGGGTGGATCGGTTTTGCGTGACGCTGGCCCATTGCGACGCGGGCCGCGCCTTGCCCGATCATCTGCTGGTGCCAAGCCGGCGCCGCGTGCTGGCCACGCGGCGGCGTTGATCACGGCGCGGCGTCTGGGCCCAGCGTGATGACGGGATCCATTTTCGCCAGGATTTCCTCGGTCAGGTGGCACTTGATCTCGTGGCCGTCGGCGATGCGGCGCATCGGTGGCACCTGCGTGTCGCACAGACCGCCGGCCACTTCGGCCTTCCAGCGGCAGCGCGTCTGGAACGGGCAACCGGGCGGTGGGTTCATCGCCGACGGAATGTCCCCCTCCAGCCCGATGTGGCGTTTGTGAACCGCGGTATCTGCGATGGGCACGGCCGACAAAAGCGCCTCGGTATAGGGATGATAGGGGGGGCTGAACACCTGATCGGTGCTGCCCAATTCGACCACATGGCCCAAATACATCACCAGCACCCGGTCGCTCAGGTAGCGCACGATCGACAGGTCATGGCTGATGAACAAAAGCGTGGTCTTTTCCCGGCGCTGGATGTCCATCAGCAGATCGGTCACCGCCGCCTGCACGCTGACATCGAGCGCCGATACGGGTTCATCGGCCACCACGATGCGCGCGCCCCCTGCAAAGGCCCGCGCGATGCCCACGCGCTGCTTTTGCCCGCCCGACAATTGCCGCGGCATGCGTTCGGCGAACGCGCGGGGCAGCTTGACCAGATCCAGCAATTCCAGCATGCGCGCGCGGCGATCCGCATCGGAGGCGCCGATCCCGAACACCTCGAGCGCACGCATGATCTGGCGGCCGACACTCATGGATGGGTTGAGCGTGTCGAACGGGTTTTGGAACACCATCTGGATCGACGAGACCATGCGCGTGTCGCGCGCCTCGATGGGCGTGTTCTGGATCGCGCGTCCATCCAGCAGCACCTCGCCCGAGGTGGCGGTTTCTAGCCCCATCAACACCTTGGCCAAGGTGGATTTGCCGCAACCCGATTCGCCCACGATCGCCAGCGTTTCGCTTTCGCGCGCGGCAAAGCTCAGGCTTTCATTGGCCTTGACCACGCGGGTTTCGCCGCCGCCGAACAAGGCATTGGCCGCCACTTCGTAGTATTTCTTCAGATCGCGCACCGCGAGCACCACATCGCCCTTGGGCGGGGCTTCGTGTTCGCCGGCCAAGGGCATCGCTGCGGCCCAATCGATGGCATCCACCCGCAGGCACCGGCTTTCGTGTCGGTCCCCGTCGGGGATCGGCGTCATCATCACCGGCGCCGCATCGCAAGTACCCGCCAGGAAGTAATCGCAGCGGGGGCCAAAATTGCAGCCTTGTGGCCGTTCATGGGGCAGGGGAAAATTGCCGGGGATGGCCCGCAAGGGGCGCGTCGTCTTGTCGGCCCCGGGCAGCGGGATCGATCGAAACAGCGCCTGGGTGTAGGGATGGCGCATCTGGTCGAAGACATCGCCGATGGCGCCCGTTTCCACCGCTTCGCCGGAATACATCACGCAGATCCGGTCGCAGGTTTCCAAGACCAGCCCCAGGTTGTGGCTGATGAACAGCATCGAGGTGCCGTATTTTCGGCCCAGATCCTTGACCAGATCGACCACCGCCGCCTCGACGGTCACATCGAGCGCGGTGGTGGGTTCATCGAGGATCAGAAGCGAAGGTTTCGACATCAGCGCCATCGCAATGACGATGCGCTGCTGTTGGCCGCCCGACAGCTGGTGGGGATAGCTGCGCAAGATGCGCTCGGGGTCGGGCAGGCGCACATCGGCCACCATTTCCAGCGCGCGGGCCCAGGCTTGCGCCTGCGTCAGGCCCTCGTGGATCATCGGCACCTCGATCAACTGCTGGCCGATGCGCATCGCGGGGTTGAGCGAGGCCATCGGCTCTTGGTAGATCATCGCGATGTCGCGCCCGCGAATGGCGCGCAGCTCATCGGGGCTCAGGCTGCCCAGATCGCGGCCCTTGTAGCGGATGCTGCCCCCCACGATGCGGCCGTTTGTGCCCAGATCCTGCATCACCCCCAGCGCGACGGTGGATTTCCCGCAGCCCGATTCCCCCACCAGCCCCATGGCTTCACCCGGCATGACCGTGCAGGAAAAATCCATCACGGCCGGAATTTCCCGCGCGCGGGTGAAAAAGGAAATCGACAGATTCTCGATTTCAAGGATCGGGCCATCGTGGTGGCTGGACAGCTGCGCCCCCGGCTTGGGTGTGTGGTCAAGCATCGCGCTGCTCCCGTGGGTCGGTGCTGCAAATTCTCGGGTGAAAATTCGGCATCATCAGTCCTTCAGGCTTTCTTCGCGCAACCCGTCGGCCAACAGGTTCAGCCCCAGAACAAGGCTCATCAATGCAAGCGCCGGGGGCAGGGCGGGATGGGGATGAATGGTCAAAAGCCGCCGGCCTTCGTTGATGGTCGATCCCCAGTCGGGGCTTTCCGGGCTGACGCCCAGACCGAAAAAGCCAAGCGTTCCCAAAAGGATCGAGGTGTAGCCGATGCGCAGGCAGAAATCGACGATCAAGGGACCGCGGGCATTGGGCAGGATTTCCCACAACATGATGTACCACGGCCCTTCGCCGCGGGTTTGGGCCGCGGCCACGTAGTCGCGCGTCTTGATGTCCAGCACCAGGCCCCGCACGATGCGAAACACCGTGGGCGCGTTCACAAACACCACCGAGACGAACACGATCAACAGGTTGCCCGGCACGTCGAACAGATCCAGCGCCTCGGGCCAAAGCCGAAACAGCATCGGCAAGCGCAGATCCGAGGGGTTCGAGATCAGCGACAGATAGGCGACCCCGCCGCCGATGACGCAAACACCCACGATCAGATTGCGCCGCAAGGGCTGGGTGCGATAGCGCGAATTGAACAAGATCGCCGCGAACAGGATCGGGAACAAGAACATCACCATCGACAGGTAGTTCGGGATGCCCGCAGCCACGATTTCAGGGGTGACGAGCAGATAGAACAGCAAGATCACCGGAAAGGCCAAGACCAGATTGGCCAGGAACGTCAGCCCTGTATCCAACCGGCCGCCATAATACCCCGCAGGCAGCCCCAAGGTGATCCCGACCATGAAGGCAAACAGCGTGGCCAGCGGCGCGATTTTCAACACTTCGAAAGCGCCATAGATCATGCGGCTGAACACGCACCGCCCCAGATTGTCGCCGCCCAGCAGATACCAGGCGAATTGCCCATCCCCCGGGGCGGGCAGCGCGCTGCCCGGCTTGGCATTGCGCATCTGGCTGATCACATCGATCGGCCCGTGCGGCGCGATGCCATCGGCGAACACCGCACAAAAGACCCAGAACATCACCAGCCCAAGCCCGATCATGCCGACCGGGCTGTCAAACAGCTTGCCGTAAAGCCCAAGCCGCCGCTTGAAGAGAATCGACAGCGCAAACATCGCCAACAGCGCGATCCACACCGGCAACAACCGGGCCGCCATGCTGCCCAGGATCCCGGCACGCTGCGGATCGCCCATCCACACCAGCCCGCCCACGATGTAGCCAAGCCCGGCCAGCACGCAAAGGAGGGTCGCGTATTTCATCGTCAGAAGCGCGTAATCGACCGGTCGGCGCCGAAGCTTGAGCGCATGGTCGGCCTGAACCACCCATTCCCCGGGGCGCATCCCCACAAGGCTCATCGCCAGATTGGCCACGAAGCCCGCCACGAACACCAGAACCCCGGCCACCAGCACCGGATTCAGGATGGTGCCCAGCGCGCCTGCCCATGTCAGCGTGTCCATCGGCCCATCCTCCTCAGGAAATCCGGATGCGCGGGTTCAAGAAGACATAGCCGATGTCGGAAATCAGCTGCGTCAGCAAAACCACGAACACCGCCACGACCGAACAGGCCAAAAGCAATTCGATGTCGTTGTTCGATGCCGCCTGCACCAATGTCCAGCCGAAGCCATTGTAATTGAACAGCGTCTCGACGATCACCACCCCGGTCAAAAGCCACGGGATCTGCAGCATGATCACGGTGAACGGCGCGATCAGCGCGTTGCGCAGCGCGTGTTTCAAAACGATATTGCGAAAGCTGACGCCCTTCAGCCGGGCGGTGCGGATGTATTGGGCCGTCATCACCTCGGCCATGGCGGCGCGCGTCATGCGCGCGATGTAGCCGATGCCGTAAAAGGCGATGGTGATCACGGGCAGGGTAAAGTTCCAAAAGGTCACATCGTCCATCGCGCTGCGCGCCGATCCCAAGAACAAGGTGCCGCCGTCCAGCCAGCCCCAATTGACCAAAAGCGGTGAGATCCCCACCTGAGACGAGGCCAAAAGCACGATGAACAACACGCCCGAGACATATTCCGGGGTGGCGGTGGTGCCGATCGAAAAGGTCGACAGCGCCCGGTCGGTGCGGCTGCCCTCGCGCATGCCGGCCAGAATGCCGATCACCAGCGCCGCGGGCACCATGACGGCAAAGGCCCAGAACATCAGCACGCCCGTCAACGCAAGCCGCCCCCCGATGATGTTGGCCACCTCATCGTTGGACACGGTCGAATATCCCAGATCGCCTTGCAACAGGCCGCAACGGCGCGGGGCCTGATCGGGGCTTTGCCCGTCTGCCAGGCAGCGCCCGCGCCACTGGCCGCTGGGTTCATCCAGCCGCACCCAGCCCGGCACCACGCCCAGCCATTCGCCATACCGCACCACCAACGGGCCGCCATAGCCGTTGCGATCGAGCCATGATGCGACTTCGGCATCGCTCATGCGGGCATTGCCTTGCGTCTTGGCCAGCTTTTCGAGGTTCGGGGCCAGATTGGTGAGGAAAAACACCACGAAGGTCAGGCAAAGCGCCGTCAGGATCATGACGCCCGTGCGGCGCAAGATGAAAAAAGCCATTCGTCCCAGTGTCCTTGCCTGTCTGCTGGCCGGTGGCATGGCACGGGCAACAGGTCCGTTTTGCCATGCGGCTCAGCCGGTCGGGGGCATCAGGTGGCGAAAGCTTCGGGGCGGCCGCGGGGCCGCCCCGAACCATCACGCGTCCATCAGGCCGAAAGGCCCATGTGATGGATGTTGATTTCGAACTTGGGATGCATGTCTGCGTTCACCACGCCCGACCGATAGTGCCGCGTCAGCGACCGCCAGAACGGGATGATGGTGACCGCTTCTTCCTGCATGATCTGCTGCAGGCGCGCCATGACCTCGCGGCGCGCATCGGCATCCTGAATGCCGTTGGCCTTGTCGAGCAGCGCGTCGAATTCCGCATTCGAGAACGCGGTTTCGTTCCACGCCACGCCCGTGCGATAGGCCAGGTTCAGGATCTGCACGCCCAGTTCGCGGTGGTTCCATTCCGTTGCCGAGAAGGGATAGTTCAGCCAGTCGTTCCAGAAGGTCGAACCGGGCAGAACTTCGCGCGTGACGGTCATGCCGGCGTCGCGCATCTGGGCGGCCACCGCATCGCAGGTGAACCGCGTCAGCCCATCGTCCAGCGACACCAGCGTCATGTTGGTGTCGGCATGCCCTGCCGCGGCCAAGCGGGCCTGCGCCGCGGCCTTGTCCACCACCATGGGGGGCAGTTGCGCGTATTCGGGATGGATGGGGCAGACATGGTGGTTTTCGCCGACCGTGCCCTGGCCGTTCACGCCCAGTTCCAGCACGACCGACAGATCCACCGCCTGCAAGATCGCGCGGCGCACCTCGGCGTTGTCGTAGGGGGCGTTCAACTGGTTGAAGCGCACCGCCACCGTGGCGCCGGTCGTCACGTCCGAGCGTTCCCAACCCACCGCCGAGAAGAGATCGATGAATTCGCCCACGGTTTCATAGGTCACGTCGAATTCGCCGGCCTCGGCGCTGGCGAACCATGCCGCCGGGTCGGTGCCCAGATCGACAAAGGTCACATCATCGAGATAGGCCGTGCCCCAGTAGCTGTGATCGGTGTTGCGCTCGAGCTTGGCGGAAATGCCCACCTGGTAATCGGTGATCTTGTAGGCCCCCGTGCCCACGCCATGATCCAGCGGGTTGGTCCCGATCAGGTCGCGATGCTGGATCGCGGCGGGGTAATCGGCGATGCCGGGCACAATGGTGATGTCGGGGCTGGGCAGGTTGATCTGGACCGTCAGATCGTCGACGATCACGATGCCGCCATCGCGGGCCTGACCCGTGGCGCTGTCGACAAGCCCGCCCATACGGGCGGCCATCGAATTGCCCTCCACGGTGGTGTCGCACCAGCCGGTGATGTTGGCGGCCACGTCGGCGGCGGTAAAGTCATCGCCGTTGTTCCACTTGACCCCCGGACGCAGGCGCAGCGTGTATTGCGTGGCGTCGGCATTGGCTTCCCAGCTTTCCAGAAGCACACCCGAAAAGCTGCCGTCGCGGTTGTATTCGACCAGATATTCCAAAAGCCCGCGGGTGGCGTTGGCGAGTTCCGACCAGTCATAGGTGCGCGGGTCTTTCAGCGCGTGAATTTCTTGCTGGATGCGCAAGGAACCGCCCATCGCGGGCGTGGCGCGCTGCGCCAGGGCGGGCTTGAGCCCGATCATCGAATAGGCGGCAGCGGTTGACACGCCCAGTGCGGTGGCGCGCACCATGAATTCCCGGCGGCTCATCTGACCGGCCTTGTATTCCTGCGCGTACATCTGCGCGACCGGATGGGTCGTGCCATGCCCTTTGGTGTGGTCGTTCATCTCTCTCATCTCCCTGTGTCGTTTTGTTGGGTCGTGGTTCACCCGGCCCGGTTGTTCTTGCGATCCTGTCCCGGCCGCCCCAGGCGGGCCGCAGATCACAGATCACGCGCATTGCGCCGCGTTTCGCGCGCTGCGTCAATCACCTGTTGGTGCACAACCGGTGGTGATTGCGACGGCGCCCTGATCAAAAACGACATGGGCTGGGGCTGCAACCCCAAAATGTATTTTTTGCGAGTCGCCCGATCTGCTTCGCCGATGGGTTGTGCGCGGGCCAGGCCCAAGCGGTCACGCCCGGCGCGGCGCGGCGCGGAATTCGCTGGGCGTCCGCCCCGTCGACAGCTGGAAGGCCCGCGTGAAATAGGCCGCCGACGAAAAACCCAAGATCGCGGCGATCTCGCGGCCGGGCATGTTGGTGTCGCGCAGCAGGCGACAGGCCTCTTGCATCACGCGTTCGGTCAACAGCGCATGCGCGGGCTTGCCGGCCGCATCGCGGCACAGACGCGACAGATGCGTCGGGGTCACGCCAAGCGCTTTGGCATAGACCGCCACGCCCTGACCGCTGCGAAACTGCGCCTCGGTCGCCTGCGCATAGCGTTCCACAAGCGTGTGGCTGGTCTTGCGCGCCACGCGGCCGTCGGCCTTTGCCAGTTCGCGCGTGATCCAGGCCGAAATCAAAAGCCCGCATGCCAGCAAGGCCCGCGCCATCGCCGGGGCCTGTTGCGCGATTTCGCGTTCGGTTTTTTCCAGCAATCCCGTCAGCCCGATCTGCGCCTCGGGGGTTGTGACGCGCAGGTGAAAGGGCTCGGTCGGCAGATCCAGCATGGCCGACACGGGCAGGCACAGTTCCAGCCCTTGCAGCTGCGGCGACAATTCCAGCGCCAGTTGCGTGCCCGGCGGCAGGAAAATCGCCGTATTCGGTCCGTAGCCGCGGGTGATCCCCCGGATGGTGACCCGGCCTTGGCCGCGGGTGATCCAATAGAGCCTGGGGTGGGGTTGGCTGTGCAACAGTTCCAGCCGCCACGCATCTTGCAGGCGCAGCTTGCCCAGCGACACGACGCTGTAGGGGGCGGACGACTCGATCATGGTGCAAGGCTGCGGCTGGCGTCGGGTTTTTGCAAGCTTTGGCTCGGCATGGCGGCTGTTGGCCCAGACCCGAACCCTCAAACCCAACGCTGGGTTCGGCGGGCGCCGGTCAACCTGGCAACACGGGTGTCCAATCGCGCATGCGGGCCCGAAACCAGGTGCGCTGGCGCTTGGCATATTGGCGTGACGCAATGATGGCCTGCGCGCGCGCCTGTTCGAGCGATAGCGTGCCCTGCAGGTGGGCCATCAGTTCCGGCGCCCCGATGGCGCGCATCGACACAAGGTTTGGATCCCAGCGGGGCAGATTTTCGCGCGCCTCGTCCAGCGCGCCCTGGGCCAGCATGGCGTCGAAGCGGGCCGTGATGCGGTCGTTCAGCCACGCCACCGGTGCCTCGAGCCGCAGCGCGGTGCAGCGATCGCGCGCCAGCATCGGCGGCGGGGTGTCGGCGTGCCATTCCGCCAAGCCGCGCCCGGTGCTTTGAAGCACCTCCCAGGCGCGCTGCACGCGGGCGCGGTTGTTCAGATCCACGCCCCCCGCGGTGGCCGGGTCCAAGGCGGCGATCAACTGCGCGAGGGTCAAGCGGTCGGCCTCGGCCCTTATATCGGGCGGGGTGGGGGGCACCTCGGCCAGCCCTTCGGTCAGCGCACGAAAATAAAGCCCCGTTCCGCCCACGATGATCGGCCGCATCCCGCCCAGCAGGGGCGCCAGATCGCGCAGCCAGTGACCCACCGAATAGGATGCATCCCACGCGACATGCCCATAGAGATGATGGGGCGCCTGCGAAGCCTCGGCCGGATCGGGCCGGGCGGTCAGCACGCGCCAGTTTTCAAACACCTGCAACGCATCGGCGTTCACGATGACGCCACCTTGCCGCTTGGCGATCTGCAACGCCAAGGCCGACTTGCCGCTGGCGGTGGGCCCCGCGATCAACACCGGGCGGTCATCGGGTATGGAATTAAGGTTAATCAAAGGCTTAACGGATCATTTTCAATTTATTTGTCCAAGTCCATTCAAGCCCTTGCACCGCCGGGGGCAGCAATGGGCCGTTGAACCCGGCTGGGTTTTGGACCATGGTGCGCCGCGCGCGCCGCGCCGCTACCCCATACCCCAGTTCAAGGAACCCCGCCATGCCCCACAGCACCCCGCAACAGGTCGATGTGAAATATGACCGGGTGATGCTGAAGATCTCGGGCGAGGCGTTGATGGGCGATCAGGGCTATGGGCTGCACCCGCCGACGGTCGAACGCATCGCGCGCGAAGTCAAATCGGTCCATGATCTGGGCGTCGAGATCTGCATGGTGATCGGGGGCGGCAACATCTTTCGCGGGCTGCAGGGCAGCGCACAGGGCATGGAACGCACGACGGCCGACTACATGGGTATGCTGGCCACCGTGATGAATGCGCTGGCGATGCAATCGGCGCTGGAACAGATCGGGGTCTTTACCCGTGTCATTTCCGCCATCACCATGAACGAGGTGGCCGAACCCTACATCCGCCGGCGTGCGATCCGGCATCTGGAAAAAAAGCGCGTCTGCATTTTCGCCGCCGGCACCGGGAACCCCTATTTCACCACAGATACCGCCGCGACGCTGCGCGCCTCGGAGATGGATTGCCAAGCGATCTTCAAAGGCACCAAGGTCGATGGCGTCTACGACAAGGACCCCAAGAAACACGCCGATGCCAAGCGGTATGACAGCGTCACCTATGACGAGGTGCTGGCCCAGCATCTGGGGGTGATGGATGCGTCGGCCATCGCGCTGGCGCGCGAAAACAGCCTGCCCATCATCGTGTTCAGCCTGGATGAACCCGGTGGCTTCAAGGGTATTCTGGCAGGCCGTGGCATTTATACCAAAGTGTCGTGAACGTGGGCAGGGTGCGCGCGCGCTGACAGAATTCGGCAACAGGGTTCTGGAAACCGATCGCGTGTCGGGCTATCACCACGCGCAACACGACCAAAAAGGGGCAGAGCGCATGTCAGACGACGAACTTGACATCGACCTTGATGATCTGGGCCGCCGCATGGATGGCGCCTTGGCCGCGTTGCGAACGGAATTTGCGTCGCTGCGCACGGGCCGTGCATCTGCAAGCATGCTGGAACCGGTCATGGTCGATGCCTATGGGCAGATGACGCCGATCAATCAGGTCGGCACGATCAACGTGCCCGAACCGCGCATGGTGACCATCAACGTCTGGGACAAGGGGCTGGTCGGCAAGGTCGAAAAGGCCATCCGCGACAGCGGGCTTGGCATCAACCCGCAGCTCAACGGCACGATCATCATGCTGCCGATCCCCGAGTTGAACGAGGAACGCCGCACGCAATTGACCAAGGTCGCGGCGCAATACGCCGAAAATGCCCGCATCGCCGTGCGCAACGTGCGCCGCGACGGGATGGACCAGATCAAGAAGGCCAAGGCCAAGGGCATGTCGGAGGACGATGTGAAGCTTTGGGAAGACGAGGTGCAGGATCTGACCAACGCCCACATCGCCAAGGTCGATGCCGCGCTCGAGACCAAACAGGGCGAAATCATGCAGGTGTGACGGGGGCTTCGACCCGCCCCGTCGCCGGTATGTTGCCTTTCCCTATCCATCGTCAGGATCCGACCCGATGACCAAGGATGCATCCAAGCCCCGCCATGTGGCCATCATCATGGATGGCAATGGTCGCTGGGCACAGCTGCGCGGCAAGCCAAGGCTTCTGGGCCATCATGCGGGCGCGCGCCGGGTCAAGGACATCGTCCGGGCCTGCCCCGATCTGGGCGTGGAATATCTGACCATCTTTGCCTTTTCGACCGAGAACTGGAAACGCACCCAGACCGAGGTCGCCGGCCTGATGCGGCTGTTCAAGCACTATATCCGCCGCGAGGCGCAGACCCTGTTCGACGCCGGGGTGCGGGTGCGCTTCATCGGCGACCGGGTGCGGCTGGAACCCGCGCTGGTCGATCTGATGGATGGGCTGGAGCTGATGACGGCGCAAAACACCGGCATCCACCTGACCGTCGCCTTGAACTACGGCGGCCGCGACGAGGTCACACGCGCCGCCCGGCGGCTGGCGCATGATGTGGCCATGGGCAAGCTTGATCCGCGCGCGATCAGCGATGAAACCTTTCCCCGCTATCTCGACACCCATGTGCTGCCCGACCCCGATCTGGTGATCCGCACCAGCGGCGAGGCGCGGATTTCCAATTTCCTGCTCTGGCAATCGGCCTATGCCGAATATGAATTCATCGACACGCTCTGGCCCGATTTCACGCCCGAGATCTTTGCCGAAGTGCTGGCGCGCTTTGGCCTACGCGACCGGCGCTTCGGCGCGGTGGCGGTCTGAGGGTGACGTGAGCCTGACGCGCGACAGCTTTTCCGATCTGGCCACGCGGGTGGTGACCGGAACGCTGATTGCCGCGGTGGGTCTGACGGCGGTTTGGGCGGGGGGGTGGTGGTTCACGGCCCTGGTTGTGGTGATCGTGGCGACGCTGGTCTGGGAACTGGTGCGCATGCTGGGCGGCGGTGGGGCGGGGGCCCTGGCGCTGGCCGCAATGTCGGCCTTGGCGATCCTGGCCACCAAGCTGGGCCCCTTGGCATTGGCGCTGGCGCTGGGGCTTGCGGTTGCGGTGGGGGCATCGGCGCTGCTGGAACGCAATCGCCGGCTGTTCGTGGTGATGATCGCCATGATCCTTTTGGCCGGGTTCGGCTTGATCTTGCATCGCGACAGCTTTGGTCTGGTGTGGATGCTGTGGCTGGTGCTGGTGGTCGCGGCCACCGATATCTTGGGCTATTTCGCCGGCCGGCTGATCGGCGGGCCGAAATTCTGGCCCCGCATCAGCCCAAAAAAAACATGGTCGGGCACGGTGGCGGGCTGGATCGGGGCGGGGGCTGTCGGGTGGGCCTTCATGGCCCAGACCGGCGTCGGTGCCGAGCTGATCGCGATCTCGGTCGCGCTCAGCCTTGCCAGCCAGCTGGGCGATATCGCCGAATCCGCGCTCAAGCGGCATGTGGGGGTCAAGGACAGTTCCCGGCTGTTGCCGGGGCACGGTGGCGTCTACGACCGCTTCGACGGCTTGCTGGGGGCGGCCGTGCTTTTGGTGATCGTGGAAAGCCTGACCGGTTTTCCGCCATCGCCCTTGTGACGGGGACGATGGGGCGCATGCGCAGCATCTCGATCTTCGGGGCCACGGGGTCCATCGGGCAAAACACCGTGGATCTGGTGGCGCGCGATCCGGCGCGGCACCGGGTCGTGGCGCTGACGGGTGGGGCCAATATCGCGCGCCTGGCCGAAGATGCGATCCGGCTGGGGGCAGAGCTGGCCGTGACCGCGCAAGATGACAAGCTCGACGATCTGCGCCGGGCCTTGTCGGGATCAGGGGTGGAAGCCGCGGCCGGGGCCAACGCGCTGATCGAGGCCGCCGACCGCCCCGCCGACTGGGTGATGTCGGCCATCGTGGGGGCTGCGGGCCTGGCGCCGGGGTTCCGCGCGCTGCGCCACGGCGGCACGCTGGCCTTGGCCAACAAGGAAAGCCTGGTCACGGCGGGTCCGTTGCTTCTGGCCGAGGCCCGCGCGCATGGCGCCACCATCTTGCCGGTCGACAGCGAACATTCGGCCGTGTTTCAGGCGCTGGTCGGCGAAGACATGGACGCGGTCGAACGCATCATCATCACGGCATCGGGGGGCGGTTTGCGTGACTGGCCGCTTGACGCCTTGGCCAAGGCCACGGTGGCCGATGCGGGCGCGCACCCCAATTGGGCGATGGGTCAGCGCATCACCATCGACAGCGCCTCGATGTTCAACAAGGGCATGGAGCTGATCGAGACGCGCGAATTCTTCGGTGTGGATCCGGCCCGCATTGAAACGGTGATCCATCCGCAGTCGATCATTCACGCGCTGGTGGGTTTTCGCGACGGCGCCTTGATGGCGCATCTGGGCGCGCCCGATATGCGCCATGCGATCGGCTATGCGCTGAACTGGCCCGACCGGCGGGCGCTGCCGGTGGCGCGCCTTGACCTGGCGCAGATTGCCACGCTGGAATTCCGCGCGCCGGATGAACGGCGCTATCCCGCGCTGCGCATCGCGCGTGCGGTGATGGCCACGCGCGGACAGGCCGGCGCCGTGTTCAACGCCGCCAAGGAGGTGGCGCTGGATGGCTTTATCGCCGGACGCATCGGTTTCATGGATATGGCCGGTGTCGTGGATCGCACCTTGGATGCCATGGCGGGGCAACTTTCCCTTACGTCGCCGCCTGCAGACCTTGAGCAGGTGCTGATGACCGACCACATGGCGCGTAGGGCCGCATGGTCCCAGATCGACCAGATGGAAAGCTGACACATTCATGGATCTTATCCCGCAGTTCGGAAACCTCGCCTTTACGCTGGCCGCCTTTGTGGCGGCATTGTCGATCATCGTGGCGATCCATGAATACGGCCATTACATCGTCGGCCGCTGGTCGGGCATTCACGCCGAAGTGTTTTCGGTGGGTTTTGGCCCGGTGCTGGTCAGCCGCACCGATCGTCACGGCACCCGCTGGCAGATCGCGGCCTTGCCCTTTGGCGGCTATGTCAAGTTCCTGGGCGATGCCGATGCTGCCAGCGGCAAGGATGGCGCGGCCATCGACGCGCTGGATATGGCCGAACGGCGCCGGTCGATGCATGGGGCGCCCCTGTGGGCGCGGGCCGCCACCGTGGCCGCGGGGCCAATGTTCAATTTCATCTTCTCGATCGTGATTTTTGCCGCCGTCTTGATGGCCAATGGCCGTCCGGCCGATGAGCCGCGGGTGGGCGCGCTGGCATCCTTGCCGCCCGACATGGCCCAGCTTGCGGCGGGCGATGTGATCCGCGCCGTGGACGGCCAGCCGGTCACGGTGTTCGGGGATGTCTTTGCCATCGCCGAAAGCCTGACGCCCGCGCCCAGTGTCGTCTACACGGTCGAACGCGATGGCGCGGTGATCCAGACCGATGCCGTGTTTCCGCTAATCCCTTTGATCGAAACCGTGGCCCCGCAATCGGCGGCCTTTGCCGCCGGCTTGACGCCCGGCGATCTGATCCGCGCCGTCGACGGCGCCCCGGTCTATGCGTTTTCGCAGCTGCGCGACGCCGTGTCCCATGCCGAAGGGCGCCCCCTGACGCTGCGCGTCTGGCGCGACGGTTCAGAGATCGAGGTGACGCTGGCACCCCGGCGCACCGATCTTCCCTTGCCGGATGGCGGGTTTGAAACCCGCTGGTTGATCGGCGTGACAGGCGGGTTCAGCTTTGAGCCGATGCGCGATGGTGTCGGACTGCTGTCGGGGCTTGGTTACGGCGCAGAGCAGACGTTGTTTGTGGTGCGATCGTCGTTGTCGGGCTTGTGGCACATGATCACGGGCGCGATTTCGTCGTGCAACCTGCAAGGTCCGATCGGCATCGCGGAAACATCGGGCGCTGCGGCCGCCCAAGGCATCGACAATTTCATCTGGTTCATCGCGGTTCTGTCGACGGCCGTGGGGTTGTTGAACCTGTTTCCCATTCCGGTGCTCGATGGCGGGCACCTGGTTTTTCACGCCTATGAGGCCGCCAGCGGCAAGCCGCCCTCTGATCGGGCGATGCGGGTCTTGATGACCATCGGGCTGACGCTGCTGTTGTCGTTGATGCTGTTTGCGCTGACCAACGACATCTTTTGCCCCTGACAAACGGGGGCGGCCAGGTGCCTGGCGGCCCGGCCCTGTGGGGGTGTGGCCGCACATGGCGGGACCGGGGCTTACCGGTGATCCGCCGCGATGGTTTTGACAACCCATGGACCCTCGGCTAGGCAAGGGGGGTCTGCGTTTGAACACGGGGTTGGCAATGTTGAATTGGCCGGTGCGTCTCTGCCTGTCTGGGTCCATGCGCGCGTCGAAGGCGACCGGCACATTCCGGCTTGTTTCCAATCTCTTCGCCTTGGTTTTGATGCTGACGGCGGCGCTGGTGGCCCCGCCCTTGGGCGCACAGGGCGTGGTCTTTTCCGCCATCGCGGTGCAAGGCAATGACCGGATCACCGATTCTGCCGTGTTGAACGTGGCCGGGCTTGCCGCCGATCAGGAACTGAGCCCCGCTCAGGTCAATGACGCGCTGCAGCGGCTTCAAAACAGCGGCCTGTTCGAAACCGTCGAACTGGTCGTTCAGGGCGAGACGCTGGTGATTTCCGTGCAGGAATATCCCACCATCAACCGCATCGTGGTCGAAGGCAATGATCGGCTGGAAGACGACGCCCTGCTGGCCAATATCGCCTCGACCCCACGGCGGACCTATTCGCCGAGCTTGGCCGAGCAAGATGCCACGACGATGGCCGAAGCCTATCGCGTGACGGGCCGGCTGAGCGCGACGGTCACACCGCGCATCATCCGCTTGCCCGAAAACCGCGTCGATCTGGTGTTCGAAGTGGCCGAAGGCCGCGTGGTGGAAACCGAACGCATTTCCTTTGTGGGCAACCGCGCCTATTCCGACCGCCGCTTGCGCCGGGTTCTGGAAAGCACGCAAGCAGGCCTGTTGCGCCAGATCATCCGCCGCGACACCTTTATCGCGGAACGCATCGCGCTGGACCGGCAGTTGCTGTCGGATTTCTACCTGGATCGGGGCTATGTCGATTTCCAGATCCTGAGCGTGACACCGGAACTTGCGCGCGGTCGCGATGCCTATTTCGTCACCTTCAACATCCGCGAAGGGCAAAGCTTCACCTTGGGTGAGATCACCACCCTGTCCGAAATCCCCGAGGCCGATGCCGCGCAATATCAAGATGTGGTGCGCATCCGTCCCGGCCAGACCTACAGCCCGCGCCTGATCGACACCACCATCAGCCGGCTCGAGGCCTTGGCCACGCAGCAAGGCTTGCGCTTTGTGCGGGTCGAGCCGCGCATCACCCGCAATGATGAAACCCGAACCCTGGATGTGGCCTTTGTCATCAGCCGCGGTGAACGCGTCTTTGTGGAACGCATCGATATCGAAGGCAATGTGACCACGCTCGACAGCGTGATCCGGCGCGCTTTCACCACGGTCGAAGGCGATCCCTTTGACCCGCGCGCGATCCGTCAGGCTGCGGAACGTATTCGGGCGACGGGCTTTTTTGCCGATGCCCAGGTCAACACCCGAGCGGGGACCGCCGCCGATCAGGTGATCGTGGATGTCGATGTGGAAGAACAGCCCACCGGCTCGTTGGGCTTTTCGGTCAGCTTTTCGACCGACACCGGCGCGGGTCTTGCGGTGAATTTTTCCGAGGCCAATTTCCTGGGTCGGGGGCAGGCGCTCAACTTCGCCTTCAACACCACCGAAGGCAGCCGGAATTTGAACTTTGCCTTCACCGAACCGCAGTTCCGTGCCCGCGATCTCGCGCTGAACCTGAGCGCGTTCTACACCGAAACGACAAGCCAGAACCGCAACTTCGACACGCTGGACGTCGGTCTGCGCGCAGGCCTGGGCTTTCCGATCAGCGAATATGGCCGGCTGAATGTCCAATACGGGCTGGAACAAAACGAATTGTCCGGTCTGAGCGCGGCCAACAGTTCGCCCATCTTGGTGGCTGAACAGGGCGATCGCCTGGCATCGTTTGTCAGCCTGCAATATGCCTATGACACCCGCGATGTGGGGCTCGATCCCACGCGGGGGGTGCGGCTGCAATTCGGTGTCGATGTCGCGGGATTGGGGGGCGATGCGGAATACCTGCGCGCCACGCTTTTGGGTATCGCAGAGCGTCAGATCCTGCGCGAGGAAGTGACCCTGCGCGCCAGTTTTGAGGCTGGCGCACTGGAAACGCTCAGCGGCAACAGCCGGCTGTCGGATCGCTTTTTTCTGTCGAGCCGCCAGATGCGCGGGTTCGACGCCTTCGGTATCGGACCGCGCGACACGGTCGCGGCCAACCGGGATGCGCTTGGCGGAAACTTCTTTTCGGTGGCCCGCCTAGAGGCATCGTTTCCCTTGGGGCTGCCCAATGAATACGGCATCTCGGGCGGGGCGTTCTACGATCTGGGCACCGTCTGGGGGTTGGACAACAGGGTGGGCGCGGACAACAGAACCGTGGATGACAGCGCGCATTTGCGGTCGTCCATCGGGTTCTCGATTTTCTGGAACACGGCGATCGGGCCCTTGCGGTTCAATTTCTCGGAACCGCTGACGTTTGAAAGCTATGACCGCACGCGCAGCTTCGACTTGACCGTCGAAACCCGATTCTAGGGTTGGTTTTCATGCGCGCTGCCCGTTGTCTTGGCGCCATCGTCGTGATGGCCGTGTCGCTGGCCGCGGGCCCGCTTTGGGCGCAATCATCAGGGGCACCGGCGGCCGATGCGACGCGCCCCAACCTGGTGGCCCCGACGCCACTGGGCGAAGCGGCGGCCGCGGGATCGGCAATCTTGCTTCTCAATCAGGAACGGCTTTTGTCGGGGTCGGCTTATGGCCAGCGCATCCAGCGTGAAGTGGAAGCCGCCGGGTCATCTTTGGCCGCTGAAAACCGCCAGATCGAAGCCCAATTGACCGAGGAAGAACTGTCGTTGACCGCGCGCCGGGCGAACATGAGCCCCGAGGCGTTCCGCCCCCTTGCCGAAGATTTCGATGCCCGTGTCGAAGCGATCCGTGCGGCGCAAGAGGCCAAGGGCCGCGCCCTGCAAGACCAGGCCGAAGCGGCACAGGTGGCCTTTTTCGATTCCGCCTTTCCGATCCTGATCGACATCTTGCGCCAGCGCGGCGCGTCGGTCCTGATGGACAGCCGCGCCGTGCTGCTGGCCGCCGACAATGTCGACATCACCGAAGACGCGATCGCGCGCATCAATGCCGCCATCGGCGAAGGCGGCACAGAGCCTTTGATCGTTCTGGGCCCCTGATCGTTCTGGACGCGCCCGCACCGGCAGGGGCGACCGGGGCGCCCTAAGCGCGCGGCTTGCCGCCATGGGCCCAAGTTGCTACCAGTCGCGCCAGCGCGCATCGCAACCCCCGAGGACACATGACGGCCGACACACCCACAACCGCCGATATCGATCTGATCCAGCGGATCATCCCGCATCGCTACCCGTTCTTGCTGGTGGATCGTGTGCGCGACATCGTGCCGTTCCAATCGGCGGTGGGGCTGAAGAACGTCACCTTTAACGAACCGCATTTCCAGGGCCATTTTCCCGGTGCACCGATCATGCCCGGCGTCACCATCATCGAGGCGATGGCACAGACCGCGGCGGTGATGATCGGGGTGTCGGGCAACCTGATCGACAAGGATATGCTGATCTATTTCATGGGGATCGACGGTTGCAAATTCCGCCGCAAGGTGGTGCCGGGCGATGTGCTGGAGATGCATCTGACGACGCTGCGCGGCAAGCCGGGCGGCAAGGTCTGGAAATTCGCGGGCCAGGCGATGGTCGAGGGGGAATTGGCCGCCGAGGCGGAATTTACCGCCATGATGGACCTTGGGGCAGGCAAGGGGGCGGCGTGATGGGCATTGATCCCTCGGCGCGCATCCATGCCTCGGCGGTGGTGGAAGACGGGGCCACGATTGGCCCGGGCTGTGAGATCGGCCCATTTTGTCTGGTCGGCGCCGAGGTCACGCTGGCCGCAGACGTCACGTTGAAATCGCATGCGGTGGTCACCGGCTGGACCGACGTGGGTCCGGGCACGGTGATCTTTCCGTTCGCCAACATCGGCGACGTGCCGCAGGATCTGAAATATTCCGGCGAGAAAAGCCGCCTGATCGTGGGCGCGCGCAACCGCATTCGCGAAGGTGTGACGATGAACACCGGCACCGAGGGCGGGGGCGGCATCACGCGCGTGGGCGACGATGGGCTGTTCATGGCGGGCGCCCATGTTGCCCATGATGCCCATGTGGGCGACCGCGTGATCATGGCCAACAACGCCGCCGTGGCCGGGCATTGCATCATCGCCGATGACGTGATCATCGGCGGCCTGTCCGGGGTGCATCAATTCGTGCGGATCGGAAAGGGCGCGATCATCGGTGCCGTCACGATGGTGACCAATGACGTGATCCCCTATGGCCTTGTGCAAGGCCCGCGTGGCGTTCTGGATGGGCTGAACCTGGTGGGATTGAAGCGTCGTGGCGTCGCACGCGAAGACATCATGGCGCTGCGCGCGGCCTTTCAGGCCTTGGCCCAAGGCGAAGGCGCCTTTCAGGACCGCGCCCGGCGATTGCTGGAAGACGTGGCCGGTCAGTCGCCCTATGTGCGCGACATCGTCGAATTCGTTCTGGGCGACAGCGACCGGTCGTTCCTGACGCCGGGCTAAGACCATGGGCGGTCGGGCCATCATCGCGGGGGCAGGGGCCTTGCCGGGGCTTTTGGCGACCGCCGGCCCGGCGCTGGTCGTGCGCTTTGATGGCGCACCGGGCGGCACCGAAGGCTCCGATCTGGTGGCGCAATTCGAACGGCTGGGCGCGCTGTTTGATGCGCTCAGGGATCGCGGCGTGACCGAATTGTGTCTGGCAGGGGCCATGCGCCGGGTTCAGCTGGACCCCGCGGCGCTTGATGCGGTCACGCGCCAGCTTTTGCCGCGGTTGGCCGATGCCATGGGGCAGGGCGATGATGCGCTTTTGCGCATGATCCTGGGCATGTTCGAAGATCAGGGTTTCACGATCCGGGGCGCGCATGATCTGCGCCCCGATCTGGTTGCGCGCGCCGGTATAATGGTGGGCGCACAGGGCTCGGCCCGCGACAGCGCGCGCGCACGCGATGTGCTGGCCGCACTTGGGCCGCTCGATGTGGGGCAAGCGGCGGTCGCGGCGGCCGGGCAGATCATCGGCATCGAAACCCTGCAAGGCACCGATGCGCTGTTGCGCTACGTGGCCGACAGCGCGCCGGGCTCGGGCGGCGTGCTGGTCAAACGGGCCAAACCGGGTCAGGATTTGCGCGTCGACATGCCGGCCATCGGGCCGGACACGGTGGCCTTGTGTGCCCGGGCGGGCCTGTCGGGGATCGAATTGCAGGCCGACCATGTGCTGCTGTTGGACCCGGACGCGGTGCATGCCGCGTGTCGCGCACAGGGCATCGATCTTTGGGCGGTGCCATGACGCTGCGGCTGTTTTTGGTTGCGGGCGAACCGTCGGGCGACCGTTTGGGGGCCGCGCTGATGGCGGGGCTCCGGGCACTGACCCAGGGGCCGGTGGAATTTCATGGCATCGGCGGCCCCTTGATGCAGGCCCAAGGTCTGCAAACCCTGTTCGACATGGACGAGCTGTCGGTCATGGGGTTGACCGAGATCCTGGCCAATTACCGCCGCCTGTCGGCCCGTGTGTCCGATACCGCCGCCGCAGTGCTGGCATTGGCCCCCGATGCGTTGATCACCATCGACATCCCGGAATTTTCGTTGCGCGTGGCCCGGCAGGTCAAGGCGCGCGCGCCCGGTCTGCGCACCATTCACTATGTCGCGCCCACCGTCTGGGCATGGCGGGCCGGGCGCGCCAAGAAGATGGCACAGTCGATCGACCAGGTTTTGGCGCTTTTGCCCTTTGAGCCCGCGCATATGCAGGCCGCCGGGATGCGGTGCGATTTCGTGGGCCATCCGGTCGTGACCGAACCACAAGCCACCCAGGCCGAGATTGCGGCCTTTCGCGCCGAACATGTCCCCGATGGCGGCCCCTTGATCTTGGCGCTGCCCGGTTCGCGCCGGGCCGAGATCGAACGCCTGATGCCGATCTTCGGGGTGGCGCTGGACCAGCTTTTGCTGCGTCACCCGCGGGCGCGCATCGTGCTGCCGGCAGCACCCGCGGGGGCGGCCCGCGTGGCCGAACGCTTGGCCGATTGGCCGAAAGGCAGCGTGCTGCTGGACCCGCGTGGGATGGCACCCGATGCCTTCGCCGCCCGCAAGCGCGCCGCGTTCGGGGCCGCCGATGTGGCGCTTGCCGCCTCGGGCACGGTCAGCCTGGAACTGGCCGCGACCGACACGCCGATGGTCATCGCCTACAAGATGAGCTGGCTGAGCCAAAGGTTGGTCTCGGCGCTGTTGCGCGTGGACACGGTGACCTTGGTCAATCTGGTCACCGACAGCCGCACAATCCCCGAATTCCTGGGCGACCATTGCCAGCCTGGCCCGATCGCCGATGCCTTGGCCCGCCTGATCGACGATGACCGCGCCCGGCTGGACCAGCTTGATGCCATGGGTCTGGCCATGCGGCGGCTGGGCCGTGGGGGCGAGGCACCTTGGCTGCGGGCCGCGCGCGCCGTGCTGGATGGCATAGGCCGCGGCTAGGCGGTGAAATCAGCCAGACGGGCGCCTGACAATTGCAGCAGCACATCGGGCGGGATGCCAAAGATGTGGCGCGGGCTGCCCGCTGCCGCATAGATCACGTCGAAATCCAGAAGCCTGCGATCGAACCAGGCCTGGATCGGGTTCAGATGGCCCAACGGGGATACCCCGCCGATGGCAAATCCGGTCTGGGCCCGGATCAGATCGGCATCGGCCTTGCCCAAGGGTTCGCCCGCCAGCATGCTGGCCTTGGCGGGGTCGACCAACCGGCCGCCCGCGGTGATGAACAACACCGCCACACCGCTGACATCGGCCCGGAAAATGATCGATTTCGCGATCTGGTCCACATCGCAACGCGCGGCGCGGGCGGCATCTTCGGCGGTGCGGGTGCCCTCGGCCATTTCGATGACATCTGCGGCCACGCCGGCCGATTGCAACGCGGCCGTGACCCGTTTCACGCTTTTCGACATCGCGTCCCCCGTCGGTTCGTGATGGGGCCGTGATGGCAGGGCGCGCCAAGGCGCGCAAGTGATTGACCGCGCGCCCGCGGCGGTCGTAACTCGGCCCATGAGCTTTGCAACCAGACTGACCCGCCACCCGCTGCCCTACAATCCGACCCGCGCGGCCGAAGCCTGGGCTGCGTTGACCGGGATCGCCCCCGAATGGCGGCCCCTGATCGAAGGCACGGCCGGGTCATCGCCCTATCTGGCGGGCCTGATGACCCGCGAGGCCGCGTGGCTGGCCCCAGCCCTTGCGCATGCGCCCGAAGACAGCATGGCCCGCCTGATCGCCGACGCCGCAGCACTCGACCCGCCCGATCTGGACAGCGGCTTGCGGCGGCTGAAGCGGCGCGCCGCGCTGATCGTGGCCTTGGCCGATCTGGGCGGGGTGTGGTCCTTGCATCAGGTCACCGGCCACTGGACCGATTTCGCCGATGCCTGTCTGCGGGCGGCCTTGCTCACCCATGTCACGCTTGAGGCGCGGCGGGGCAAGATCCCCGGAATGACCGAAGACGATGCGCGCGGCTTTGGGGCAGGGATGGTGGCGCTGGCGATGGGCAAGATGGGCGCGGGCGAGCTGAACTATTCCTCGGATATCGATCTGATCTGTTTTTTCGATGATGAACGGTTTGATCCCGCCGACACGACGGATGCGCGCGCGGCCTTCATCCGCGCCACCCGCCGCATGGCCGCCAGCCTGTCGGACACCACGGCCGAGGGCTATGTGTTTCGCACCGATCTGCGGCTGCGGCCCGATGCGGGAACCACGCCCGTATGCATGTCGATGACGGCGGCCGAACGCTATTACGAGGCCGAAGGGCGCAGTTGGGAACGCTCGGCCTATATCAAGGCGCGGCCCGCGGCGGGCGATCTTGCAGCAGGCGCGCGGTTTCTGGAGACGCTCACCCCCTTTGTCTGGCGGCGGCATCTGGATTTCGCGATGGTGCAAGACACGGTCGATATGCGCCAAAAAATACGCGATCACAAAGGCCTGCACGGTGATCTTAAGCTTTATGGACACAATATGAAGCTCGGCGCGGGCGGCATCCGCGAGATCGAGTTCTTTGCCCAAACCCGTCAGCTGGTGGCCGGTGGCCGCGACCCGTCGCTGCGGTCGCGCCGCACGGTCGATGCCTTGGCCGCCCTGGCGCAGGCGGGCTGGATCCCGGATGACGTGGCCGGCGAATTGACCGATCACTACGCCCATCACCGCGAAATCGAACATCGCGTGCAGATGATCGATGATGCCCAGACACATGATTTGCCGAAAACAGCCGATGGCTTCGATCGCCTGGCCCGCCTGTGCGGGGTATCGGATACCGCGGTCTTTCGGGATGGGCTGACCGCGCGCTTGCGCCGGGTCGAGACGCTGTGCGGGGATTTGTTCCAGCCCGGGCGCAGGGGCGGGGATGGCACGCTCGACATCCCCCCCGAACAGGCCGAGATCGTGGCGCGTTGGCCCAGCTATCCGGCGTTGCGGTCCGAACGCGGGCAAGCCATTTTCGAACGGCTGAAACCCGATCTGCTGCGCCGTTTCCAACGCGCGGCGCGCCCGGACGAGGCGTTGTTGAATTTCGACGGGTTTCTAAAGGGCCTGCCGGCCGGGGTTCAGCTGTTTTCCTTGTTCGAGGCCAACCGTTCCCTGGTGGATCTGATCGTCGATATCTGTGCCACGGCACCGGGGCTGTCGCGTTACCTGTCGCGCCATTCGGGGGTGCTGGATGCGGTGCTCGATGGCCGTTTCTTTGCCCCGTGGCCCGGCCCCGAGGCCTTGGCCCGCGATCTGTCGCGCGCACTGGATGGCTTGGCGTTCGAGGCGCAGCTCGATCAGGCGCGGCGCTGGCACAAGGAATGGCATTTCCGCATCGGGGTGCATCAGTTGCGCGCGCTGATCACCGCCGAGGAAGCGATGGGCCAGTACACGGATCTGGCACAGGCAGTTCTGGGCGCCCTGTGGCCCGCAGTCTGTGCCGAAATCGCCCGCCGCCATGGGCCGCCCCCGGGCGTGGGAGGCGTGGTTTTGGGCATGGGCAGCCTGGGCGCCGGCCGGATGAGCGCCGGGTCGGATCTGGACTTGATCGTGATCTACGATCCGGCCGATGCCGAGGTTAGCTTTGGGCCGCGCCCGCTCGATCCGCGCGGCTGGTATGCGAAGGCCACGAAATCGTTGATCACGGCGCTGTCGGCGCCGACCGCGGCCGGCACGCTTTATGCCGTCGACATGCGCCTGCGGCCATCTGGGCGGCAGGGGCCGGTGGCCACATCGATCACGGCCTTCGAGACCTATCAGCGCGATGAGGCATGGACATGGGAACACATGGCCCTGACGCGCGCGCGCCCGATGGCGGGCGATGCGGGGCTGTGTGCCCGGGTGGAAGCCATTCGCCGCGCCCTGATCGTCGACAAGGCCGATCCGGCCAAGGTGCGCCACGATGCCGCCGACATGCGCGCGCGCCTGGCCGCCGCGGGCCGGGCCGGGGCCACCTGGGCGCTGAAGGACGGGCCCGGGGGCTTGCAAGACATCGAATTGCTGGGTCAGGCCATCGCGCTGGCCGCCGGTGCGGCCGATCGCGCCAGTGCCGCGCAATTGGCCCATGCGCCGAAACTGGGCTGGCTGGATGCAGACCAGACCGAGGCGCTGATCGCGGCGCATGGCCGTTTTGCGCGCATTCTGGCCGCGGGGCGGCTGTTGAACGACGAAGCGCTCGACCCCGACGCCATCGGCACGGGCGGGCGCGATTTCCTGAGCCGTGTCGCAGATGCGCCATCGGCTGACGCGCTGGCGTTGCAACTGGATCGCACCCGCGCCTATACCGCGCAGATCATCGATGCCGTTCTCGGCCCCATTCCGCGTCAGGAAACCCCATGAGCCCCGCCAAGCCAGCCGCCGATCCGCTCGACCCCAAGGGGTTGATCCGCGAATCCTTCCGCATCGAGGGCATCAGCATGGCCGAATGTCGATCGATCTTTGTCGATTGGGCGCTCAGCCTGGAAGCCAGCGCCCCGCGCCCGGCGATCGAGGCGCTGCTGGCGCGCTATGGCGATCAACCGGCCGATCACCCGATGCTGGCCGTCCTGGCCGAAGGCCTGTCGGACGCACCGCGCGCGACCCGGCGGGGGGGGCGTGCGGCCCGCCTGGGCGCGGACTGACGCCGGGCGCCGCGCCGGGCGTGGTCAATCCCGCGGCTTGTTGCCATGCGTTCCACGCTCACGGTAGGGCGTGGTGGAATAATGCGCCCGGTAGCATTTCGAAAAATGCGAGGGCGAGGCAAAGCCACAGGCCAGCGCGACATTGATCACGCTCATGTCGGTCTGCATCAACAGGTTGCGTGCCTTGCCAAGCCGCAATTCCATGTAATACCGCTTGGGGCTGCGGTTGAGATAGCGGCGAAACAGCCGCTCGAGCTGCCGGGTGGACATGCCCACATCGCGCGCCAGTGTCGCGGGGCTGATCGGTTCCTCGATGTTTTGTTCCATCATGCGGATCACCTGCCCCAGCTTGGGGTGGCGCACGCCGATGCGGGTGGGGATCGACAGTCGCTGGGTGTCCTGATCGGTGCGGATCGAGGTATAGATCAGCTGATCGGCCACCAGATTGGCCAGATCTTCGCCGTGATCATCGGCGATGATCTTGAGCATCAGATCGATCGAGGCGGTGCCGCCCGCCGTGGTGATACGGTTGCCATCGATCACAAAGACCGATTTGGTCAGCGTCACCTCTTCGAATTCTTCGATGAAGCTGTCCTGGTTTTCCCAGTGGATCGTGGCGCGCTTGCCATCCAGAAGCCCGGCCTTGGCCAGCGTGTAGCCAGCGGTGCACAACCCGCCGATGACGGCACCCTTGCGCGCTTCGCGGCGCAGCCAGCTGACCACCTTTTTGGTGGTGGCCGCCGCCACATCGATGCCACCGCACACCAGCACGATGTCATCGCGCCCGATTTCGGGCAGATCGGCATCGAGCTTGAAACCGATGCCGGCCGAACACCAGGCGACATCCCCGCCTTCGCCCGCCAAGGTCCAGCTGTAAAGCGGCCGGCCCGACATGCGGTTGGCAATCCGCAGCGCTTCGACCGCGCTGGAAAAACAAAGCATGGTGAATTGGTCGAGCAATATGAAAACGTATTGCCGCGTGGCTGCGTGGTCGGGCATTTCCAGGTCTCGATATGTCGCGGCGCGCGGGCATCATCTTGCGCGTTGCGTGAGCGAAAGCAGCTTTTTTGCGCATGTGCAATCCCCGCACGCGGCGATTTAGGGCATTGGAAGGACCGCCGCCGCGGCCTATAAGCGCGCCCGAAGCGAATGACCGGAGATACAGTGCCATGACCCGAGCCAGTGCCGCCCCCTGGACGAAAACCGACTGGCGCGCGAAACCGCGTGTGCAAATGCCCGTTTATCCGGATGCCGCAGCGCTCGGCGCGGTCGAGGCGCAGCTGTCGAAATACCCCCCGCTGGTTTTCGCCGGCGAGGCGCGGCGCCTGAAAAAGCAGCTGGCGGCCGCGGCACGCGGCGATGCGTTTTTGCTACAGGGCGGCGATTGCGCCGAAAGCTTCGCCGAATTTTCGGCCGACAATATCCGCGATACCTTCAAGGTCATGCTTCAGATGGCGATGGTGCTGACCTATGGCGCCAAGGTGCCGGTGATCAAGGTGGGCCGCGTCGCCGGCCAATTCGCCAAGCCCCGCTCGGCGCCCACCGAAATCGTGGGTGGCATCGAGATGGACAGCTACAAGGGCGACATCATCAACGACATCGCCCCCACACCCGCCGCCCGCATCCCCGACCCGTCGCGGATGTTGCAAGCCTATACGCAGGCGGCCGCGTCGCTGAACCTGTTGCGGGCCTTTTCGACCGGGGGGTTCGCCGACATCCACCGCGTTCACAGCTGGACACTGGGCTTTACCGATCAAGAAGACGCCGAGAAATACCGCGACATGGCCAACCGCATCCAGGACAGCCTGGATTTCATGGCCGCGGCTGGACTGACGGGGGAAACCAACCACGAGCTCAGCACGGTCGATTTCTACACCAGCCACGAAGCGCTGCTCTTGGAATACGAAGAGGCGCTGTGCCGCGTCGACAGCACCAGCGGCAAGTGGCTGGCCGGGTCGGGCCATATGATCTGGATCGGCGACCGCACGCGCCAGCCCGATGGCGCGCATGTGGAATTCTGCCGGGGCGTGCAAAACCCCATCGGGCTGAAATGTGGCCCCACCACGACCGAGGACGACCTGAAGGTGTTGATGGCCAAGCTCAACCCTGAAAACGAGCCGGGTCGCCTGACGCTGATCGCGCGCTTCGGGGCGGGCAAGGTCGGGGATCATCTGCCCCGCCTTATCCGCGCCGTGCGGGCCGAGGGCGCGCATGTGCTGTGGTCTTGCGACCCGATGCACGGCAATGTCATCAAATCCTCGACCGGGTTCAAAACCCGTCCTTTCGACGCCATTTTGCACGAAGTGCAGGAATTCTTTGCCATTCATCGGGCCGAGGGCACGGTGCCGGGCGGCGTGCATATCGAGATGACCGGCCGGGATGTGACGGAATGCACCGGCGGCATCCGGGCGGTCAGCGACGAAGACCTGTCGTCGCGCTATCACACCGCCTGCGATCCGCGGCTCAACGCGTCGCAATCGCTGGAATTGGCGTTTCTTGTGGCCGAAGAACTGCACACCAGCCGGCAGGCGCTGCGCGCGGCGGTCTAGGGCGCGGTGGCGCCGACGCGTCCGGCCCGCCCCGCTTGCGGGCGACAGGGCCGCGTTCGGCGGCGATCAGGCCCGCGCAGGACAGGCCAGGACAGGGCAGGACAGGGGGGCATCGGCATTGGTCGAAGGGAACGGTGGGGGCGCCATCGCCTCGATGACGGGGTTCGCCACGCGCGAGGGGGCCAATGCCCAGGGGCTGGGCTGGAGCTGGGAACTGCGCTCGGTCAATGGGCGGGGGCTGGATCTGCGGCTGCGGCTGCCCGATGGGCTGGGCGCGCTCGAGGCGCCGTTGCGCCGGCTTTTGTCCGACCGGATCACACGCGGGTCGGTGACGCTGTCGCTCAAGATCGGGCGTGAGGGTGCCGGCACATCGACCGGGATCGATACCCAAAGGCTTCACGCCGTGCTGGACCAGATCGCCCAAGTGCAGGCCACCGCCGCCGCCAAGGGCGTGACCTTGGCGGACCCCAGCGCGGCCGAGATTCTGGCGCTCAAGGGCCTGTATGACCCGGTGCAGGGCCTGGGGGCAGGGGGCGGCCTGCCCGAACCGGCAGAGCTGTTGGCCGAAGCCGCGCAATTGCTCGACGCCTTCGAGGCGATGCGCCGGGCCGAAGGGGCCACGCTGGCGGCGGTGCTGCGCGGCCAGATCGACCGCATCGCCGCGCTGACCGAGGCTGCGGCCCAGGCCGCACAGGCGCGCGCCGAACCCCAAGCCCAACGCATGCGCGCGGCCCTGTCGGCCCTGTTGGACCAGACGGAACTCGATCCAGCCCGGCTGCTGCAAGAGGTGGCGATTGTGGCGCTCAAGACCGCTGTGACGGAAGAAATCGACCGCCTGCGCGCGCATGTGACTGCCGCGCGCGACCTGCTGGCCCAAGGGGGCGCGGTGGGGCGAAAGCTGGATTTCTTGATGCAGGAATTCAACCGCGAGGCCAACACCCTGTGCGCCAAATCGCAAGATGGCACCCTGACCGCGCTTGGGCTTGACCTGAAACTGGCCATCGACCAGACCCGCGAACAGGTTCAGAACGTGGAATGACGATGCCCATCGCCGAATTCATGGCCCGCCGCGGCCTGCTGATCATCTTGTCGTCGCCATCGGGGGCGGGCAAGTCCACCCTGGCGCGCCGCCTGATGGCTTGGGATCCGTCGCTGCAATTCTCGGTTTCGGCGACCACGCGCGCGCCCCGCGCGGGCGAAATCGACGGCCAACATTACCATTTCCTGACCGAAACCGCGTTCAAGGATCTGGTCGCGCAAGGCGCGATGTTGGAACATGCCCATGTCTTTGGGCATTTCTACGGCTCACCCATGGCGCCCGTGCGTGCCGCCATCGATGCGGGCCGTGACGTCTTGTTCGACATCGATTGGCAGGGCGCGCAGCAAATCCGAAATTCGGCCTTGGGTCGGCACACGCTGTCGATCTTCATCTTGCCCCCGTCGATCCCCGAATTGCGCCGCCGGCTGGTCAGCCGCGGCCAGGATGGCCCCGAGGTGATCGCCCGCCGGATGCACAAAAGCTGGGATGAGATCAGCCATTGGGACGGCTATGATTACGTGCTGGTCAACGATGATCTGGACGCCAGCTTTGACCGGCTGACCACGATCATCAGCGCCGAACGGTTGCGCCGGGAACAACAGCCCGGGCTGGCCGATCATGTTCGGCGCCTGCAACAGGAATTCGAGGAAGGCCAGCCATGATCTACGCATTCGAAGGCATCGCGCCCGACATCGATCCCGATACATGGATCGCGCCCGGCGCCCATGTGATGGGGCGTGTCGTGCTCTGCGCGGGGGCCAGCGTGTGGTTCGGCGCGGTGCTGCGCGGCGACAACGAGGAAATCCGCGTGGGCGCGGGATCGAACGTGCAGGAAAATTGCGTGTTCCACACCGATATGGGCCACCCTTTGCGCATCGGCGAAAATTGCACCATCGGGCACAAGGCCATGCTGCATGGCTGCACCATCGGCGATGGGTCATTGGTGGGTATGGGCGCCACGATCCTGAACGGGGCGGTCGTTGGTCGGGGATGCCTGATTGGCGCCGGCGCGTTGATCCCCGAAGGCAAGATCATCCCCGACGGAAGCCTTGTGATGGGTGTGCCGGGCAAGGTGGTGCGCGAACTCGATGCCGCGGCCCAAGATCGCATCCTGAGCTCGGCGGCCAATTACAGCGCGCGCATGCGTCGCTTCCGGCAGGCGCTGGTCGCGCTTTAGGCGGGGTTGGGGCGTTGCCCCGGGATCGGCGCTATTGCGTGGTGAGCGTCAGACCGTCATCGCGGGCCACATAGTTGATCGACAGCTCCACCGCCGTGGCCGTGGCGTAAAGTGCCGCGAACTGCGCCTCGGCCGGGCGCAGCGGGCGTTCGGCGGCCTTCATGCCGAAATGCAGCACCGACCAAAGCCCGGGGTCCACCACCACGCGGGGCGCCTTTGCATCAAGCCGCAGATGCCCCGCGCCATCTTGCACCAGCGTCACCGCCCCGCCCATCGGCAGCGCCGTTTCCGCACACAACAGCATCAGATAGGCGATCTTGACCTGCCGACGCGGCAGATCGCCCGCAATCCCCCAGCTGAGCTGGAACCGCCCCCCTTGCCAGGGGGCCTGGGCGGTGGTCTTTGCCTCGCGCGCGCTCAGCGTCTGGGTGGCGGCCGCACCGCCAAAGGCGATGCGCAGGTACCGCAGCCGCGCCTGCGCATCGCGCACCGCGTCGCGGATCAACGCCATTTCCGGGCCGCGCACCGATCCGGTCATGTCGATCAATTCCACCCCGTTGCCGATGGCCCCCAACGGGTTTACGAGATCATGACACAAGCGTGAGCTGATCAATTCGGCCAGCGTCTGTGGGCCGTGCGGCGCTTGATCATTCATGGGGCTGACCTATTCATGCAAGACGATCTGGGCGCGATCCTTGAACCGGGCATGTTCGTGCGTGCCAGCGACCGGCCCGATTGGGGGCTGGGGCAGGTGCAATCGAACGTGGGCGGCAAGATCACGGTGAATTTCGAGAACGAAGGCAAGCTGGTGCTGGATGCGCGCCACATCCGCCTGATGATCGAGTACCTCGATTGAACCATCACATCCTCGTGCCGTTGTCCCATGCGCAAGGCTAGGCAGGGGCAGTTAACACCAGTTTAACGCGATCGGCGTGGTGCGCTGCAATCCCGCAGTGGTTTGCAAGCCCGCGATTGCCTGTTACATCCCGAAAGCCGGGGGTTTTGCGCGCCACATCATGCAGATTGACGACAGCCATTTCGAGCTTCGCCTTGCCGCCAGCGCGCAGGATCTGCACGCGGCGCAAAGCCTGCGCTATGCCGTTTTCGTCGAAGAGCTGGGCGCCGATGGCCCGATGGTCGATCATGGCGCGCGCCTGGAAAAAGATCGGTTCGATCCCTATTTCGACCATCTGCTGCTGCTCGATCGCCGGCGCGATGATGCCGACAAGGTGGTGGGTGTCTACCGGCTGATGACCGAACGCGGCGCGGCGGATGCTGGGCAGTTCTATTCCGAACAGGAATATGATCTGTCGCCGCTGCGCGCCTCGGGGCGGCGGTTGCTGGAATTGGGCCGGTCTTGCCTGCATCGCGATTACCGGGGCGGGACGGCGATGATGCATCTTTGGGCGGGGCTGGCCGATTACATCGCCACCCATCGCATCGAGGTGATGTTTGGCGTGGCCAGTTTCCAGGGGCTCGATCCCGCGCCCTTGGCCGGGCCCCTGTCGTTGCTGCATCACCGCCATCTGGCCCCGCCCGATCTGCGCCCCGTTGCGCGCCCGCCCGGCTTTCAGCGCATGGATCTGATCGCCAAGGCCGATCTGGATCGGCCCGCGGCGATCCGCGATATCCCCGCGCTGATCAAGGCCTACCTGCGGCTGGGCGGCTTCGTCGGGCAGGGGGCCTATCGCGACAGCGCCTTCAATTGCATCGATGTCTGCCTGGTGATGGATGTGGCGCGCATCCCCGACAAGGCGCGCGCCATCTACCAGCGGGGCGGCCCGGCATGAGCCAGACCTGGCATGGGCCGGACGAACCGGCACCGCGCGTGCTGGGCCGGGGCGACTGGCTGCGCGTGGCGCGCCGGGGCGTGGTCATCCTTGGGCTGCTGGGGGTGTGCTTTCCGCTGTTGTTGATCTTGCGCCTGCCCGAGCGGCTGGTGTTCGGGCTGCATCGTCCCGTGACGCCCTACATCACACAGGCGGTTTGCGTGTTGTCGTGCCGCGCACTGGGTTTGACCCGGCAGATGCGTGGCCGGCCCATGCGCGGGCGGGGCGCCTATGTGGCCAATCACGTCAGCTGGCTGGACATTTTCGTTCTGAACGCCGGTAAGCCCCTCTATTTCGTTGCCAAATCCGAGGTGTCGGGTTGGCCCGGCATCGGCTGGCTGGCGCGGGGCACCGGCACCGTCTTCATCGCCCGCGATCCACGACAAGCCGGCGCACAAACCCGGCTGTTCGAGGATCGCCTGCGCGCGGGCCATCGGCTATTGTTTTTCCCCGAGGGCACATCGTCCGACGGGCGGCGGGTCTTGCCGTTTAAATCCACGCTGTTCCAGGCCTTTCAGACCGACCGTTTGCGCGATGTCATGTGGGTTCAGCCCATCACGCTGGTCTATCACCCGCCCGTGGGCGAAGATGCGGTGTTTTACGGCTGGTGGGGCGACATGGCCTTGGCGCCCGCCATTCTGTCGGTGTTGGCCGCCCGTCGCCAGGGCCGGGTCGAGGTGGTGTATCACAGCCCGCTCAAGGTTGCCGATTATCCCGACCGCAAGACCTTGGCCGCCATGGCCGAAGCCGAGGTCAGGGGCGGGCTGCCGGTCGAGATCCGCGCCTAAAGTGCTGTCCAACCCCCATCCACGCTGATCGTGGTGCCCGTGATCTGGGCCGCGGCCGGCGAACACAAGAACACGGCCGTGCCGCCCATCTGCTCGACGGTGGCGAAATCGCGCGAGGGTTGACGCGCCAGCATGACGTCGCGCACGACCGTATCGCGGTCCATCCCGTGCGTTTTCATCTGGTCTGGGATCTGCGCTTCGACGAGCGGCGTCAAAACGTAGCCCGGACAGATCGCATTGGCGGTGATCGGTTCTTCGGCGGTTTCCAACGCGGTGACCTTGGTCAAGCCCACAAGCCCGTGCTTGGCCGCGACATAGGCCGACTTGAACGGGCTGGCCGTCAGGCCATGGGCCGAGGCGATGTTGATCACCCGGCCCCAACCGGCCGCGCGCATGATGGGCAAGGCGGCGGCGGTGGTGTGAAAGGCCGACGACAAATTGATCGCAAGGATTGCATCCCATTTTTCGATCGGAAACTCGGGGATGGCGGCCACATGCTGGATGCCCGCGTTGTTGATCAAGATATCACAAGCACCCGCCTGTTCGATCAGCCCACGGCAATCGGCGGGCTTCGACATGTCGGCCGCGATGTAGCGCGCGCGCACGCCGAATTCACGACCCAGGCTTGCGGCAAGCGCATGGTCTTCGGCCCGGTCGGTCAGGGAATTCAGCACCACATCCGCCCCGGCCCGCGCCAGTTCGCGCGCGACCCCCAAACCGATGCCCGAATTCGATCCGGTGATGACGGCGGTCTTGCCGGACAGGTCGGTGGTGATGCTCATCGGTGGGCTCCTTCGGCTGGGGCGGGCAATCAGCGCCCAGCATAGTCGCAGACGGGGGCGGCGAACAGTTCCCCCCACGCCGGCCCAAGCCAAAAAAAACGCCGGCGCAAGGCCGGCGTCGAGTTATTGAGGCAGGTTTCATACAGGCAAGAAACCTATCGAGCAGTGCTTTCTTTATAGGCAAGCATCGCGCTGATGTCCAACCCAAAAAGTTGCCAGCGCGCGCGCGCGCGGCTAGCGTGCACCCAACAGCTTTTAGGGGAGAGCAGAATGATCCGAACCGGCGCAGCACGATTTACGGCATGGATGGGCGCCATGGCGGTGTCCGTGGCCCTGACGGGGGCAGGTATCGCGCAGCCGATGCACGGGATCGCAATGTATGGTGATCCCGCCCTGCCGCCCGATTTTGCCCATCTGCCCTATGCCAACCCCGATGCCCCCACCGGCGGACGCATCGTGTCGGGCGAAACCGGCAGCTTCGACAGCCTCAATCCGCACATTCGCGAAGGCTCGGTGCCCTGGCAATTGCGGCTTCTGGCCTACGAATCACTCATGGGTCGATCCTGGGACGAGCCCTTTACGCTTTATGGTCTTTTGGCCGAATCGGTGGAGGTTGCCCCCGATCACAGCTGGGTGGAATTCACCCTGCGTCCCGAGGCCCGGTTTTCCGACGGAAGCCCCGTTACCGTGGCCGACGTGATCTGGTCGATGGAAACCTTGGGCACGGTCGGGCACCCGCGCTACCTGAACGCTTGGACCCGTGTGTCGGGGATCGCTGCTGTGGGCGAACGCAGCCTGCGCATCACCTTTTCCGAACCCGATCGGGAATTGGCCATGATCATGGGGCTGCGCCCGATCCTGAAGGCCGCCCAATGGGATGGGGTGGATTTCACGCAATCGGGGCTTGATGTGATCCCCATCGCATCGGCGCCCTATGTGGTGGATGATTTCGAGGCAGGCCGGTTTGTCAGCCTGCGCCGCAACCCCGATTACTGGGGTCGCGACCTGCCGTTTCGGCGCGGCACCAATGTGATCGACGAAGTTCGGATGGAATTCTTTTCCGATGGAACCGCCATGTTCGAGGCCTTTACCGCCGGCATCCTGTCGAGCATGCGCGAAACATCGGCACAGGCTTGGGCGACCAATTACGATTTTCCACGGGTGCGGTCGGGCGACGTGCTGCTGGCCGAGGTGGCCCACCAGCGTCCGTCGGGGATGACAGGGCTGGTGATGAACACCCGGCGGCCCTTGTTTGCCGATTGGCGCGTGCGCGAGGCGATGATCCAGGCGTTTCCGGCCGAATTCATCAACCAGACGATGAACGGCGGCGTCGATCCCAGGATCACCTCTTACTTTGCCAATTCGCCGCTTGCGATGCGGCCCGGCCCGGCCCAAGGCCGGGTGGCCGAATTCCTGGCCCCCTTTGCCGCCGATCTTCTGCCAGGTGTGCTGGACGGCTATGTGATGCCCGTGTCGGACGGGACCGAGCGCAACCGGGCCGGGATCAACGCCGCGCTGGCCGCGCTGGAACAGGCCGGCTACAGCGTGCAAAACGGCGTGATGACAACGCCAGACGGGCTGCCCCTGCGGTTCGAGATCTTG
>JBEAQJ010000068.1:0-30751 GCA_041163945.1 Pseudomonadota bacterium
GTCGTCAGGAACAACAAAACGAACACCGCAAGCAACGTGATCGGGAACCCGAAAGAAAAAAGGTTGAGCTGCGGCGCAGACCGGGTGATGACGCCGATGGTGATGTTGACCAAGAACAGCACCGTCACAATCGGCAGCATCAGCCGTGCGGCGGTCGCAAACATCGTGGCACCCGCGATTTCCCCGACCTGAAACAGCGCCCGGTAATTGATCCCGGCGCCGATGGGCGCAAAGGCATAGCTGTCGATCAAGATCGCAAAGGCGGCAAGATGGCCGTTCAGCGACAAGAACACGACCGTCAAAAACAAGGTAAAGATCTGGCTGACCAGCGGCATCTGCCCGCCGCTGTTGGGATCGACCTGGCTGGCAAAGGACAGGCCCGCTGTTGCGGCGACCTTTTCGCCCGCCAGCGCGACCGCCGCGAACAGGATCGTCAACAACAACCCCGCCGACAACCCCAGCGCCAGTTCCTGCGCGATGATCGGCAGCACGCGCAGCGTGGTCAGATCGTCGATCGGGGGCACGGGAACCCGGCCGATCAGGAATGCGGCCAGCGATGCGGAAAAAACGATACGCACCGGCAACGGGATCATGCGCGAACCGAAGAAGGGCGCCGACAACAAGAAGGCGCCGATGCGCAGCGACAGGATCAGGAACACAAGCGCCTGATCCATGATATCCTGGATCGCCAGACCGGGCAGATCGCCATACCCCATCGCCGCCAAGCCCCCCTAACGGATCGCGACGATCTCGCCAAAGACGAAGGCGAAATAATCGGTCATCTGGGTCAGCATGAAGCCCGACATCAAGGCCATGGCCCCAAGCACGATCACAAGTTTCGGGACAAAAGACAGCGTCATCTCGTTGATCGAGGTGGCGGCCTGAATGATCCCGATGATCAGACCCACCGCCAGGGCCACCGCAAGCACCGGCCCCGCCGTCATGACGATGTACCAAAACGCAAGCCGCAGATACCCGACATTGGCGTCGAAATCCATCTCAGCCTCCTGTTCCCAAGGCGAAGGTTGCCGCCAGCGATCCGACCGTCATGGTCCAGCCATCCACCAGCACGAAAAGCAAAAGCTTGAAAGGCAGCGAAATCAGCATCGGCGACAGCATCATCATGCCCAAGGACATCAGGATCGACGCGATGGCCATGTCGATCACCAGAAAGGGCAGAAAGATCAGGAAACCGATCTGAAAGGCGGTCTTGAGCTCGGACGTGATGAAGGCGGGCAAGATCACGGACAGCGGAATTTCCGACACGTCGGCATAGCCGCCGGTGTCGGCCATGTCCGAAAACATCAACAGCGCATCCTCTTGGGTGTTGGCCACCATGAAATCCTTGATCAGCGTGCTGCCCCGTACCAATGCCTCGTCGGCCGTGATGTCTTCGGCCAGATAGGGCGTCAGCGCGGTGTCGTAGATTTCGCTCAGGACCGGGGTCATGATGGCAAAGGTCAAAAACAGGGCGATGGCGATCAGGACCTGGTTCGGCGGGGTCTGCTGGGTGCCCAGGGCTTGCCGCAGGATCGACAAAACGATGATGATCCGGGTGAACGACGTCATGCCCAGCACGATCGAGGGCAGAACCGTCAGCGCGGTCATCAGCGCCAGGATCTGCAACGACAGCGAATAGGTCGTGGCGCCCGTCTCGTCCTGGCCGACGCGGACCGCCGTCATCGACAGGGGGTCTTGGGCCAGTGCGGCGTCGGCCAAAACCAGCGAAAAGGCCAGACCGCCAAGCCAGATCAGCGCCCGCCCGGTCACGATCCGGTCTCCGGGGTGTCGGGTGCCGCCGGGCCAAGCGGCAGGAAGGCCCCCGTTCCGTTGCGCCCGGTCAGAACCAAGATACGCTGCCCATTGGCCTCGACCAGGTTTAACCGCTCATGGGTGCCAATGGCGGCCACCTCGATCAGACGAATGTCGCGACCGCGGGCCAGCCGCTTGCCGATGCCTTGGGCATTGCGTCGCAGCACGATCTGCACGGCGATCAAGGCCGCAAGAAAGCCCACGACCACGATCACCTGCGTCAAGCTTACGTCTACCATGTCGTTTCCCCGTCCGTCGCTGCACAGACAAGGCAAACATCGTGCCATTCCCGGCCAAAGGCCGGAAATCGACAATCAAGATATTGAAAAATAATTGTAAAATTCAGGTGCGGACGGGCCCGCAGACCGGCCCGTCAAGATCCCGACGCGATCAGATGCCTTGAACCCGCTTTTCCAGATCGACGATTTCGCCAAAGCGCACGCCGAAACGTTCGCCGACCATCACCACCTCGCCCCGCGCGATCATGGTGCCGTTGATCAGGATATCAAGCGGGTCGCCCGCCAGACGGTCCAGTTCCACCACCGATCCCTCGCTCAATCGCAAGAGGTCGCGGATGGTGATTTCGGTGCGCCCGACCTCGACGGTCATGCGCACCTCGATGTTTTCGAGCACGCGCAGGTTCTCGATGCTTGCGCGCTCGCCCTTGCCTTCGGCTTGCGGCGCCTTGGTGTCGGGGGTGTCGGCCATGATCTCGTCTCCTTTGGCTTCAGTCGTCGGTCTCGCGGATGCGACGGGTCAGGTGTAGCGCGGCTTGCGGTCCGACCTGCCCCAGTTCGGCCATGAACATTGGCCGCCCTTCCACAAGAACCTGCACGCCATCGTACAGCTGCATCGGAAAGGTATCGCCCGATTGCAGGTGGATCAGGTTGTGCAGCGCGGTTGTCGGCTCGGCCAGGCGCCCGGTCAGCGACAAGGGGATGCTCAGGATTGCCTGCTCAAGCCGCTGGCGCCACGACAGGTCGTTGTCGACATAATCCGATTGCACGCGTGAACGCAGTTGCGACGCGATGGGCTTGAGCGTTTGCAGCGGGTAAATGATATCGAAGGTCGCCGGCTCGGTTTTCGGCAATTGCACCACGAAAGAGCAGATGATGACGGTTTCCGACCCATCGACGAAGGATGCGAACTGCATGTTCTCTTCCCGGCCCTGGATCGAAAAGGTGACCGGTGTCAGATCGCGCCATGCCATTTGCAGCGCGTCATTCAAGCCTTCGGTCACGATCTCGATCACGCGCTGCTCGGTTGCGGTGAATTCACCCTGCACCCGCTTGAGCGGCCGAACCGCCGTGCCGCCATAATAGGAATTGGTCAAAAGCGAGATGAAATTGGGCGGCAGCACCAGCAACTGGCTGCCGCGCAATTCATCCATCCGGCTGTTGGTCAGGCTGACGAAATTCTCGGAGGCGGCGCTGTAATCGTCAAAGGTCTTGACCTCGGGCGGAAACGACGAAATCCGCGGCTGCACCCGCAGCATGGGCAGGAACACCGACCGCGCAAAACGGCTGAAGCGTTCGTTGATCATCCGCAGCGCATAGTAATCGCCCAGAAGCGACAGGTCGTCCGAGCCAAAGGTGAACGGGCGCACGCCCGACGTGTCTCCATCCAGAAACACGCCGTCCGAGCCGCCCGTGGACTTGCTCAGACCTTCGATCAGCGCTTCGACTTCTTCGTTGCTGAGCTTGCGAGAGGACACCATGCCTTGGCCCCTGCCCCTTTACTGGAGAATGAAGGAAGTGAAGTGCACGCCTTCGACGCCGCCAAAGCCTTCGAGTTCCTCGAGCTTCACGTTGATGGCATCGCGCATCCGCAACGCGATGGCATCGCGCCCGTCCTTGCCTTCCACGTCTTCTTCGGTGAATTCGCTGATCACGCCCAGCACCTCGGACCGAAGCGCCAGCTGGTGCGTTTCCACGTTGCGCACCACCGTTTCATCGTACTGGGTCGACACCCCGATGCCCACCTGCAGGAACTTGCGCGAACCGCGCAGGTTGGTGGTGAAATTGCCGGGGAATTCGTAGTAGCTGGTGATGAAGGTTTCCGACGCCTCGACCGGGCGGGCGGTGCGCGTCGGGCCGGTTTCTTCCTCGCTGCCCTCTTCTTCGTCCGGCGGCAACTGCCCGGCCTCCTGAAGCTTGCGCTCGATGATCATGTCGATTTCTTCGGACGGCGTGACATTGTTTGCAAACAAGAAGAACCCGGCGCCCAGACCGATCCCGACCAGCACAAGGCCGCCCACGACGAAGATCAGGATCTTGATGATCCCCCCCTTTTTGGATTTGCCTTCCGGCGTGCTCTGGTCCGACATTTCTCAGATCCTCAGTTAGGCAAGCATGTTGATGCCGGCGGACCGGCTTCGATCCACGCTATATGGACTGGTTGCAGCGGCTTCGGAAGCTTCTTCGCGCTTGCCGGTTTCCGCTGTCGGGCGGCTGCGTCGCGGCGACGGCTGGCCCTGTTGGCCCTGTTGGCCGCCTTGCGATCCCGGGCCCTGTTCCTGCGCCGAAAACCCCGAAAGCCGATAGCCCGATTGGTCCAGAACCTGGGCCAGCCGATCTTCCGTGCCGTTCAAAAGGCGGGCGGCGGCGGCGGTTTCGGTGATGATGTGCACGACCGTGCGGTCGCCGCTCAAATCAAGCGTCACCTGGATCTCGCCGAGGTTCTTGGGCCGCAGCGACAGTTCGATGCGCTGCGAACCGTTGCTGACCATGCGTTCGATCTGTGACACCAGCTGCTTGCCCCAATCGGCATGCCGCAGGTTCAGAACCGCCCCCGATGGCAAGGCCACGGGCATCGGCAGCGGCGGGGGTGGCGCAAGGTTCGGCGCCCGCGCCCCGGCGGTCAGGCCCGAAAGGGGTTCGGCCCGCTCGGTCGGGCCAGTGGCGGCCTCGGACCGGATCGCATCGGCCATGGCGGTGGCGGCCGGTGCGGCGTCGGTGGCTGTTTTCGCAACGCCTTGGCCGTTGCGCGCGGCCGGCATGGCCCCTTGCAGCGTTGCGGCCGGGATGGCGGGGTTGGGGGGCATGATCGCCGTGGCGGCCGGTGCGGCCGGTGCCGCGGTTGTAACCGGCGTCGCGGCCACCGGGGTCTGGGGCGCTTCGCCCGGATCGGGCAGCGCCGCACCGCCCAAGGGCATCGGTTTCAAAATGGGGGTGCCCACGGGGCGATCGGCGCGCGCATCTTGTGGCGTGCGCGGTAAGGTTTGCGTCGATGCATCGGGGCCCAGATCTTCGGTCGATCGGGCCGGATCGACCGCGGGCCGCGGCGATGGATCACCGGGCATCACGGCCCGATCCAAAGGTCGGCCCGCGCCATCAACCGGCAGGGGCTTTGCGTTGATGTCCGCCAGCACCGGGCCCAGCTTGGCCGAAACCGGCTGGGGCGTTTGTGCCGCATCTTGGTCCTGCGGGGCTTTGTCGGGGGATCGAACAGCGGCATCTTCGGCTTTGGCCAAGGTGTCAAACACCTCGGGCGGGGCAAAAGGCGCGGCCAGGGTTTCAACCGATGGCGCCGCTGCGCCGACCACCGCAACGTCCACGCCCCCCACCAGCGCGGGGCCTTCGGGCCCCTGCGCGGCCGGCAGGAAATCCGTGGCGCCCTCGGGCGCGCCGAGCGAAGCCGTGTCGGGCAAAATTTGGGCCGCGGGCGGCAGGACCAGCCCCGCGGCGGCCATGGCCCAATCTGGCGGCACAGCCAGCGCTGCATCACCGGGCGTTGGGCCTTGAGCCTCTGTCTGCGGGGCCGCCCATGGGGTCAGGCCCGATGGCAGATCGGCATCGGCCATCCACTCGGTGGGGTGCAAGATCGCATCGCCCGCTTGCCGGCCCAGCGCCGGAAGGGCCAGGGGCAGCGCGCCCGCATCGATCTGGCCCGGCGGGGCCATGATTGGGGTCAGACCCGCAAACGGCGCATCGGCTGACAATTCCACGGCAGGCTGGCCGGCATCCACCCCAAGTGCCTCGGGGGGCACCACGGCATCGGTCAGGGTGAACAGATGCTCGAAGCCGAAACCCGTCACCGGCCGGACCGCGCGCGCACCAAGACCGGGCTCAAGGGCCTTCGGTTCTGTCGAAATGGCGATCGCTTTCATGGTCAGGCTCGTCCCGGTTGGTCCGGCCCCGGTATCCGGGACCCGCATCAGATCGCTGAGGTGCAAGAAAAATGCCAAGACATGCGGCAGCGCCCCTAGTCTTTGGTCCTTGGGCCGCGCGGCGGCATCTGGGCTTCGGCCCGGCTTTCGCGGCTTTCGATTTCTGTCTGGCGTGCCAGGACGCGACGTTCTTCCAAAAGGGTTTCGCGGTTCTTGTGGCGCACCAGGGCGGCGCGCGCCTGCGTCAGCTCGGTTGCCAAAAAGCCGCTGCGATTTTCCAGCAATTCCAACTGTTCTTGCATCTGCCGCCCGTACCAGGCCCGCGACCGCAGGGCGAAGGGCGTCATCGGCTCGTCAAGCGGGGTGTTGACCGCGATCAGGTTGGCCAGTTTGTCCTGCATGGATTTGGCGCGGCCGATCTCGCCCGACAATTCGCCGACGGCGCGCGCCTGGCGTTGGGCGCGCATCGCTTCGCGCATCTTCATCAGGTTGATCAGCCGCTCGGTGCGAGACATGGCGCCGTCATTCCCCCATCAGGGCCACCAGCCCCTTTTGGCTTTCGGCAAAGCTGGCGGGTTCGTTCGGGGCCTGCTTGATAAAGGCGGTCAGCTTGGACCAAAGCGACACGGCCAGGTCGAGTTCCGGATCCTGGCCCGACTGGTAGCCGCCCATCAACATCAGGTCGCGGTTTTCAAGGTAAAGCGACACCAGCCGCCGGAACCGGATCGCGGCCGTCTGCTGGCGGGTCGGGGTGATATCGGACATGACCCGGCTGACAGAGGCAGAGATATCGACCGCAGGGTAAATTCCCAACTGCGTCTGGCGGCGCGACAAAACGATGTGGCCGTCCAGAATGGCACGCGCGGTGTCGACCACGGGATCGCTGGTGGTGTCGTCGCCATCGGCAAGCACGGTGTAAAAGGCGGTGATCGCCCCCTCGCCATCGGTGCCGGTGCCCGAACGTTCCACCAGTGCCGGGATCAAGGACACCACCGAGGGTGGATAGCCCTTGACCGTGGGCTGTTCGCCAAGCGCCAGACCCACCTCGCGGCGGGCATGGGCGACACGGGTCAGGCTGTCCATGATCAGCAGCACTTCCTTGCCTTGCGCCCGGAAATATTCCGCAATGGCCGTGGCGCGATGGGCGCCGCGGATGCGCAGCAATGCCGAACGGTCGGCGGGCACGGCGACGACCACGACCTTGCGCCGCGCATCGCCTTGCATGACCTGTTCGACCATGGCGCCGACTTCCCGACCCCGTTCGCCGATCAGGGCCATGACGATCACCTCGGCCTCGGAAAAGCGGGTCATCATCGACAACAGCACCGATTTGCCGACGCCCGATCCCGCGATGATGCCCAGCCGCTGCCCGCGCCCGACCGACAACAGCGCATTGACCACGCGCACCCCGACATCGAGCGGCTGGGCCACGGGCCGGCGGGCAAGCGGGTTCAGCGGCCGGCCCATCAAGGGCCAGCTGTCGTCCAGCACCAGCGGGCCCTGCGCATCCAGCGGATTGCCCTGGGCGTCGATCACCCGGCCCAGAAGCTGGGGCCCAACCTTGATCCGATTGTCGACCTCGATCGGGGTGACGCGGGCCCCGATTTCGACGCGCGCATCCAGATCATACAAAAACAGCAGGTTGCGCCCATCACGCAAACCGATCACTTCGGCCTGTGCCGGCTGGTGACCGGATGTTTCGACCTGACAGACCGCGCCCACCAGCACCGGAAACCCGTCACATTCCAGGATCTGCCCGTCAAACCGGGTGACCCGGCCCGAGGCGACCAGATGGCGCCGCTGCGGCAGTTCGGCCAGATCGGTGCGCAGCCGTTCAAGAATGGCGTTCATGTTTCGTCGGACCGGGGCTTGGGGGCCGTGCGCGCCGATTTGCGGGGGGCGGGCTGGCCAAGAATGCGATCGGACATGCGCAGCCCGTCAACGGCCAGATCGACATCGCCGCGCGCCAGATCGTCAGAGGCGAGGATACGCATGCCCGACAGGCTGTCGGAATTCTGGATCAGCGGGGTGATCGCGGCCAGATCATCGGGATGCAGGCGCAGCACCGGCTGCGTGGCCCGGCTGTGGATGCGTTCGGCCAAGGCCTCGATCCGTTCGACGAAGGCATCGGGCATGGTGTCGATCTCAAGCCCCGCCCGCTCGGATGCGATCGACAGCACCGCTTGGGTTATTTCGGCGCGCAGGCCCGCCAGCGCATCCGGCCCGGGCTGGCGCAGCGCCTGTGCCACCGCCTCAAGGATTTCGGTCGCCGCGGTCAGATGCGCGCGCGCCTCGGCCTCGGCTTCGGCGCGGCCGGCGGCGTGCGCCTCGGAGCGGATGTGTTCCAGCGTGTCGGGATCGCCCGCAGCGGCGCCATCGACCGGCACGCCGACCGCGCCCTTGGGTGCGGCGGGCGCAAGATCTTGCGCGCCCTGCCCCAGATCGTCGCCCGGCAAAGCCGCCGCCGCATCGCCGGCCCCGCGATCCGCGGCCGTGCCCGGCGGGCGGGATACCGGTTCTGGCGCGGCCATCGGGGGTTCTGGTGCCAGCCCCCAATCGGCCCCGGGATCTTGGCCTGGCGGTTCCTCGGGCAGTTGGCTGTCGCCGGCCCCGCCGGTATCGGGCAGCGCCGCGGCCGTTTCGGGCATCGTGCCGGCATCCGACGCATCGGCCGGATCGACCTGATCGGCCTGATCGGCCTCACGCGGAAGCCGGGCCAGTTCCAACAGGCTTTTGGGACGAAAGCTTTCGACCGCGGTGCGCGGCGCCGCTTCGGAGGGGCGATAGGTCTCGGCGCGCGCGGCCAGGATCAGCCGGTTGATCTCGGATTCGTCGAGCGGCGCGGTATCGGGCACCTTGGCCTCGGGGCTGGTTGTGGTCGGGCGCATGGCTTAAACCATCTCGTCGCCGCCGCGCCCGGCCAGCACGATGGTGCCATCGTCCGACATCTTGCGCGCGACATTGATGATCTGCTTTTGCGCCTCTTGCACTTCGGTCAGGCGCACCGGACCCAGGGCCTCCATCTCGTCCTTGATGTTGGCCGCAGCCCGGGTCGACATGCAGCCGAACAGCTTTTCGCGCAGCAATTCGTCGGCCCCCTTGAGCGCCAGCACCAGCACATCGGTATCGACCGAACGCAACAGCGTCTGCAACGAACGTTCGTCCGACATCACCAGGTTGTCGAACACGAACATGTTGTCCTGGATCGCGGTCATCAGATCCTTGTCGGCTTTCTTGATCTCCTTCATGATCCGCTGTTCCATCGCGGTCTTGGTGAAGTTCATGATCTTGGCTGCCGCCTTGACGCCGCCGATCTGCGAGGCGCGCAGCGTCGTGTTGGCCTTGAACTTGAGCTGCATCACGCGCTCCAGCTCGCGCACCGCGTCGGGCTGAACGGTTTCAAGCGTGGCGATCCGGCTGACCACCTCGGGTTGCAGGTCATGGGGCAAAAGCCCAAGCACATCGGCCGCCAGACCATAGTCGAGATAGGAAATGATCAGCGCCACGATCTGGGGGTGTTCGTCGATGATCAGCTCGGCGATGGCGCGGGCATCCATCCAGTCGAGAATATCGATGGGCCGCTCGGACGAGGCCGGCGTGATCCGGCTGAGAACCGATTGCGCCTTGTCCCCGCCCAGCGCCTTGGTCAGAACGTTGCGAATGTAGTTCCCCGCGCCCAGACCGATGCTGGTCTGTTGCTTGATGATGGCCAGAAATTCGTCCAGCACGAAATTGACCGTCGCCTGGTCGACACCCTGAACCGAATACATCGCCGCCCCAAGATGCTGCACCTCGCGCGGGGTCAGGTTCTTGAGGATCTCGGCGGCCTCGTCTTCGCCAAGCAACATCATCAAGATGGCCGATTTTTGCGTGCCCGTCAGAGTGTCGAAAAGACGAACCTCTTCCTCGGCTGTGTTCGGGGCGGCTTCGGGCATATCGTCTGTTCCTCCGGGGTCAACCGATCGGCGCGCGTGCGCCGGCGCGGGCGGTCAGGCCTTTTGATCCAGTTCTTTCTTCATCATCTGCTTGAACACGTTGGACACGCGGCCCGCCTCGTCGCCCACGATCATGCGGATAACGGCAACCTTGTCGTCATAGGTGTTCGCGGTATCCAGCATCTCAAGCGAGATGTTGGATTTCTTGGGCTTCAGCTTGGCCTTGATGTCTTCGAGGGTTTCGCCATCGGCGACCTCTACGGATTCCAGTGCCTCGGCTTCTTCCTCGGTCAAGCCACCATGCCCCATTCCCATGCCACCCGATGGCACGAGCACGCGGTTCAGAAGCGGCCGGATCACGCCCAGGGTGATGACGGCCAACAAAAGCACCGTCACGATCTGCTTGGCAAGCTGTTCGATCCAGTCCATCTGGAACCAGGTTACGGACACGCCTTCCAGGGTCGAGACAAAGGGTTTTGCGGTGACGGTCAGCGTGTCGCCGCGCGTCGCGTTCAAACCGATGGCGCTGCTGACCAGCCGCTCGATGTCGGCCATCGTTTCGGGCGACATGTCCTGCGCCACCTCTTGCCCGGTTTCAGGATCGGTCACCATCTGGGTGCGCAGCAACAGCGCGGCGTCGATCTTGATGATCCGGTTGGACGGCGCCATCGTGGTCGACACGCGGCGGCTGACCTCGTAATTGCGCAGCTCGCTGCTTGAGCGGTTTTCGGTCTGCGCCGCGCCGCCGGGGGCGGCCGCCTGGCCATCGGCCATTTCGGCTTCGGTGGGCGCCGTGTTCGATGTGGCACCCGGCACGCCGCGCGCTTCGGCATTGGCCGCGACATCAAGGGTGTTTTGTTCACTGCGCAGCGCCGTGCCGTCGGGATCGACGCGTTCCTCGGTCACCTCGCTGCGGGTAAAGTCGATCTCGATGTTGACCTGAGCATTGACGTTACCCGGCCCGACGATGGGCGTGACAAGGGTTTCGATCCGCGAGCGGTAGATGCTTTCCAGCCGCATGCGGTATTGCAGCTGCGTGTCGGTCAGGATCGAGGCCGGATCATCCAGCGATTTGGACAGCAAACGACCCGTTTGATCGATCACGGTGACATTTTCGCGCGCCATGCCGGGCACCGAGGTCGACACAAGGTTCACGATCGCTTCGACCTGCGATTCATCGAGCCTGCGACCCGAGGCCAGTTGCAAAAACACCGATGCGGTCGGGGGGTCTTGGTAGCGCACAAAGGCCGAACGTTCGGGCAGCGCCAGATGCACCCGCGCCGACTGCACCGCCGAGATTTCGTTGATCGATCGGGCCAGTTCGATTTCTTGCGCCTGCTTCAAGCGCACCATTTCGACCGAGCGCGACACGCCCATGGGGATGTCATTGAGCGCGGCGTAGCCTTCGGGGGCGGCACTGGGCAGGCCCTGCGCCGCAAGGCTGATGCGCGACCGATGGTAATCCCCGACCGGCACCAGAACCTCGCCCGTTGCCGGATCAAGGCTCACGTCGATGCCTGCGTTGGTCAGCGCATCCACGACGTTGGCCTTGTCGGCCTCGGACAGCGAGGCGTAAAGCGTCGTGCGCGCGGGTTCGCGCATGTACAGATAGCCCGCCAGCCCCAGAACGACCGCCAAGGCCGCAATGATCGTGGGCATCGCGCGCTGGAACCCGGGCTGCGCGGTCACGTTGCGCAAGCTGGCCAGCATGTTGCCGCCCGATGGCACCAGCGCGGAGCCGCGCAGGAGGCCATCCTGGTTCATCTGCGTGCGTTGAGAAATCTCTGCCATGCTGGGTACCGATCCTGATCGTCGTCTATGCCGCTATGCGTCACACGGGCATGTTCATGATGTCCTTGTAGGCGCTGAGCGCCTTGTTCCGGACGTTGAGGGTCAGCTGAAAGCCCAGCGATGATACCTGCTGGGCAACCATCACTTTCGCAAGGTTCTGCTCGGTTCCCGATTCATAGGCCGCGGCAAGGGCCGATGCCTCGTTCTGCGCCGAGGCGACGGATTTCAGACCATCGGCCAGCCGCTGCGAGAATTCCGGGCCGCTGGGCCGGGGATCGAGCGCTTCTTGCGATCGGTTCAGGGACCGCAGGTGGGTCTGGTCGACCTGATACTTGAGCCCGCCGATGCTGGTCATGCGACACGTTCCTTACCAGTGGCCGGCATCGCTTGCCGATCAAGCCACGCCGGGCGCATCTGCAACGACCGGCCCGTATCCAGCACGATGTCGGACGGGGTGATGCAGCCGTTCACATGCAAGACCAGCGCCCGCTGGATGACGTTTTCCAATTCGCGCACATTGCCCGGCCAATCGTGGCGTTCCAGCACGGCGGTGGCTTCGGGCGTCATCCAAGGGATCGCGTGGCCCGCTTCGGCATGGCGGCGCAACAGCCCGACGGCCAGCGGCAAGATATCTTGCGGCCGCTCACGCAACGGCAAGGTTTCCAGCGGGAACACGTTCAGCCGATAGAACAGATCTTCGCGAAAGCTGTTGCGGCGCACTTCTTCGGCCATGTCCCGGTTGGTGGTGGCAATCACCCGCACATCGACGGCGATCTCTTTTTGCACCCCAAGCGGCGTGACGCAGCGTTCTTGCAGCACGCGCAGCAACTTGGATTGCAGACCGATGGGCATCTCGGAAATTTCATCCAGCAACAGCGTGCCACCATCGGCGGCCCGGAACAGCCCCTTGTTGGCCACCGACGCGCCGGTAAAGGCGCCCTTTTCATGGCCGAACATCATGGCTTCCAGCATGTTTTCCGGGATCGCTGCGCAGTTGATGGCAACAAAAGGTTTGTCGGCACGCGCCGACCGGGCATGGATGAACCGGGCCAGAACCTCTTTGCCGGTGCCGGTGGGCCCGTTGATCAGCACCGTCACATCGGCGCGCGCAACGCGATCGGCCACCCCCATCAACTGAAGGCTTGCGGCATCGGCGGCAATCATCGACGTCAGGCCAAAGCACAAGATATCGGCGGTGATGGCCTGACCATAGGCCCCCCGTGCGTCCTCTGCCCGCAGGTTCAGGCGCTGCAGCTTGCCTTCCAGTTCTTCGCGGATGGAAAACGCGGGCGCCGCTTCATCGATGACGGCCACGCGCGCCGGGCGCAGGTTGCGGGCGCGCTCAAGCATTTTCTGGGTGCCGCCCATGGCGGCTTCGGCGGCGGCCGAGATGACGAGGATCGGGGCTTTTTCGGTTGGCTCCAGTGGCCAGCCATCGACAGGCTGCACCTCGATGCCCCGTTTGCGGATCAGTTCTGCCAGGTCATCCGCACTCGCGAAAACCGTTCGGTCCAAAAGAATTCTGGTCACCCCTGCCCCCTTCCGAGCGCGCAAACTTGCGCACGCTGACCAAAAGGCAAGAAGCGCGCCAAGCGGGCCAACCAGGCCGCATGAAATCCAAGAAAATTTTATAGGCGTTTGATTAAAAACAATTTTATAAAGAACCGCCACAGCGGCCAGCCGCCCCGAAATTCACGATGCCGGCCAGTGTCGGAAAATTGGCAAGCCCTTTGGATCGCTTTGTCCTAGGATTTGACTGAAACCCGACACGGGGCATCCGGGCCTGCGGATCGGTCGCGTCGGGTTCGGCACGCGTCTTGCACAGATCACCCAACCCCGAAGAAGGACCGACCCATGAACCCCAATCTGATCGGCGCCCTTATCCTTGTCGCGATCCTTGGCATTGCGGGGGGAACGATGGCGTGGTTGGGCCTGTTCAACCGGGGCGAACGCGACGGGCTGATCGATGTGCAGGTCACCCTGAGCAATTCCTGCCCCGTCGACGACAGCTATTTCATCGCTTATGCCCCGGATAGCGGGCGCACCGCGCGTTTCAGCAACGGCGTGGCGAACATGCGGCTGAAACGGGGCGAAACGCTTCGGCTTGGCATCGATCCGGCCTATCCGGCGTTCCAATACGCCGGCTACGACGAAAAAGCGGCGCGCACGGTGTCTTTGGTGGCCGATTGCGTGTCAAGCGAACGTCAGAACACGATCACCCGCACGCTGCGCCAGCAGTTCGGCAACTAAACAAACGCGCCAATCATCCGTTTAAGATATTGAACCGCCACACAGACAGTGACCGTGACCATGAACCTTATCCTTGCCCGTTCGAAATACATTCAAGACCACAAGGTTCAGGTGAACGACATCTCGGATCCACACACCACCGTGTTGCTGGTGATGCAGGAATTGAACAAGAACCTGCGCAGGATTTCCGACCCGGCCAGCCGTCCGGCCAAGCTGCGGGGGGCCTTCACCAATGCCTTCACCGCAATCTACATCCTGCAGACAAGCCTCGATTTCGCACGTGGTGGCGAAATCGCCGAAAATCTGTTCCGGCTTTACGAATATTGTCGCCAGCAATTGTTAAAGGCCTTTGCGCGCAAGCCTGACCACAATCTTGAGACCTGTGTAGTCTTACTTGACGAAATCATTCAGGCATGGGAGGGGATTGGTCAAAATCCAGGCGGCGGACCCGCCTGAAACAAGCATCATAGCGGGAGAGTTCATGTCGAAATACTGCCCCGAATGGCTTTTGTCGGCGACGGTCGCCCTTGTCGCGCAGCGGTATCTGGCCTCGCCCCTCGGACTGGACCTGTTTGCGAAGAAATACGCGCAGATCCTGTCGGAACGCTATTTGGAAATCGGCCCGGACCTGATCGAACAAACCGCCGAGGGCTTTTTGCGGGTTCTCGCCGAGGCCGAGGCAGATGATGCGGATGCGGTTCTGCGGTCTTATGCGTTCAACCGCATCACCCGCATGGGCAATGGCGAACCGCGCCGGATCAAGGGCATGTTTTCGTCGGCGCTGGATGGAACCAAGACCGAAGAATACGGCCTTGATCCGATGATCAAAAGCTTCCGGCCCTTCTTTTTCCTGCTGCGGTCGAAACCCGCCATGGCCGCGCCTGTGTCGTGGTCGTGGAAACAGATCGAAAACGGGGAATGGATCGTCGATCTTCCCGATGTCGAAGTGACCTTGCTCGACAGTTTCGACGATCTGGGTTGATGGCCCGATCCGACGGGCGGCCGACATCAGGCCCAGACGTCGAGCGCACCGCCAAAGCGAGGTGATGACCGGTTCATCATCGTCGACACCCGCGCCATGCGCGTCGCCGCGCTGTCATGCACATAGGCCGGCGACAGAAGCGCCCGCGACATCAACGCGTTTTCGGTCACTTCGGACGACGGGCCGAGCGAGGGGTGATAAATCTTGACCTCTGCGCGGTTGGTCTGGGCGCGGTGGCTGCGATCGAGCGCGAGGGTCGGCGAAACGCCTTCCAGCGTCTGGCGCATGTCTGGCATGGCCCTTGCATACGCTGCCTGGGCAGAGCTTTGCACCGCCCCCAGCCCCGAAAATCCGGGGCGTGGCATGGTGATCGGCAAGGACAGGTTCGGATCCAGCAAGATCTCGGGCCTTGGAGAATATTGATATGCCTGCGCACAATATCATTCTTGGCGCCAATAGTCCATCCGGCCCTACGATACCGCCCGCCGTACCCGTGTTTGGGCTGTTTGCCTGCGCGACGCCCCGGAAAAGGAACAGCCTGCCCCTTGCGAAAGGCGGTATCCGCCACAAAGCCCCCCTGCCCCATGATCTGACGATGCAGCCGTTCGGCGGCGGGGTTCCGGTCGGGCCTTGTGTCGGCTATCTTGCTGCGGCGAACGCACCGGGGCCCAACATGCAAACCGTCCAGTTTCCAGAATCCGACTGACATCCATGGCAGATGACACCCGACAGCTACAGGATTTCAACGCCCGCATCCGCCACGCCGCAACCGCCGGCGCGGTGGAAGACATGATCGTCTTGATTGAACGGCGGCGTCAATTTCTCGACGCGCTTGCGCCGGCCACAACCGCCCGCCCCGCGGCGCTGATCGCCGCCCTGGACGAAGCGGTGCGCGACAACGCGGATCTGGTGGCGGGCCTTGAGGGCGCGATCGAACAGGCGCGCAGCCGCGGAAAATCCACGCTTCAGGCGCGCCATCGTTATCGCAAGACACAGACCCACCCCTGACCAAGGTCGCTTTCGCCATGATGTTTCGACGCACGAAACCCAAGACGCCCATGGCCTACTGCCAAAGCTGCGCGCGCATTCGCGCCTTTTTGGCGGTTGCGGGCCTGCTGATCATCGCGCTGCCCCTGTTTGGCGAAAAGGCCGCCCCCTTTGCCCAACTGACCCCCATGGGGATTGCCTTGGCCCTTGTGGGTATGGGCAGCATCGCCTTTGTTGTGCGCTGGGTTGCCTGGCGGCAAGACGAAGCGCGCAAGCGCCAAGACGACGAAGACCCCACCGATGCAACGGCCCGCGGTGCGGCCCCCTCGACCGACCCGTCGGGGTCCTGAACCGCGGGGTCCAAGGCCCGATTTGACGCGGCCGGGCGACCGCCGGCCTTATGTGTCGCCGGTTTCGCGCAACTGCACCTTCAGCGCGCGCGCCTTCATGGTCTCGACTTCTTCATCGGACAGGTCAAAGCGGTTCTTCAGCTCGACCAGCAGCGCATCCTCTTGCGCCGACAAGACGCCATCTTCGTAGGCTTTCTCAAGCTCTTGCTCGAATATGGCCCGCCGACGGGCGATCTGGTTCGAAAAAGACGATGCCACGATACCCGTCAGCATCGCGACCGTCGACACCCCCAGCAAGGCGGTGATCGATGAAATCGCCTTGCCGATCGGCGTCACCGGGGAAATATCGCCGTATCCCACCGTCGTCAGGGTGATGAGCGACCAATACATCGCATGCGGGATCGACGCCAATTTTTCCGGCTGCAACCCGCTTTCGGCATAATACATCAGCGCCGACGACAAGGTGATGGCAATGGCCAGAATGTACAGGGTCGCCACAAAGGACCGCCGCTCATCCAAGATCGCGCGCATCAGGTCCTCCAGGGCGGAATTGTAGCGCGATATCTTGAGCAACCTGAGCAATCGCAGCAGGCGCAGAATGCGCAGATCCGCGCCCGGGAACAGGATCTGCAGGTAAAACGGGGCCACGGCCAGGAAATCGACGATGCCGTGAAAACTGGTCAGGTATTCCCGCCGCCCGCGCCAAGAACCGCCGTCTTCCGGCGTATAGGCCGCCCCCCGCGCCCACAATCGCAACAGGAATTCAAATGTGAAAAACGCGATGCTGATCCGTTCAAAGACGACAAAGAATGTTTTTTCCGCCTCGTAAATGGGCTGGTAGGATTCGATGATGACAACGATCACGCTGAGCATGATCGCAATCACGATCACGGCGTTCACAGCGCGGGCAAATGGCGTCGCGGTAAAGGGATCACCATCGAGAATAAGATGGATCCGTTTGCGTAGCATCAACATGGCCAGAAGCCCCCGCGCGATGTCGACACGCTGCGCGCTGCGCCGACCCTTTTCAGACAATGCGGGCACACCTGTTGTGTCAAGGCAGGTTTCCATTCACGGATACCGCCAAATGCCATCTTTCGGTCATTTTCACCGTCAATCGTGAAATGAGGCGGGCGTATTGCGCAATCATTCCCGCCGCAATCGTGAAACGGAATTTCCGGCCAGCCCATTGGCCGAGATTACCGCACAAGCCGATCAATCCCCTTTCGATACAAAAAGGCGCGGGCGCCGGCACATGGTGATGGTCAATGAAATCCGCCCCGGTTGGGACATGGCTGTTATCGAGATTTGACCCGCATTTAAACGCCCTCGGGCTTTGGCATGCCCCAAAGCGGGCGGGGGCCGCCTGTTTGCCCATCACGCCGCTTGCGGGGGCGGCGGGTCGGGCGGCTTGGGTGGAACAAGAACAGCGCGTGCGCTGTTGCCCCCTGACACCTTGCCGTCGAACATGCCGGCGTCCGGCATGTTTCAGCTGGGGCGCAGCGTTGCGCATCTTGCAGCAAAAGGGCCGGTCCAGCGCCAACCCACCGGATGGCGCAGTAGACAAGCGGGCGGGAAACACCGCCGCGCAACGGGCGGGATTAACGCACAAGATCACCCTTCCACGGGCAATTCGGCATCAAGCCTGCCACGATCCGGTCGCTCGTGAAGAAAAGCGGCACCAGCGCTGATGATCACGCCTGCGACCATCGCAATGGCCCAGTCAATGGGATGCAGCGGGGAAAGATGCAGCACCATCGCGACCGGTTCGATCTGAATCGCCGCAAAGGCCGACAGAACCGGGGCCACCGTCGCGACCCAGGCGGATCTGGATCGAAGCCGGGTCAAGGCCGCAGTGATGGCGGAGCCCGCGATGATAAGGCACCCCATCGCCATCGATCGCGCGTGCGGAACATCGACACTCTCGCCAAGATTGAAGATGTATCCCCCAAGGATGCCCGCACTTGCGACGATGCCGACCAGACCGATCAGCAGCCATTCTCGCAATGCAAAGAAGCGGACGCGCCCCCCGTGGCTTTTGCGCAAGCGCGTGCCCTGCGACGGCAGGTTGTGAAAGACAAGCAAAGCCGTCGGATGAAGGATGAGCTCGATCCAGATAATGTGGATCGGCAGGTACAGCAGCGGATACCCCATAAGAGGAATAAGCGCCGCCGTCGCCACAAGCGGCGCATGCAACATCAGCAGATACGCGAAACTGAGGCGAAGGTTCGTGAACAGCTGGCGCCCTTCGGCAATGGCCCCAACGATGGTGGCGAAATTGTCATCCAGCAGCACGATGGACGCCACTTCGCGCGCCGAGCGCGTTCCACGCTCGCCCATCGCGATACCCACATCCGCGCCACGAAGGGCCGGCGCATCGTTGACGCCATCGCCGGTCACGGCGACCATCTCGCCCCGGGCGCGCAAGGCCTGAACCAAAGCCAGCTTCTGCGAAGGTGTGCAGCGGGCGACAACGTCGAAGTCAATCCCGGCCTCCGGTCGGGCAAGATGCGCGGCCAAGTCCTTTCCGTCGATCACCCGGGGTTCGGCGGCGCCGATGCCGATCTCTTGGGCAATCGCTGCGGCTGTGCGCGCATGGTCCCCGGTGATCATGAGGACGCGGATGCCCGCATCTTGCGCCTTGCGCACCGCGGCGGCGACACCGGGCCGTACCGGATCGGAAAAGGCCAGCAGCCCGGCAAAGTCAAATCCAGCCTCAGGCTCATTGCCCGCCCAATCTTTCAGCGACCGGATGGCCACCCCGATCACCTTGTGACCCGAAGCAGCCAGTTCCTGTGTATGTTGGCGCCAGAGATCGCGTTTTTCGGGCGACAGCGTGGTCATTGCGATCACTGTCTCGGGCGCGCCTTTCATCGCGGCACGCCAGTTGCCCTGAGGTGCGCGCAGGATGACGACCTCGCGCAATCTGTCCTCGGTAAATGGAAAGATGCCATCAACCCTGCCATCCAGGGGCCGCGCACGTTCAAGAAGGATCAGGTCCAGCGGGTCGGCGGTTTCCGCGCGAGAGGCTGTCGCGGCGATCGCAAGCAGTTCATCGCCGCTCCGCCCCTCGACAGGGTGTGCTTTATGCAGCGTCAACTGCCCCTCGGTCAGCGTTCCGGTCTTGTCGGTGCAAATGCACGAAATACGGCCAATATTTTCGACAACCACGGCGCGTCGGACCAGCGCCTGCTTTCGGGCGAGGCGATAAACACCAAGGCCAAGGAAAAACGAGAAAACAACCGGGAACTCCTCAGGCAGCGCGGCGATTGCAAGGGTAACCGCGCTCAAGACTGCATCCACTGCACCGTAACCCTGAGCGTAGCGGATCCCCGCAACCATGACACAAACAAGCAAGGCAACGACAAGCAGGATCTGCACCAGCTTGGCAATCGCCTCTTGAAGCGGCGTGCGATCGACCCGGGTTGCGCGGGACAGCCGCGCGATTTCTCCATAAAGCGTCTCAGCCCCGGTCAGGGCGATGACAACACGGGCCTCGCCGGTCAAAAGACGCGTTCCGGCCATGCCCCAATGTTCGCCGTCAATCGTCATGGTTCCGGTCCCCACCGCCCTTGGGAACAGCGGAACCTTGCGAACGGGAAGCGCCTCGCCTGTGAGGGTCGATTCATCAGCCTGTAGCGCGTCACCAGACTGGATAAGCCCGTCCGCCGGGAAATAGGCACCGGCCGGCACGATGACCAGATCGCCCGGAACCAGGTCTTCGGCAGGCACTTCGTGTTCATGGCCATCGCGCAGAACCCGGGCCCGCGACGCCAGCCTTGCGCGCAGCCCTTCGGTTGAGGCTTGCGTGCGCCGGTGCAGGTAGGCGTCCATGCCGACAATCGGAATGAGGGCCGCCCCGAGCACCACCGCCTCTGCAACATCGCCAAGCCAGATAAACAGCAGGGCCGTGCCGATCAGAAACCAGATCATCGGATCGCCAGCGGTGCTGCGCGCGATCGCCTGCCACCCTGAAGAACTTTCCACGACGATGGTATTTGACCCGAAAGTCTTGCGCCGTTCCGCCACCTGTGCGGCATCCAGACCGTTGGTGTTGTTCCACAAATCCTGAAGCCGTTCGACAGGGGCGCAACGATTCACATGCTATCTCCGTCTGTCATCCGATCCTGCGGGACACTTACGCATCGTTTTTTGATTGCTCTGTTATCCCTGCTTTCCAGCCTGCGCATTGCGCACAAAACCGCTTTGGACGGGTTTGGGCAGGCAAACAGCATGCAGCCACAAATGCGCGGCCGCGAATAGGACGCAAACGCGGCCCGCTTGCCCGTCACCCTAGCGGACAACGGGCATGTTTGCGGCCAAGTATTCAAGCAAGCCTGCCACCGGCCCGAGGGATCGGCAGGAACACGCCAGCGCACCGCCCAACCGCCAAGACGGGCGGACCGGCCGACAAAGCGCAGAAGGGCGCATTGCCGGCCAAAGCCTTATGTGGTGGATCAGTCGCCGGTGTAGACGGCTGCCGGCGTTTCGAAAAACGACTGCAGGATATGATAGACCGTCATGTAGTTCTTTTGTTGGATCGAGGCGTGGGAAATCCCCTGCATCACCGCGAATTGCTTGTCGGGATGGGGCAGCGCCTTGAAGAAGGCCAAAAGATCATCGATCCCCGCGATCCCGTCGTATTCGCCCCGCATGACCAGCGTGGGCATGGTAAGGCGTGTGGGGTCGGTCACGGGCAGATTGGCGCACATATCAAGATAGGTGCCGGTCGGCACACTGTCGTCAAGCGCCGTGATGGCTTGGGCAAAAGCCTCGACCACCTTGTCCTCGGCACAGCCGGGATGATCGCGGTTGAAGATCGACCAGACGAAATCGCGGTCGATGGGGCGGCGTTCGCCGGTCTGCCAGCGGGCAAGGTTCTTGGCACGCTGTTCCAATGTCGGGCTGCCCTCGCCCGTCCAAACCATCGCATCCAGCGCCAGGCGCGCCACACGCTCGGGCCGGCGCTCGGCAAAATTGGCGGCCCTGAGCGCACCCGATGAAATGCCATAGACCAAGAACGCCTGCACCCCTGTCTTGGCCATGATGTAATCGGTGGCCGCGATCAGATCATCGCCCCCCGCCGCGATATTGGCGGTGACCGAGGGGTCTTTGTCAGAACGGCCATACCCCTCCATATCGACGCACCATGTGTCGTAGCCTTGGCTTACGAACCAATCCATGGCCGAGGAATAGGGCCGACCCGACACCTGAAGATCAAACGTCGGCGTCGAGGCCATGGACGATCCATGTACGAACAGAACCGTTCCCTTGGGCGTGCCGCTGGGCACGGTCTTTTGCCACAAGAACAGGTTGACCGCGCCTTTCTTGGTCCAATGCTCGGTGCCTTGATAGGTTTTTTCGGGCAAAACAGGGGTAACCATCGGGATCCTTTCGTCTGGGGTGGGCTGTCAAAGGCCCATCTTTGCAAGCTGAAACGCGGGGTAACGCAGCCCCGCGGCAACGCCGGGCGGGAATGCCTGCGAAAGGCGCGCGATATCTTGATCGCTTAGGCGTAGGCTGAGGGCTGCGATGTTTTCCTCAAGCCAGCGGCGGCGTTTGGTGCCGGGGATCGGAACAAGCCCATCCCATTGCGCCAAAAGCCAGGCCAGCGCCACCTGCCCCTTGCTGGCGCCATGGGCCTCGGCGATATCGGACAGCGGCGCCAAAAGGCCCAGGTTTTGTTCGAAATTGCCCTCCTGAAACCGCGGGTGGGCATGGCGGCGATCGGTCGGGATCAAATCGTCGCGGCTGGTGAAGGCCCCGGTCAGAAAACCGCGCCCCAGGGGGCTATAGGGCACCAGCCCGATGCCAAGCTGCTTGAGCGTCGGCAGGATCGCGGCCTCGGCATCGCGGGTCCACAGCGAATATTCCATCTGCACCACCGACAAGGGATGGGTCGCATGGGCGCGCCGGATGGTATCTGGCCCCGCTTCGCACAGGCCCAGATAGCGCACCTTGCCCGCCTCGACCAACCGCGACATGGCCCCCACCGTGTCTTCGATGGGCACATCGGGGTCAATGCGATGCACATAATAAAGGTCGATCACATCCACCCCGAGCCGCGCAAGGCTGGCATCGCAGGCTTTCGGCACATAGTCGGGGTGGCCGTTCGTTCCGCCGCGCTCGCCGTTGGGGCCGCGGATATTTCCGAATTTCGATGCAATCACAAGACCATCGCGCCGCCCCTTGATGGCAGCGGCGATCAACTGCTCGTTCCGGCCCGCGCCGTAAGCGTCCGAGGTGTCCAGCAGCGACACCCCCAGATCGATGGCCCGCTGGATCGTGGCCGTCGATTCCACATCGTCGGGCACACCGTAATCCGATGTCATGCCCGAACACCCCAGGCCCAGCGCCGACACCATCAGCCCTTGGCGACCCAGGGCGCGCTGCGCCAGCCCCGCTGTGCTCATAGGTTCACGCGTTTCATCTGACCCGCCGGATAGCGCGTGCCCGCCCCCGCGCCGTGGCGGAAATTCGCTTCCAGCGCGGCCAGCGTTGCCGCGGACGGCAAGATGCCATTGGCGGATGCGTTTTCTTCCAGCCAGCGCCGCCGCCTGGTGCCGGGAATGGGCACGATCCCCTCGTCACGCGACAAAAGCCAGGCGATCGCCAATTGCGACGGCGTGCAATCTTCGCGCTGGGCCAATTCCTTGAGGATGTCCACCAGGGCAACGTTGCGCGCAAGGTTTTCCGGCGCAAAGCGCGGATGATCGCGGCGACGGTCATCGGCCTCCATATCGTCAAGGGCCGCGATGGTGCCGGTCAGAAGCCCCCGACCCAAAGGCGAATAGGCGACAAAGCCGATCCCCAACGCGCGGCACAGCGGCAGATGCTCGGCTTCGACATCGCGGCACCAAAGCGAATATTCGGTCTGCAAGGCGCTGATGGGATGGGTGGCATGGGCGCGGCGGATCGTGTCGACCGAGGCCTCCGACAGGCCCAGATGCAAGATCTTGCCCTCGGCCTTCAGGTCGGCCATCGCCCCCACGGTGTCCTCGATGGGCACGTTGGGGTCGATGCGGTGAATGTAGTAAAGATCGATACGGTCGGTTCCCAGCCGCTTCAGGCTTGCCTCGCAGGCCTCGCGGACATAATCGGGATGACCGTTCACCTCGCGGCGGCCGTCCGGGTAACGGATATTGCCGAATTTGGTGGCCAGGATCGCCTCATCGCGGCGCCCGGCCAGCGCACGACCCACCAAGATCTCGTTCTCGCCATCGTTATAGGCATCGGCGGTGTCGATCATGCGCACCCCAAGATCAAGCGCGCGGGCGATGGTGGCCATCGCCTCGTCCGGGTCGGGGGTGCCGTAGATCGGGGTCATGCTCATGCAGCCCAATCCGATCGACGGCACCGATAGAGAGCCCAGTTTTCGCATGCTCATGGGGATAGCGCTCCGTTTCCAAGGGGGTTTACACGTGGGCCAAGCCCGATCTCGGCTGAGGCGACCGCGGACTTCAGGATCGCTTCGCCCGTTTGGCGATAATGGTCGATCAACGCTTGAACCGCACCATCGGAAGCGCGCGCCAGCGCCAGATCGCAGAGCCGTTGGTGTTCATCCTCGACCGAACGGGCGGGGCCCTGAACCGTACGGGCGAAAAAGCGATAGCGATTGTTCAATTCGTGAAGTTTTTCGCAGGTTTCCATCAAGATTTGCGATGGGCAGGCCGAGACCAGCGCCATGTGAAAGCGTCTGTGGGCGGCTTCCCAATCGGGATTGGGTCTTGCCCCATCAGGGCCCTGCGCCTCGCGCTTGAGGGAAGCAAGCCGGAAATGGGCGATCAGCACGCGCTCTTCCCAGGCGCCATCGCCCTGTTCGATCGACAGGCGCAACGCCTCGCCTTCCATGAAGCAGCGATTGAACAAGATGTCGGTAAACTCATCGGCCGAAATACCGGCCACGAAAAAGCCGCGCCGGTCGATGCGCTCGACCAACCCCTCTGACGTCAGGCGGTTGAGCGCCTCGCGCAGGGGCGAGGTGCCGCAGTCGTACAGCGCGCTCAAGACCTTGACGGTCAGCTTCATCCGCGGCTTCAGCCGCGCGGTCAGAATGTCGTGGCGAATGGTTTCCACCAGGGAAATGCCCATCGATTGCGAAACACTGGCCATTGGCATCCTCGGGCTCTGGGGTCCGGCGGCACCACGGCCGCCGGATCGCAGGTCTGTGCCTGTCAGCTGTCGCGCAGACGATCGGCGAAGCGGCGCGCCAGTTCGACCGTATCCGACACGATCTGCTGGCAGGCCACTTCGTCGCCGTATTCCACCCCGTCGAAGGGATAGTTCGCGGCCGCGAACTGTGCCTTGAGTTCGGGGTTTTCAAAGCTTGCGCGGATCGAATTGACAAGACGCTCGCGCACCTCGGGCATGGTTTCCCAGACCTCGGTGTGCATGGCCCAGCCATTGGCCAGTTCAAGCTCGGGGATGGAGGTGCCGAAGACATCGTTGACCAGCGGCGCGTTGCCCATCTGGGCGTTGAACGCCTCGACCGAGCGGAAGGTACCCAAGACCCGCACCTGATCGCCAAGGCTGATCGCCACCCCTGCCGTCAGAACCGCGGCATCCGTTTCGCCCGTGATCGCCGCCATGGAGGTCGGATTGCCGCCACCATAGGGGATCATGTTGAAATCGGCCCCCATGGCATCGGCCAGGGACAGCATGCCGATGGTGCCGGGATGGGGCAGACGGCTGGTGGCGATGGTCACGGTGCGCTTCTTGCCCTCGTCGACCAGTTGCTCGATCGACTGGATCGGGCTGTTGGCGCCGACATAGCACACGATCGGCGTGCCGCCCGTCTTGGCAAAGTGGATGATGTCACCGGGCAGATCATAATTGGTGTTCTGCGTGGCAAAGGTGATGATTTCGGGGTGCATGTTGGAATAGAGCAGATTGTAGCCGTCCTTGTCGCGGCGCTGGGCGTAAAGCTCGTATCCCACCTGACCACCGGCACCGGGATGGAATTCGAATTCGAAATCCACGCCCAGATCGGTGCGCATCACATTGGTAAAGGCCCGCGCAGTGGTTTCGGCGCCGCCGCCCTGCCCCGTTGCGATGACCACGTTGATGTTGCGGTTGGGATAGGCGCCTTGCGCCCGCAGAATGGCTGGGGAAAACAACCCGGCAGCCCCCGCGGCCACACCGGTTCCCAACAATGTGCGTCTGCTGATCGTCTTGAGTGTCTTGGCCATGATGTCCTCCCTAATTGGATGGCCTTGCGCCATTCCGCCCGATGCTGATCAGCCCGGCCGGAACTCCAGAATGTCGAGCCCCTCGAGACGGTCGATCAGATAGACCAGCCCGCGTTCGTCGACGTAAACGTCATTGCTTTGCGGGGCGGCATGGCCGCCCGTAGGGGTCGGGATGAAGTGACCGACCTCGGTGGGATCCTTGGGGTTCGACAGATCGACCGCCCGCAACCCGCCCGCGAACCACGCGCAAAACAGCGTGTTGTCATAAAGCGTCTCGGCGTATTGATGCAGGCCGAACCGGCCGCCCGCCGCGGCGTAGGGCGTATCGAGCTCGCCCACATGAAAGGTCGCGGCATAGCGGATATCGGACAGATCGGTCACGTCGAAGACCCACAGATGCGCGGGAAGCTGGCCCTGTTTGTGGGCGTGCTCCTCATCGGCGGCGACGGCGTAGCGACGCCCGCCAATCGGGGCAAGCAAAGGCTTGATCGTGTGGGTGGGGTGCTTGCTGGGCGGGTGGTAATCGAAGGATCCGATGGTCTTCATCGCCGTGATGTCGGTGGCGTCCACCACCCGGAAGCCCGCATGCCAGCACGAGGCCCAAAGCTCGTTGCCGACGCGCTGGGTGTGATGAAGCCGCTTTTGGTATCCCTTCCATGTCGGGCGTGCGCCGTCGAAATTTTCCTGTTCGGGCATCCACCAGCGCCCGACCTCGACCGGTTTGGTCGGATCGGAATAGTCGTATACCACAAGGATATTGCCGACAAAGCCCGGCATTTCCGTCGACATGTAGAGATAGCGTTCGTCGATGTCGAAGCGATGCACGCCGAAGCCATGGGTGCGCTGATGGCACAACAGGCGCGGATTGGCGCGATCCTTGATGTCGTAGATGCGAAAGCCGCCGTCATGATAGCCACGCTTGGCGCTTTCGCGCAGCGTGGGGATATCGGCGCGCGTCACCCCCAGAAACTCGGCCAGCTCGGCCTCGGTCGGGTCGCGCCCCTGCGTGGCTTGCATATGGGCCACATGTTCCAACAGACCTTCGCCCTTGCGATGGAAATGGCGCTTGTTCTGTTCGTGGTTGACGATCATCAGATCGCCGCAGACGCGCACCTTGTGGCTGTGCGACCAGGGATCGTCCATCGGCACATGCGACACGATCTTGGGCGCGCGCGGGTCGGACACATCGATGATGCTGGTGCCGTTGGGCGCATCCATGTGACCGACGTAGCAATAGTGCCCCTCGACCCGAACCTGACCGCCGCCCGGAATGTCGAGCCGCGACAGCCGGTTGAAATTGCTCGCCAGCGTCGTCGCCATGTCAGGCCGCCTCCTTCGGTTTCTTTTTGGCCTGCCAGCTTTTGTAGACCGGCAAGAGCAGCGTGATGATGAGGAACACCCACAAGATATTGCCAAGGTTCGAGCTGAACAGGATGCCCACATCCCCGCGCGAGATCCGCAGCGCGCGCATCAGATACTGCTCCATCAGCGGCCCGAGGATGATCCCGATCAAGATCGCCGTCACATGATAGCCCGTCTTGCGCGCCAGATACCCCAGCAGACCAAACGCCACCGCAAGCCCCATGTCGAACACGTATCCGCGCGGCACGAAGGCGCCCAGCAAGGTGAAGGCAAGGATCATCGGCACCAGGAAATAGGCCGGAACCGTGGTCACCCGCGACATGTATTGCGCCATGGGGAACATCAGCGGGATCATCAGGATGTAGGTGATGAAGGCCGCGGTAAAGATGCCATAGGCCAGTTCCGGGCTGTCGATGAACAGCCGCGGGCCAAGCGTGACGCCATGGTATTGCAGCACCACCATCATGATCGCCGCCGTCGAGCCGCCCGGCACGCCGATCGACATCAGCGGCACAAGCGTGCCCGAGGTGACGCCATTGTTGGCGGCCTCGGGGGCGGCCACGCCCTCGGGCACGCCGGTGCCAAAGGCTTCGGGCGTTTTCGAAAAGGTGCGCGCCTGCTGATAGGCCACGAAGGCCGCGATCGAGGCCCCGGCCCCGGGGATGATGCCGATGATGACGCCGATCAAGGCCGTCCAGCTCATCAAGAACCAGCTGCGCATCGCCTCTTTGACCAGCAGCCACACATCGTAGAACTTGGAACTGACGACGACATCCATGTATTCGTCTTTCAGAACCCGGCCGCGTTCGATCAGCACGAACACCTCGGAAATCGCAAACAGGCCGATCAGCGCCGGCACCAAGGGCACGCCGCTGTAAAGTTCCAGCATGCCGAAGGTGGCGCGCGGTTCCGAATAGATGAAATCGGTGCCGATCGCCCCGATCAAAAGCCCCAGCATCCCGGCCAGAAGCCCCTTGATCATATCGGCCGCCGCGATCACCGCGATCAGCGTCAGACCGAACAAGATGATCACCACCATCTCGACCGAATGCAGGTAGTTGCCGACCTGCGACAGCACCGGCAACAGCGCCAGCACGAACATCGTGCCGATCAACCCGCCGAAAATCGAAGCCACGAAGCAATAGACAAGCGCGCGCTGCGCCTGCCCCTTTTGCGCCATCGGGTAGCCGTCCAGCGTGGTGGCCGCAGCCCCGCCGGTGCCCGGAATGTTGACCAAGATCGCCGGGATGCCGTTGCCAAGTTGCGAGGCGCTGTAAAGCGCCATCATGAAGATCAGCGCCACCTCGACGTCGACCGACAAGGTCAGCGGCAGCAAGATGATGATGGTGTTGGCCGCGCTGAAGCCAGGGATCGCGCCCACCAGATTGCCGAGCAAGATCGCGGGGATCATCACCCACCAATAGGTCAGCGAATAGGAGAAAAGCCCAAGGATTGTCGAGAACTGTTCCATGTCAGAGGAAAAGCTCCATAAGGGTCTGGTCGATGATGTTCGTCGGGAAACGGACCTTGACCAGAACGAGGAACACGAGGAATGCCACCACCGTCATGCCCAGGGCGGTGAAGAAGGCGGCCCGAAGACGCGCCATGCCGCCGATGATGATGACCGTCGAAAACACGAAGGCGAAGATCGACACGACAAAGCCCAAGGTGGGCATCAGCGCGATAAAGGCGAGGGTCAGCGCCAGAACGCTCCAGCGTCGCGCCTCTGACACCGGATCCGAAAAGAACCCCGTGATCCCGATGCTTTTCTGGCCTGTCAGAATTTCGCGCACAAAGCGGATGGCCAGCAAGAAGCTCAAGATGCCGATCGCGGCCGCCACATAGATGCCCACGACCTTGGCCTGAAACGGCAAGCTCCACACCGTTGACAGGTAATAGATGCCAAAGGCGATCGCCCCGATGGGGATGATCAATTCCGGCAATATTCCGGGGCGTTTTTCCATCGCTCATCCAATCCTTGCAGTGGCTTGGCCGACATGGTCGATCTCGACCACGATCTCGTCGCCGGGCTTCATCCAGACCGGCGGCGTACGCGCATAGCCCACACCCGAGGGCGTGCCTGTCGCGATCACATCACCGGGGCGCAGCGTCATGAACTCGCTGACCAGCGCAATCGCGCGCGCCACGGGAAAGATCATGATGTCGGTGCTGGCATCTTGCATCACCGCACCGTTCAGGATGGCGCGCACGCTAAGCCCGGTTGCACCCGGCGGCAGCTCGTCGGGGGTGACGATCTCGGGCCCCACGATGCCCGTGCCGTCGAAATTCTTGCCAGGTGTCCATTGTGCGCCCTTTTGCTGGAAATCGCGCACCGAGATATCGTTGAACACCCCATAGCCGAACACATGCGCAAGCGCGCGATCCTCGGGGATCTTGCGCCCGCCCTGCCCGATGACGACCAAAAGCTCGGCCTCGTAATCGAGCTTGTCGCTGACGCCTTGCACATCGACCGATGCGCCGCAGGCCGCAAGCGAGGTATCGACGCGAAAGAAAAAGGCGGGATATGCCGGGGGTTCACGCCCCCCTTCGCGGGCATGCTCGGCGTAGTTCAGCCCCATGCAGATGATGCGCGCATCGGCCACGATGGGCAGGCCGGGCACCAATGGCCCGTCCACGACAGGGCCGGGCATAACTTGGCCCAGGGCGACGTCTTGGGCCAGCTGCGCAAAGGCTGCGCTTGTGCCCGGGAATAGACCCAGATCACGGGTAACCCCTTGATCCCGAAGACCAAGCCGCGTGACGTCATTTTGTCGATACGCGACGAGCCGCATGGATTTTCCCGAAGATTATGATTCTTGGATCAAATCATCGACAAAATGAGGCTTCGGTCAAACTCTTTCGAAAAATTGTCGATAATTAGCCAATCATCCACATTTTCTCACCCAACGGGAAAAGGCCCCAGTCGGGGCCCTTGATCGGGATCGGACCGGGCGCGCAGGGCCGCGCCGCCCCGGTGTTCAGCCGATCTGGTTCTCCAAGACACCCAAACCGGTGATGCTGACCCGCATCCGATCCCCGGCCTTGAGGTATTTCGGCGGCTTGAACCCGATGCCCACGCCCACCGGCGTGCCGGTGGCGATAATGTCGCCGGGCAAAAGCGTCATCGTGCGCGACATGGTTTCGATCAGGGTCGGGATGTCGAAAATCAGATCCGACAGATGCGCGCGCTGGCGCTCTTGGCCATTGATCTCGGTGACAAGCTCAAGCGCGGTGACATCGGGCACCTCATCGGCGGTCAGGATCCAGGGGCCCATGGGGCAAAAACTGTCGATGCCTTTGCCGATGACCCACTGGTTGTGCTGCTTTTGCAATTCGCGCGAGGTCACATCATTGATGATCACGTAGCCAAAGACATGCTTCATCGCATCGGCCTTGTCGGCGCGGAAGCAGCGCGTGCCGATCACCACGCCCAACTCCCCCTCGTAATCGACAGAAGCCGTGGGATCGAGCGAGCCCAGCACCACATCGCCCGGCCCGCAGACACTGGTGGTGGCCTTGGTAAAGACGACGGGATGGGATGGCACTTCCTCCTTGGCGGAGGAATCAAAGCCGCTGTTATGGAATTCGGCGGCATGGGCATAATAATTCTTGCCGATGCAGAACACATCGCGGCGGGGCTCGGGGATGGGTGCCAGCAGGCGCACCTCCGATAAGGGCACCCGGTGACCGGCCGAAGCCGCCCAGGCCGCTTGCGCGGCGCTGCCCCCCTCGATCAGTGCCAGAACCGCGCCCCGTGCCCCCGGCCCTTGGGCGCAGATGACGGCCTCGTCGCCGTCGATGAACCCGGCCGCCGGACCTTGGGCGGTTTCGAAGCTAATGATCCTCATAATCGACATTCCCCTTGATTATCGATAATCTACCAAATCAAATATGAAATCGGCTGTCAAACCCAAGCCCCCGGGCATGGGCGATAAGGACCGCGCCATGACAGAGGAACCGATCCAAGCCGCCGCCGGCGAAACATT
>JBEAQJ010000069.1:0-3266 GCA_041163945.1 Pseudomonadota bacterium
TGGATAGAGCGCTGCCCTCCGAAGGCAGAGGCCAGGGGTTCGAATCCCTTCGGGTGCGCCAAAAATCCTGACATCACCGTTTTTGGGCCGCGCCTTGCGGCGTTGGTTCGGGGCTTTGTTCCCGCGGTTGGGCGCCAGGCGCCCGTGGTCCGACGATAAATCGGGCAAAAATCCCGGCATTCACCACAGCGATGTCCTGCGATGGCCGCAGACGGGCCACATTTGGCCTGTGTCATCGAAACAGGCTGTTGATCCGAAATGGCGCACTGGGCGATGACATGGAAAATTTTAGGAACATTTTTGGCACCTTTGCATGGATTATGATCGGTTTTTGGGGCTTGCCGTTGCCATCAGCAGCGCAAGCTGCGCCGGCGGGGCTGGCATGGCCGGCGGGGCTTACCACGGATGCGGTCGGTTGGGCGGCGCTGGCGGATTGGCCCCGTCAGGGCCCGGTTCTGGGGGGGGATACGCAGCCGTCCGATGACCTGACTGCCGCGCCGCAGCCAAGCCGCGCCGCCCCTGCGGCTTGGCCCGACCCAGAGCCCGATCAGACAACCCGCCAGATTACATCGGCTGTCGTTTCGGTGATCAACAGCACAATTGCCGGCGAAGACGTCGGTCAATCGGTTGCCCATCTGGCCGAGGGTTGGGCCAGCGACCTGTCGATGAAAGAACAAAACCGCCTGTTTCTCGCGATGATGAACATCCTTCAGCCCGAGCGTTTGTTGGGGCTGCACAGTCTTTCCTATTCCTTCAGCCCCAAGCCGTGGGACGCGCCCGAAATGACGGCATTGGCCATTCGTCCCTTGGGCGATCGCCGCAGCCAAACACGCGCCAGTTTTGCCCAGTTCAGCCTGAACCGTCAGGCAAATACGGGCCTGACGCTCAACGCCGGCTTGGCGCATCGGCGGATCTTGCCGGGCGGTGTCTGGATGGCCGGGATGAACGTCTTTTACGACCATGCCTTGCGCTATGATCACCGCCGTATCAGCGTCGGTTTGGATGCCATGACCGACAGCTTCAGCTTCGCGGCCAATCGCTACATTCCGCTGACAGGCTGGCGGCCCAGCCGGCCCGGCTACGAGCAGCGCGCGCTTGCCGGATACGATGTCGATCTGTCCGGCTCGCTGCCCGGGTTGCCGTCGCTGCGGCTGACTGGAAAGGCATGGCGTTGGCAAACCGAAGACAGCGGCGATCAACGCGGCGACGAGTTCGGGATCGAATTTCGCCCGACCGGCGCGTTGACACTGCGATTGGGCAGCCGTTCGCACGCTGATGCCGCGCGCCAGACCGTGGCCAGCCTGCAGCTGACCTATGTGCTGGGCGCATCACCGCGGCGGCAGTTGACCCAGCCCCCGGTGGCGCCCGTGCCGCTGTCCGAACGGCTTTATGAACAGGTGCGTCGCGACAATGGCATACGGGTCGAAGAGCGCTTGATCGATATCATCGCCCCGTCCGGCCACTCGGTCGCCTTCGCGGCCGCCGCGCTTGATGATGGCAATATCGGCGATGTGGTCGTTTTGCTGGGCGGTGCGGAAGTGGGCGCGACCTACGCGCTGGAATTGCGCAACCCGGCCCAGCCCAACGACCTGGTGCGGGTCACGGGGCTGGTGACCGCGGCCCAGATGCAGCTAGACGGCCTTGATCTGTCGGTACTGGCCGATGGGCAGATCGAGGCCCGGTTGCGCTTGACCGATCGCGCCGGCAACACAGGCCCCGACGCCCTGGCCGTCGTGGAAAAGCAGACCACCGCACCCGCCGGCAGCTCGATGGCCGCCGCCGCCGAAGCGGTCAACCTGGCAAGCCAGACCGCGTTCTGGTTCGAGCTCGACACCGGGGGCTCGTGGCAAACGTTCCGCTACGAGATCCGCGGTGGCGGGGATCCCGCCCAATCGGTGCGCGGCGAGGGTCGTGTCGTCGATGGTGTGCTGACCTCTGACGACATCGACCTGAGCCAATTCGCCGACGGGATCTTGGTGTTCGAGATCACGCTCTCCGATCCCGCGGCCGCTGCAAACGCTTCGCTAACCTTTGAGCTGCTAAAAGATGTGGTTGTTCCCGCAATCACAACGGTGGACGTCGCGGATGACGATCAAGGTACTGGCACATAAGGCAAGTTTTGCCTGTCTTGGCATCGCGCTTTTGACCGCGGGGATCGGCTGGGCCGAGATTCGGGATCAGGCCGATCCATTGACCTTTCGGCTGGGTCTGACCGAACCGGTGTTCGTGGACACGGCGCAAGGTGTGCCGAGCCTATCCTTCCGGCTGGCCGACGACATCTGGCGCGATGCGCCTTATGCCGGGGGATCGGGCGGCCAGAGCCTTGATTTCACCTATCAGATCACAGCGGGTGATTTTGCTCCGGCGGGCGTTGTCCTGAACAACACCATTGCGCTGAACGGTGGCCGTATCGTCGATGTGGCGGGAAACCCCGTCGCGCTTGACTTCGGACCGCCGGATTTGTCGGCGATCCGCATTCAGACCCATTCGGTGACCTGGGATAACGCCGTCATCTCGGATCTTCAGGCGGCGACGGTTTTTTTCACCTTGCGGGATGCACCGCCGGGGGCCTTTTTTGACTATACCATCACCCCGGGTGACGGCGCGCCCGCCGGGGCGGGCGGGGGGCAAACGGGCACGGGACGCGTCAGCCAAGCCACCCAGCAGATTGGCCCCCTCGATCTATCCAGCTTGCCCGATGGCCCCATCGAACTGGCCTTGATCTTGCGCGATGGTGCGGGCAATGCCGGCGCGCCCGTCCGTGCCAGCGCGGTAAAGGACACGGACGCCCCGACGGGGCAGGGCGTGGCCTTTGCGGCGGGTTTCGATCCGATCGGGGCCAACGCGGTGACGGCGGTCAGCATCGTGCTCAGCGGGCTCGAAGCGCAGGGCGCCTACAGTCTCGAAGTGTCCAGTTCCGGGGGGGGCGCCACGGTTTCGCGAAGCGGCACGGCGACCGGCGACACGGTGGAACTGACGGGGATTGACCTGTCCAGCCTGCCCGACGGTGTCTTGACCGCACGGCTTGTCGTCCTTGACGCGGCGGGCAATGCGGCGCCGGGCGTGACCGCGACGGCGCAAAAGGACACGGCGGCGCCTGCGGGCTACAGCGTGGCCTGGGTCACCGATCCGGTGAATGGCGGCAATGTGACAGCGGCGGGCATTCAGTTCGCCGCGGCCGAGATCGGGGCGAGCTATGGCTACACGATCACCTCGTCGGGCGGCGGCGCGCCGGTGGCGGGGTCGGGCACGGTGGCCAGCGCGGA
>JBEAQJ010000070.1:0-22464 GCA_041163945.1 Pseudomonadota bacterium
ACTTTCACCAGAATTCCTCCCTGAGTGACTGGTGCATGCTCTTTGCGGCTGCACCCATTTTTGTCCGGGCCTTGGGCAGAAAACGGACAGTCCTCCCGATGTCCCTGCCAGAGCACGACACGTTCAACAATTTCAGCCGCAACAAGACCTGTCAAGTTTCTAACATGTTAGTATGGTCAGGTTGTGGACAGGATCGACCGGCTGGGCTACTCGTGAACGCGACAGGGTGGAACGGGCGGTGCACGATGGCAGAGGTCAAGGTCCAGGATCTTCGAAAAGCCTATGGCGAGCTTGAGGTCATACACGGCCTCGATGTCGACATCCCCGATGGCGCCTTTGTGGTGCTGGTGGGGCCCTCGGGCTGCGGCAAGTCCACGCTGCTGCGCATGATCGCCGGGCTTGAAAGCATCACCTCGGGCACGATCCATATCGGTGACCGTCTGGTCAACAACCTGCCGCCGGCGGAACGCGACATCGCCATGGTGTTCCAGAACTACGCGCTCTATCCCCACAAGACGGTCGAGGCAAACATGGCCTTCGCGCTGCGGATGCGCAAAATGGACAAGGCCGAAATCAAGGCCAAGGTCGACCGCGCCGCCGAAGTTCTGGGCCTGACGCCATATCTGCATCGCTATCCGCGCGCCTTGTCGGGCGGCCAACGCCAGCGCGTGGCGATGGGGCGCGCCATCGTCCGCGATCCGCAGGTGTTCCTGTTCGACGAACCGCTGTCGAACCTTGATGCCAAGCTGCGGGTCCAGATGCGCACCGAAATCCGCGAATTGCACCAGCGCCTGGGCACAACGACCGTTTATGTCACCCATGACCAGATCGAGGCCATGACCATGGCCGACAAGATCGTGGTGATGCAAAAGGGCCGGATCGAACAGATGGGGTCGCCGCTCGACGTCTATGACAGGCCGGCCAACCTGTTTGTGGCGGGCTTCATCGGATCGCCGTCGATGAATTTCCTGGAGGGGGTGGTGCGCCACCGCGATGGGGCGGTGGTGGCCGAAATCGCCGATACGACCGTGCCGCTTGCACAGGGTGGTCTGGCCGATGGGCAGGCCATCGTTTTGGGTGTGCGGCCCGAACATCTGCTGCCCGGCGACACCGGCCTGTCGGGTCAGATCGCGGTGGTCGAGCCGACGGGTGCAGAAACCCATCTTTTCGTTCGCGTCGGCCCCAAAGAGGTGACGGCGATCCTGCGTGAACGCCGCAACCTGCGCCCGGGACAGGATATTCGCCTGCAGGTGCAGCCCGGCACGGCCCATGTGTTTGATCCCGCATCGGGCATACGGATCGGCTGACCAGATGCCGCGCGGGCTGGCATATGGCGGTTTGAACACGGTTCGGGCCATGCCCGTGCGGTCCCGCGCTGGGCATCGGCCAAGCGCGGCTGCTGCGTCGGGGTAAGCGCTGGCCATGCCGCCGGGCGCGGCGCGCCAAAACGGAAAAGGCCGTGGTTTTCGGCCAAGACAGGGGAGAATCGAATGCTGAAAGGACTGGACCCGCGGCTGAATGCCGATGTGCTTTATGTTTTGCGCGCGATGGGCCATGGCGACGCGCTGGTGATCGCGGACCAGAATTTCCCCTCGGATTCCGTGGCGCGCGAAACCGTGTATGGGGATTTGCTGCGGATGGACAATCTGACCACGGCCGAATGTGTGCAGGCGGTGCTGTCGGTGATGCCGCTCGACACCTTTGTCGATGACTTTGCCGGGCGGATGGAAATCGTGGGCGACCCCGACACGGTGCCCCCCGTCCAGGCCGAGGTTCAGGCCCAGATCGATCGCGCCGAGGGCCGAAGCCGGCCGATGATCGGGATCGAACGGTTCGATTTCTACGACCGCGCAAGACAGGCCTATGCCGTGATCCAGACGGGCGAACGGCGGTTCTACGGCTGCTTCATCCTGCGCAAGGGCGTGATCGCCCCCGACGAATAAGGATCGCGACATGGCTGGAACGATTGTGATCTTGGGCGTCTTCGTGGCCGACACCGCCTACCGTGCGCAGCGCCAGCCGCGCATGGGCGAAACGATCCTGGGAAACAGCTTTGCGCTGGGGCCCGGCGGCAAAGGGTCGAACCAGGCCGTGGCGGCGGCCCGCGCGGGTGGAACGGTGCATTTCATCACGCGGCTTGGGGTTGATCCCTTTGCCGACATGGCGCGCGACACCTGGGCGCGGGCGGGCGTTGTGCCACAGGTCACCGTCGATCCGGACAGCTACACCGGTGCCGCCTATATCTTCGTGGAGGAGGCCACCGGCAACAACGCGATCATCATCGCCCCCGGCGCGGCAGGGCGCATTTCGGTCGCCGATGTCGACGCCCAGGCCGAACGGATCGCCGGCGCATCGGTGTTTGTCACCCAGCTGGAACAGCCGATGGAGGCCGCCCATCGCGCGCTGACCATCGCCCGGGCCGCGGGCGTGCGCACCATCCTGAACCCGGCCCCCGCAGCCCCGATTTCGGATGCGATGCTGGCGCTTTGCGACATCGCCACACCGAACGAAAGCGAGGCCGAAGGGATCACCGGGATCGCCGTCACCGATCTTGCCAGCGCCAAGCGTGCGGCCGCGGCGCTGTGCGCGCGGGGGGTGGGTTGCGCCATCGTCACCTTGGGTGAAAACGGCGCGCTCTATCACGACGCCACCCAGACCGTTCATATCCCCGCCTTCAACGCCGGACCCGTGGTGGAAACGACCGGCGCGGGCGACGCGTTCAACGGCGGTTTGGCCACCGCCCTGGCCGAAGGCATGGACCCCATCGCGGCCGTGCGGTTCGGATGCGCCACGGCTTCCATTTCGGTCACACGGCCGGGCACGGCCCCATCGATGCCGTCCCGCGCCGAAATCGACGCGCTCTTGCGGCGGGGCTGACCCGCGGGCCACCCGGCGCGGGCTGGCAGGCCAGCGGCAAGCGCCGGGCGCAACGGCTGGAAGCCGAAGGGCGGATGCAGCACATGGCGGGCCGGGTGGCCGTCGCGGTGGCACAGGCCGCCGGGAAGCAGAACAGCACGGTTGGGACAATGCCGCAAAGCACGCGGCGCCGCGCGGTGTTGCCGCGCGGCGCCTTTCATCAACCTGCCAAGCGAGCGCCTAAAGCGTGCCGGCCGACATTTCCCGCGCGATGTGATCGGCCTGACGAATGGCCAGGGCCACGATCGTCAAGGTCGGGTTTTCGGCCGCGCCGGTGGTGAATTGCGACCCGTCCGAGACGAACAGGTTCGCAATGTCATGGGTCTGCCCCCAGCGGTTGACCACGCCATCGCGCGCCTTTTCCGACATCCGGTTGGTGCCAAGGTTGTGGGTCGACGGATAGGGCGGCGTCGGCAGGGTGCGTGTCGCCCCGACGGCATCATAGATCGCCTGACCACGGGCATAGGCATGGTTGCGCATCGCGATGTCGTTGGGATGGTCGTCGAAATGCACGTTTGCCACCGGCAGGCCCCAGCGGTCGGTGACGCCGTGGTTCAGCGTCACGCGGTTGGTTTCTTGCGGCATGTCTTCGCCCACGATCCACATGCCGGCCATGTTTTCGTAGCTGTCGAGCGCGGTGGTGAATTCGCGCCCCCAGCCGCCCGGATCGAGGAAGGCCGCCATGAACGGCAGACCAAGGGCCAGCGTCTCCAACTCGTAGCCCGCCACGAAGCCCCGCGACGGGTCATGGCGCGCTTCGTCTTGAACGATGCCGGCCATGGTCGTGCCGCGCCACATGCGGACCGGCTTGTCGAAGACCCCATAGACCGACCCGGTGACATGGCGCATGTAATTGCGCCCCACCTGGCCCGAGGAATTGGCCAACCCATCGGGGAACATCGACGAGGCCGAATTCAGCAAAAGCCTGGGGCTTTCAAAGGAATTGCCGGCCACGGCCACGATGCGGGCGCGCTGGAACTGCAAGTTGCCATCGCGGTCGAAATATTCGACGCCCGTGACCAATCCGCGATCATCATGCAAGATGCGCGCAACATGGGCGTTTTCGCGCACCTCGAGGTTGCCGGTCGCCTCGCCACGGGGAATGTCCGTGTAGGCGGCCGACCATTTGGCGCCCCATTTGCACCCCTGAAAGCAAAAGCCCGTCTGCTGGCACATCGGGCGACCATCGTGATCGGCCGAATTGATGGCCATGCGGCCGGTGTGAACCTCTTGGTAGCCAAGGGCACGGGCACCGGCTTCGAACACCTTGTAGTTGTTGTTGCCGGGCAAACCGGCGCGCCCGCCGGTGCGGGTGACGCCCAGTTTCTCTTCGGCCAGGGCATACCAAGGCGCCATCTCGGCGTCATCGATGGGCCAATCCAGCAGATTGGCGCCCGGCACCGGCCCGTAGGTCGTCGCGGCCTTCCATTCATGGGGTTGGAACCGGATCGAGGCACCCGCCCAATGCGTGGTGGTGCCGCCGACGGCCTTGACGATCCATGCGGGAAGCCCCGAGAAATCGCGCGCCACGCGCCAGTCACCCGATGTGGTGCGCGGGTCGGTCCAGGCAAGCTGCCCGAAACTGTCCCATTCGTCGTTCAGATAATCCTCGGGCAGATACCGCCCGCCGGCTTCCAGGGCCACGACACGCACGCCGCGCTGGGCCAGTTCATTGGCCAGAACGCCGCCGCCCGCGCCGGTCCCGATGATGACGACCACGCCGTCGTCGTTCAGTTCAAATGGAGCTGCCATGGTGTGTCCTCCCTTTCAGATCACAGCCAGGTGATGTCGTCGAAGCCACGGTGGAGATACCCGCCCTGGCTGAAGCTTTCGCCTTCGTAGCCAAACAGCGGCCAGACGGCTTTCTGGTTATAAAGACCCGTCACAAGCCCCCCGCGGATCTGCTGGAAAAAGGGGCTGCTCTCCATCGCGCGCAGGATGTCGACGCGGTCGCGTTCCCAACCCGTGCCCAGGTAACTTGGAAAGCCGCGCCCACGGGCCGCGGCATCCAGCGCGGCAATGCCCGCGGTGATCGACGCGGCCTGTTCGGGGCTGTCGTAGCCGCGCACGGCCATGACGTAATATTCGTCGGCCACATGGTCATGGGGGTAGATATCGCGGGCCATCTGAACCAGCGTGGCAAAGGTTTCGGCGTCCAGATGCGTGGTCTCGATCGCCCAGGCCGCGTTGGGTGCCGCTATGAAACCGGCGCCCACCGCGAATGCGCCCATGGCACTGGCCTGCGCCAACAGCTGGCGCCGGGTCAGACCACGCGCAGTCTGCGTTTTGGTCATTGGTGTTCCTCCTTTGAAGATGGGGCGATGCCTCCGCACACCGCCCAGGGCCGCGTCACTGGAAACGGCCGCCTCGCTGCAAAACCTCGATCTGGTATCCGTCGGGATCGGCCACGAAGAAAAACCGCGCGATCACTTCGCCCGCCGGGGCAAAATCGATCAGCTTTCGCGGGGCCAGCCCCGCCGCCTCGAACCGGGCGTGCTCGGCCGCCGCATCTGCGACCGACACGGCGAAATGGCCGTAGCCATTGCCAAGGTCGTAGGGCTCAGACCGACCCTTGTTGATCGTCAGCTCCAGCTCGAAGCTGCTTTGCGCATTCGACAGATACACAAGGGTGAAATCCGGGAAATCCAGCCGATCGGCCACCTCAAGGCCAAAGGCCTGCCGGTAGAATGCGACCGAACGCGTCTCGTCAAGCACGCGGATCATGCTGTGGATTGCCTTGGCCAATGTTTGTCTCCTGTCCCTCGTCTTTCGCCAGAACAGGATAGACTCAGGCCCATCGGCCACGGGTAGTATCGGGATACTACCCGATGATTTTTTGCGCGAACGCCGTCATTCCGCAGCCATGGCCATGGCGTTGTGGTGTCCGCCGGCCGCCAAGGACACAAGGCAGGCTGTCCGCAGAAGCGAGGTGAAATTCGGCGGCTCACCGCGCAAGATCAGCACCTCGGAATGCAACTGCGAGATGAAGGCGGGCGTGCTCAACCCGTCACGGGCGGCGATCCGGTCCAGCAGATCCCAAAACGCGTTCTCAAGCCGAATGCTGGTGCTCTGGCCATTGATCCGCAACCGTCGCGTGGTCAGCGCGTAGCGCTGCGGATCCTGTCCGGCAAAGACTTCACACATTACATCCTCCCCTCGTTACATCACGCGCAGCACCCGCACACACAGGGGCGAATGCCGCAGCGTCAGATGAAACTTTCCGTAAGGTCATGCGCCCTGTCCAGAAAAATTGTTGCTGCAACCTTTTGGGGTCAATCGAACATGTCGGGCTGATCGATCACCAGCTGGTTCCAGATGGTCTGGAAATGCAGCCAGCCGATGTATTCGCTGCCGACATGTTCGCGTGAATAGCGCGCCCGGTCGGCCGGGATCTTGATGGGCGTGATCCCCGAGGCAGCGATGGCCAGTTGCTGCTGGCAGCAGCGTTCCAGCGCGATGAACCAGAAGGCCGCGCTTTCGATCGAATGTCGGCTGGCGGTCAGCAACCCGTGGTTCTGATGCAACGCCGCCTTCACGCCCTTGAACGCCTTGGCCACGTCGGAGCCTGCGTGGTTTTCGACCGCGACCGCACCGCCCTGTTCGCCGATCACCACATGGTCTTCGAAAAAGGCGCAGGCATCTTGCGTGATCGGGTCGATGGGCCGGCCCGTCGCACACCACCCGGTGCCGTAAACGGTGTGGGCATGGCACATGGCGATGATGTCGGGGTGTTCCTCGTGGACGTTGGCATGCAAGATGAAGCCCGCGCGATTGACCGCGTAATCCCCCTCGATCACGCGGCCGGCGTGGTCGACAAGGATCAGGTTCGACATCTTCACCTTGTTGAAATGCACGCACATGGGGTTGGTCCAGTAAAGCTCGGGTCGCTCGGGGTCGCGCACGGTCAGATGGCCGGCAAAGCCGTAATCAAACCCCTGCTGCGCAAAGGCGCGGCAAGCGGCCACCAGGCGTTCCTTGCGATGGCGGCGTTCGTCGGCCGGGTTTTCGAATTCCGGCAGTTCGGGAAAGATCAGCCCATCCTGTTCCGGCTGGTAGATCGAGACACGGTTTCCAAGATCGAGCATGCTGTGGGTCCTTTCTTCGGCGTGATGCAGGGGTGGCGCGGCGGCCTGTGCGCAGAGACGCCGGCACGACGCCCCGACCGACAGTATTGAAAGCCGGCGCAAACCCGGCAATTCTGTATCCGCAATAACTGTTATTCCATGCGGGGCATGATGAAGGACGACCGGCTTGTCGAGATGCGCGTGTTGCGGGCGGTTGTGGAAACTGGCGGCTTTACGCCGGCAGCCCATGCGCTGGGTGCCAGCCAGCCTTTCGTCAGCCAGACGATCCAGCGGCTGGAAGCACGGCTGGCAACCAAGTTGTTGCACCGCACGACCCGCGGCCAGAGGCTGACACCAGCCGGCGAACGCTATCTGGACGCGGCGCGGATCGTGCTGGAAACGCTCGAACGGTCGGAAACCATCTGGCAGCAAGAGGCCGCACAGATCGACGGGCAATTGCGCGTCTCGGCACCCATTGCCTTTGGGCTGGATCGCGTGACGCCGCTGATGCCGGGCTTTCTGGCACGGCACCCCGGTCTGTCGCTGGATCTGCGCCTGACCGATGATCACGAAGACCTGATCGCCGGCGCCATCGATGTCGCCATCCGCATGGGCCCCTTGACGGATTCCAGCCTGCGCCACCGGCGCCTGTGTCGTCTCAGGCGGCTGGTGGTGGCCGCCCCGGCCTGGGTCCAGAGCCATGGAAACCCCACGACACTGGATGATCTGACCGGCCTGCCCTGCCTTGCCTGGGATGCCAATCGCGACCACCTGAACCATTGGGTGCTGGATCGCGCGGGCGAACGGGTCACGTTCCACGCGCGCAGCCGGTTTCGCGGCAACCAGGGCATGTCGCTGTTCCAGATGTGCCTGGCCGGGGTTGGCGTGATGCGGGTGGCCGAACATCTGGCGCGCCCGGCAATCCGCGACGGCCGTCTGGTGGAACTTTTGCCCGATCACACGCCGGCTGATGACACCGCCATCCAGGCTGTCTTTCTGCCCGACCGCGACATGGTTCCCCGAATCCGCAGCTTCATCGACACGCTGATCGGCGCCTTCCGCACGCCGGACTGGGAAGCCCCCAGCCCATCGCACGGGGTTTGACCCAAAGGCATTGATGGGCGCACGGGCATTGCCGGCCAGCGCCGATCCGGGGCGAACGGCAAGGGCAGCGGCCTAGCAGGCCGCGGTCACGATGATCTCGACCTTGAGGTCGGGCGCGGCCAGTTTCGCCTCACCGCAGGCCCGCGCAGGGGCATGCCCCTTGGGCACCCAAGCATCCCACACGGCATTCATCTCGGCGAAATCGCCCATGTCGGCCAGCCAGATCACCGCCTGTAGGATCCGGTCGGGCGACGAACCGGCCTTTTCCAACAGCGCTTCCACCCGCGCCAGGCAATCGCGGGTCTGCTCGGTGACGGTCGCGCCATCCCCGACTTGGCCGGCCAGATAGGCCAGACCATTGTATTTGACGATCTGGCTCATGCGTTGGCCGGTCTCGATGCGTTCGATCATGTCTTTGTCTCCTGATCTGGGGTGCCTGGTTCGGTATGCTCCATTGCGGCCAACGCGCCAAGCGTCACGGGCTTGAGCGGTGGGCGGATGCGGAAATACCCGGTGTCATCAAAGCTGCGCCCATTGGCTTTCGCCAAGATCGCGGTGACGGTCAGACCACAATAGCGCCCCTGGCAGGGCCCCATGCCCGCGCGGCCATAGGCCTTGGCCTGGTTTGGCCCAAGACAGCCCAGCCGCGCATGGTCGCGGATCGTGCCCGCCGTCACCTCTTCACAGCGGCAAACCACGGTGTCGTCGGCCGGGGCCAGTGCCGCAGCATATGGGGGAAACGCGGCATCGAGAAACGGCCGCAGCGCCAAGGCACGTGACAGGGCCGCGCGCAGGGGCTTCGCCCGGTGGTCGCGCTGGGCTTGGGTGATGCGCCCCGCATCCTCCGCCAGCCGAAGCGCGGCCAGCCGCCCGGCAATTTCGGCGGCCCCGGCCCCACCGATCCCGCCGCCATCACCCGCGATATAGACACCCGGCACATCGGTGCCGCCCCAGTCATCCAGCTGCGGGACAAAACAGGCCTGTTGCGGGTGCCAAAGATGGCGCACGCCAAGCGACCGGGCCGCCTGCGTGTCGGGCACAACCCCATGATGCAGGAAAACGATGTCGCACGGGATGCGCTGCGCCCGGCCCCGGCTGGTGAACCGCAGGGCATCCGGGCCTGTCTTGCCTTCGATCACGATGTCGGTTGCGGCGGGGAACCGCGGCACACGGGCGCGCGCGATCACGGCCAGCATGGCCGCGCCCTTGACCAGATCGCGCCACCCGCGCAGCGCACCCGCCAGATGGCGCAGCGCGCGCCACCGGTCGGCCCCGGTCGGGGTTTCCACCAAGGCCAGGGGCGGCGTGCCTGCCCGCACCATCTGGGCCGCCACAAGGTAAAGCAGCGGCCCCGCCCCCACCAGCACCGCGCGGCGCGCCGCAACGCCCGATTGCTTGAGCAGAATCTGGCCCGCACCCGCCATCATCACGCCGGGCAACGTCCAGCCCGGCAGCGGCATGGGCCGTTCCAGCGCGCCGGTGGCCAGCACGACCCGCGCGGCCGTGACCTGTCCGGCCTGTCCGTTCCGGGTGTAGGACAGGCAAAACCCATCTTCGATCGCCCAGACCACCGCGCCGGCCAGATGGTGGATATCGGCCTGCCGCAGGGCCGCCGTCAGGCGCAGCCCATGACGATAATCCAGGCCAAGCCGATCTGCACGCGCCCCGGCCACCCGATCCACATCGCGGTGGATCTGGCCGCCCGGCCGCGGCTGTTCATCCAGCAGCACGACACGCAGCCCCAGGCCGGCGGCCTCATGCGCGGCGGCCATGCCGGCGGGCCCCGCCCCGATGATGGCCAGATCAAATTCCTGCATCGCGGCCCATATTCGGTCTGCGGATGTCAAGACCGGCCGTCACCTCGACCATGCAGGCCTGCCGTGTCGTGCCCGCGATCTCGACCAGACAGTCGAAACAGGCCCCCATCATGCAAAAGGGCCCGCGCGGGGCGCCCGAAACGGGGGTATGGCGAAACACGTCGATACCGGCTGCCAACAGCGCCGCGGCCAGGTTCGCGCCCAGCGGCAGATCCAGCGCGACCCCGTCACATGTGACTGGCACGCGCGGGCCGACCTCCAGCTCAAGAAACGGCAAAACGGGCTTCACCAAAGACCTCCAGATCGGGGGCGGCTGGGGTGGCTTCCAGCCAGTCGGGCAACAGGCGGGCGTGGGCCGCGGCAAGCGTGATACCGCTGTGGCAGGTGACAAGAAAGGCCCCGGGCATTTCGGCGCTTTGTTGATAGATCGGCAGCCCATCGGGCGACAGCACCCGCAAGGCACCCCAACTGCGCACCAGCTGTGCATGCGCCAGCGCCGGGTAGGCGGCGATGGCATCGGCCGCCAATCGCGACAAGCCGGGCCGCGTCACGCGGTCGTCATGGCCGACCTCTTCGTTCGTGGCCCCGATCTGGATACCGCCTTCGTCGACCTGCCGGGCAATCGGTGAGGGGCGGTTGATCAGTTTTGGCAGTTTCTCGGTGATCAGGACCTGCCCGCGCTGGGGGCGGATCGGGGCCTTGAACCCCATGGAAGGTCCAAGCTGGGCCGCACCAAGACCCGCCGCCAAGATCACCCGGCCCGCAACCAGCCTGGTACCATCGGCGCAGTCGATGCAGAAGGCATCAGGTTTTGTCACCGCGATCACCGTCTTGCCGGTCAGAAACACCCCCCCCATCCGCCGCACATCGGCAACCAGGGCCTGCAGCAGTTTCAACGGGTTTGCATGCCCATCCTGGTGGTGCAGGATGGCCCCCACGACCTTGGGGCCGATATGCGGTTCTTCCTTGCGCAGCGCATTGTGACCCAACACCTCGAAGGGATAATCGCCGCCCAGCTGCGCCTTGAGCGTGTCGTAGGCATCGCGGGTCGCCTGCAACGTCTCTTCCGAGAAATGCAGATCAAATCCACCCTTTTGTTCCAAGGGCACAGCCAGGCCGGTGTTGTCGCCAAGTTCGGCCGCGAAATCGGCCCAGATCGCGGCCGATTGCTGCGACCACCGGGCATATTGGGGCTGGTCCAGCCCCTTGGATTGCACCCAGATCAGCCCGAAATTGCCCCGGCTTGCGCGAAACGCCCCGTCATCGCCATCGATGACCGTGACCGTTTTGCCGCGCGACAGCAGGCCCCAGGCGAGCGAAAGACCGACGATCCCGCCGCCGATGATGGCATAATCGGTGCCCATGGGCGCGCCCCGACGGTTCTGAAGACAGCGACAGTCCGGCGCTTGCGCCCCGTCCCTTGGCCACGATTAGTCGCCCGGCGCGACCTGTGGGTCAAGACGCCGGCCTGGATATGCCGTTCAGCCGTCCGGCGCACCGTGTCGCGTGCAAGACGATAGGCAGGTTTCAGGCGTTTGGGCTGCGCGGCGGTGATCAGGGGCCGTCAGCCTATCGAAGCTGGTGCATTTTCGCCGGGCACGGGGCGCGTGCGACACACCCGTTACGCTGGGGGGCGGATCACACCGGCTTCGGTCACGATGGCGTGCAGTGCGACATCGGTGGGTTCGACCGGCAGCGACGGCAGGTGCTGCGCGCCAAAGGCAAAGCCCAGACTGCGTACCGGACCCCGTGCCGACAGCTGTGCCAGCGTGCGGTCGTAAAAACCCCCGCCATAGCCCAGCCGATTGCAGGCCGCATCGAACCCGACCAGCGGCACGATCAGCGTGTCGGGGATGACGTTCGGGCCCGTTTCGGGGATCAGGGCCCCGAACGGGCCGGGGATCAGCGCCGCCTCGGGGGTCCAGCGCCGGAATTCCAGCGCCAGCCCCGCCCCGACGATCACCGGCACCCCGATCTGCGCCCCGGCTTGATGCAGCGCCCCCATGGCGGGCCGGGGGTCGATCTCGGTGCGGATCGGCAGATAGCCGGCGATGATCCGGCCTGCGGGGGGGCCGATCTCGGCCAGAAGATGGGCGGTCGCGGCCGGAACCGCGCCGGTGTGATCGCGCAGATCGAACGCCCTTTTGCGGGCGGCATAGGCCGATTGGCGCAGCGCGGTCTTGACGTCGGACATGATGGCGACAGAAAAGCCAACGGGGCGCGCTTGCAAGGCGCAGGGCGACAGCTTTGGGACAAAGGGCGACAGTCATGCTGGTTCTCGACCATATCGCGGTGTCGGCCACCGACCTGGGCAAGGGCGCGGCCACGGTCGAGGCCGCGCTGGGCCTGCCGCTGCAACCCGGCGGGCAGCATCCGCACATGGGCACCCACAATCAGCTAATGTCGCTGGGCGCCGAATATCTGGAGGTGATCGCCATCGATCCCGCCGGACAGGCCCCGGCGCAACCGCGCTGGTTCGATCTGGACCGTTTTTCCGGCCCGCCGCGCACCACGACATGGATCTGCCGCTGCGCCGACCTGGAGGCGGCGCTGGCCCATGCACCCGCGGGCACGGGGCGGCCTTGGGACCTGGCGCGCGCCGATCTGCGCTGGCGCATGGCGGTGCCCACCGATGGGCGGCTGCCTTTTGACGGGCTTTTCCCCGCCCTGATCGCCTGGCAGGGCAGCGCCCATCCCGCGCCGCGCCTGACTGACCGGGGCGCAAGGTTGGTGGGGCTGACGTTGTTTTCGCCGCAAGCACCGGCGTTGCGCGCGGCCCTGGCCGGTTTGATCGACGATCCGCGCGTCTTGGTCGTGCCGGCCCAGGCCCCGCGGATTGAGGCCCGCATCGCCACCCCGCAGGGCGAGGTGGTGCTGTGATCCGCAAGGCCGACGCCCGCGACGCCGACAGCATCGCCGCGATCTGGAACCATGTGATCCGCGACACGGCGCAGACCTTCACCACCGCCCAGAAAGACCCCAGCGCGCTGGCGGCACAGATCGGCCAACAGCCCTGCTTCGTGGCCGAAACCGGCGGCCGGGTCGTGGGCTTTGTGATCTATGGCCCGTTTCGGGCCGGGCCAGGCTATGCCTTTACGATGGAACATTCCATCCATGTGGCCCAGGACGCGCGCGGCGCGGGGCTGGGCCGGGCGCTGATGACGGCCGCCGAAGACCACGCGCGGGCGGCCGATATCCATTCCATGATCGCGGGCGTGGCCGGCGAAAATGATGCCGGCGCGGCGTTTCACGCTGCGCTGGGCTATCGCCAGATCGCACGCCTGCCGCAGGTTGGGTGGAAATTCGGGCGTTGGCACGATCTGGTCTTGATGCAGAAATTGCTCTGATCGGATGCGCTTTGCGCTGACAGGACGGGTCCGTTTGGGATAGGACAAGGCCCATGTCGCTCTGGTCTCGCATTCAAGACGCGCTGGCCGCCCTGACCAAGGGCGAAGGCCTGTCTGCGGTCTTTGAGCGCTTGCGCAGCCCGCCCGAACGATCGGTGGCCTTCACCATCGCGGTGATCGCCCTGTCGGCCAAGATGGCCAAGGCCGATGGGCATGTCACCCGCGACGAAGTCACCGCCTTTCGGCAGGTGTTCCACATCCCCGCCACCGAGGAACGCGCCGCCGCGCGGGTGTTCAACCTGGCGCGCGAGGATGTGGCCGGTTTCGAAGACTATGCCCGGCGCATCGCGCGCATGTTTCGCGGGCATGGGCGCGACGGGGTGTTGTCCGATCTGCTGGGGGGGCTGTTTCACATCGCCACCGCCGATGGGGCCTACCACCCGGCCGAAGACGCGTTCCTGGCCCGCGTGTCCGATATCTTTGGCCTGAGCGACACCACCTTTCGCCGCATCCGCGCCGCCCATGTGGCCGGGCAAGCCCCCGATCCCTACACCGTGCTGGGCGTCAGCCCCGAGATGTCGCTGGCCGATATTCGCGCCGCATGGCGGGCCGCCGTGCGCGCGACCCATCCGGACCGGATGATGGCACGCGGCGTGCCGGAAGAGGCGATGAAGCTGGCCGAACGGCGGCTGATCGCGATCAACCGCGCCTGGGAAGAGATTTCGGAACGCGGCCCGCAACACCGTGCCCATCCACCGGGCCGCCCGGACCGCGTGGGGTGACATCGCCACCCTCCATCCCCATATGACCGGCAGGGAAAGGGAGGGTTTGACCATGCGATCCACAAGTCTCGCGGCCGTTTTTCTGGCGTTGCTGCTGGGCCTGTCCCCCCCGGCCCTTGCCGAAGAGCCGGCGCCGGATCTGCGCCGCGGGCTGGAGTTGCTCGATGAAGGCGCACGGCGCCTTCTGGACGGGCTGCGCGGCGAAATCGAGCCCTTCTTGTCAAACGAGGTGCTGCCGCTTTTGGAGCGCCTGGGCGCGCTGATCGATGATCTGTCGCATTACGAATTGCCCGAACGACTGCCCAATGGCGACATCTTGATCCGACGCGCGCCCGACGCCCCGCCCCTGCCCGATCCCGCGCCCGACACCAACATACCGCCCGACCCGGTCGAAATTTGATCACGCCATGGCACAGGGCTTGGCCCGCCGGGGTCGGTTGATTGGGCTGCTGGGCGCGTGAAATTCGGGCCCGAACACCAATCTGGCCCCCACCCCGGGTTGAGACCGCGGGACCAAAGGGGCATATCGGGGGAAAGATCCCTGTCATGAGGTTCGCCATGCCCACGTCTGCCTTTGCCCAGATTGCCCGTGATGCCGTTACGGATGCGGGGGGCGCGCCGCTTGGGCCGTTGCCCGAATGGGATCTGTCCGATCTTTACACCGCCCCCGACGCGCCCGAGTTGCAACGCGACCTGGCCTGGCTGGAGGAGGAATGCACAGCCTTTGCGCAAAACTACGCGGGAACGCTGGCCACGCTCGACAGTGCGGCGATGCTGGCCTGCGTGCGCCGCTATGAAACGATCGACCGGGTGGCGGGGCGGATCATGTCCTATGCCGGGCTGCGCTACTACCAGCAGACCACCGACCCGCATCGGGCCAAGTTCATGTCCGACATGCAAGATCGGATCACCGCCTGCACGGCCGGGCTGGTGTTCTTCAGCCTTGAGTTCAACCGCATCCCGGAAGCGCACTACCGCGCGGTATTCGGCGAAGACGCCGATCTTGACCGTTACAGCCCGGTTTTTGACCGCATGCGCGCCATGGCCCCCTATCAGCTTTCGGACGAGCTGGAGCGCTTTTTGCACGATCAGTCGGTGGTGGGTGCCAGTGCCTGGAACAAGCTGTTCGATGAAACCATCGCCGGCATGCAGTTCGAGGTTTCAGGCGACAGCCTGGGCATCGAAGCGACGCTGAACCTGATGACAGACCCCGACCGCGCCCGGCGCGAGGCAGGCGCGCGGGCCTTGGCCAAGGGCTTTGGCGAAAAGCTGCCGCTGTTTGCGCGCGTGCACAACACGCTGGCCAAGGAAAAGGAAATCGCGGATCGCTGGCGCAAACTGCCCAGCCCGCAAATGGGCCGTCACCTGTCGAACCACGTCGAACCCGAGGTGGTCGAGGCGCTGCGCAATGCCGTTGTCGCAGCCTATCCGCGCCTGTCGCACCGCTACTACGCGCTGAAAGCAAAATGGCTGGGTCTGGACCGGTTGCAAATCTGGGATCGCAACGCACCCTTGCCGATGCAAGAGACCCGGATTTTCGCTTGGGACGACGCGCGCGCGCTGGTCAGCCGGGCCTATGCCGGTTTCCACCCCGATCTGGCCGCGCTGGCCGAACCGTTTTTCACCCAAGGCTGGATCGATGCCGCCGTCAAGGACGGCAAGGCGCCCGGCGCCTTTGCCCATCCCACGGTCAGCGATGTGCACCCCTATGTCATGCTGAATTACCTGGGCAAACCGCGCGATGTGATGACGCTGGCCCATGAGCTGGGGCATGGGGTGCACCAGCGGCTGGCCGCCGAACAGGGCGAATTGCTGTCGGCCACGCCGCTGACGCTGGCCGAAACCGCCAGCGTGTTCGGCGAGATGCTGACCTTTCGCAAAATGCTGGCCGAGGCCACGGACCCGGCCACGCGCAAGGTGCTGCTGGCCGGCAAGGTCGAGGACATGATCAACACCGTCGTGCGCCAGATCGCGTTCTACGATTTCGAATGCAAGCTGCACGAAGCCCGGCGGGCCGGCGAATTGACCCCCGACGACATCGGCGCGCTGTGGATGAGCGTGCAGGCCGAAAGCCTTGGGCCTGTGTTCGATTTCATGGAAGGCTATGACCGCTTTTGGGCGTATATCCCGCACTTCGTGCATTCGCCCTTTTACGTCTATGCCTATGCCTTTGGCGACGGGCTGGTGAACGCGCTATACGCCGTCTATGCCGAGGGCGCGCCCGGGTTCGAAGAGAAATACTTCGCCATGCTCAAGGCAGGCGGTTCCAAGCATCACAAGGCCCTGTTGGCGCCCTTCGGTCTGGATGCCAGCGACCCGGCGTTTTGGGACAAGGGCTTGTCGATGATCGAGGGCTTCATCGACGAGCTGGAGGCGATGGAGGGCTAAGGCCCCCCATCCGCCCCCACCGATCACCTACAGGCGATTGTGCGACCCATCGCACATCGGGGCCTTGGCGCTGGCCTTGCAGCCACAGAAAAAAGCGCGGCCATCCTTTTGGGCGGTCCATTTCTGCGGGGCAAACGATGTGCCCTTGTGCGAACCGTCGCAAAACGGCTGGCTTTGCGAGCGGCCGCAGCTGCACCAGAAATAGGTCTTGCCTTCGGTCACCTCGACCGCAAAGGGGGATTTTTGCGCGATGATCGGCGCGTCGTCTGACATCGGAAGTGCTCCTGTGGCGGGATGGTCGCGCCATCAGATGGGCCGCGGGCGCCTTGCGTCAATCCAGATCGGTCCAGGGCCAGGGTTTGACCTGGGACGCGGCCGATTGATAGCGCGCGGCCTTGGCCATCCAGATGCCCAGATCGGTGCCGAAATTGGCCAGGCGCTGGTTCTTTTCGCCGGTGTTGACCAGCATGATCACGAATTGCACCACGGTCAGCAGCGTCAGCACCGTCTGGGCGACACTCAGCATGACCCAGATCAGCACCATGTAAAGCAGGCGCTGACCCATCGCGTCCTTGGGGGTTTCGGGCTGTTCCCCGTTCAGCCGCCCCGCCAGATTCGCATCCTCGTTACGATCCATACACATTACCTTTCTGTTCCAGCCATGCGAACACGCCATCCAGCGCGACCTGGGTGCCGCGCGCAGCCTCCAGAGGATAGGCGAATTCGACCCCGTCGAGAAGGCTGGCGGCAAAGGCTTCGACCTGACGCGCGTATTGCCGCGCATCGGGAAAGGCATGAACGCGCGTCGGCGCATCATCGGCCGACACGATCACATCGGCTTGACCATATTGACCGGGGTTGAAGGGCGCCACCACCGACAGCCGGGCCCGGCTGCCCTCGAAGACCATGGATGGGTAGCGGGTGGCCCGCATCGAGACATGAAAGCCAAAGCGCGTCGCGCCCGCGCGGGCCTGCACCCAGGCCGAGGTGTCAACGCCACCTTCGATGAAGGCATCGGCCCACAGGATTTCGGGCTCAAGCCCGGTGGCGAACCGAAAACTGCCGATCGGATAGACCCCCACATCGCGCAGCGCGCCGCCGGCCAGATCGGCCGACAACCGAATATTTCCGGGATCATCCAGCCCATAGGTGAACACGCCCGTGACCGTGTGCAGCGTGCCCAGCGCGCCTTCGGCGATCAGGTCACGCACCAATGCCCATTGCGGATGGTGGGCCGGCATCCATGCTTCGGCGATCAGGCAGCCGGTGGCGTCGCGCGCCGCGATCAGGGCATCGAAATCGGCCGCGCAAAGCGCGATGGGTTTTTCGCACAACACCGCCTTGCCCGCCCGTGCGGCGCGGATCGACCATTCGACATGCAGCGCATTGGGCAGGGGAATATAGACCGCGTCGATGCCGGGATCGGCCAGAAGCGCGTCATAGCTGTCGTGCACACGCAGCCCCGGCGCGATGGCCGCAAAAGGTTCGGCGCGGGCCGGATCATGGGTGGCCAGCGCCACAAGGCGCGACCTTCGCGCTTCGTTCAGGGCCGGGGCCATGATCTTCTGCGCAAAGCCCGAAGCGCCGAGAATGCCCCAGCGGATGTGGTCGGTCATGGGGGTCTCTCCCGTGTTTTGGCACCTTGGTAGCGGGGCACGGGGGCGCGCGGCAAGCACGAATGAAAAACGGCGCGGGCCGAACCCCGCGCCGCACAAGATCGACCGCCCGCCACGTCAGGCGCTGGTCAGCATCCCCTGTTCCTTGGCCAGCTCGCGCATCCGCTTTTGCAGCTTTTCAAAGGCGCGCACCTCGATCTGGCGGATGCGTTCGCGGCTGACATTGTAGGTGGCCGACAGATCCTCCAGCGTCACGGGATCATCGCGCAGGCGCCGTTGGGACAGGATATCGCGTTCGCGCGCGTTCAGCACCGCCATGGCATCGGTCATCAGCGCCATGCGGCTTTCGTATTCCTCGCGCTCGGCATAGTCATGGGCCTGATCGGCGTCGGTGTCTTCCAGCCAATCCTGCCACTGGGTCGTGCCGTCTTCGTCGGCGCCGATGGTGGCGTTCAGCGATGCATCGCCCCCCGACAGCCGCCGGTTCATCGAAACCACTTCATCCTCGGTCACGCCCAGATCATGGGCGATGCGGGCGACGTTTTCGGGGCGCAGATCGCCTTCTTCCAAGGCGCCGATGCGGGCTTTTGCCTTGCGCAGGTTGAAAAACAGTTTCTTCTGCGCACTCGTGGTGCCCAGCTTGACCATCGACCAGGACCGCAGAACGTATTCCTGGATCGCCGCCCGGATCCACCACATCGCATAGGTGGCCAGCCGAAAGCCTTTTTCCGGGTCGAATTTCTTGACCGCCTGCATCAGGCCCACATTCGCCTCGGAAATGACCTCGGCTTGCGGCAAGCCGTAGCCGCGGTAGCCCATGGCGATCTTGGCCGCCAGCCGCAGGTGCGAGGTGACAAGACGATGCGCCGCCTCGCGATCTTGATCTTCGACCCAGCGCTTGGCGAGCATGTATTCCTCTTCGGGCTCCAGCATCGGAAAACGCCGGATTTCCTGAAGATAACGGTTCAGGCCCTGTTCCGGCGACGGCGCCGGGAGATTGGCATAACTGGTCATGGGTACGGACCCCCTATCAGGTTCCAATGACATGCATGTAAACCGGGTTAACTTTTCGTCAAGGGGCGAAAGTGAACGGTTGGGTTCAGATCTTGGCCCCACCCGACCGGCGCGGCAAGTCGCGTTTGCGTGAGATCACCGACACGTGTGCCGCTGTTACAGACCCGCAGCACGCAAGCGCTGCAACAGATCGGCCATATCGGCGGGCAAATCGGCCACGAATGCCATGTCGGCCCCGGTGACGGGATGCACGAAGCCCAATCGCGCGGCATGCAGCGCCTGGCGCGAAAACCCGTTCAACGCCTGGGCCAGATCGGCGCCCACCTGCTTGTCGGATACGCGCCGACGGCCGCCATAGACCGGGTCGCCCAACAACGCATGGCCCACATGGGCCATATGCACGCGGATCTGGTGGGTGCGGCCCGTTTCCAACCGGCACGACACGCGCGCCAAGGGGCCCAGCGCCTCTTCGACGCGGACGCGGGTGACGGCATGGCGGCCGCCCTGAAACAACACCGCTTGCCGCTGGCGGTCGGTCTTGTGACGCGCCAGCTGGGTGGTGATCTTCAAAACGCCGCCCGGTTCGAAATTCACACCGCGCACGCCGTTCAATCGCGGATCGCCGGCATCCGGCACCCCGTGACAAAGCGCGATGTATTCGCGCGCAATGGTGTGATCGGCGAACTGTGCGGCCAGACCATGATGGGCGCGGTCGGATTTCGCCACGACCAGCAGCCCGCTGGTATCCTTGTCGATGCGATGCACGATGCCGGGGCGCTTTTCGCCGCCCACACCCGACAGCTGGCCGCCGAAATGATGCAGCAGCGCATTGACCAAGGTGCCGCCGGGCGACCCGGGGGCGGGGTGCACGACCATGCCGGCCGGCTTGTCGATGACGATCAGATCGTCATCTTCGTGCAGGATCGACAAGGCGATGGCTTCGGGGGCGGTGTCGGGATCGATCGCATCGCGCACGGTGATGGTCACGCGGTCGCCTTCGGCCACCCGGGCGCGCAGATCGGTGACAACCGCGTCATTGATGGCCACGGACCCATCGGCGATCAGCCGCGACAGGCGCGACCGGCTTAGCGCTTCGGCCTCTGGCACGGCGTCGCCCAGTGCCTTATCAAGGCGGCTGGCCGGGTCCGGGCCGATCAGGACCGTAACGATGCGAGTGGTCCAACCCATGAAAACGCCCCCTGACGCGGAATTGCCCGAACCGCTGCCCAACGCGTTGCGTTTTCTCAAAGGGCTGGTGAGCGTGCTGACCGCGGTGATGATCCTTGGCGTCATAACCATCGTGACGCTGCTTGTCATCCGGCTGAACGACACGCCAGCACCACTGCACGTGGCACCCGGCGATTTCGTGCTGCCCGACGGCGTGGGCGCGGTGAGCATCAGCGTGATCGATGGCTACAGCGTGATCGTGGGGGATGATGGTCTGATCCGGGTCTTTGACAGCCAGACCCGCCGGCAGCTGCGGGAATTCCGCATCGTCGAGTGAGCGCTGCCGCCATTGCCCGGAATGGGCGTCGGCATCGCCCGATCTGAAGCGGGCCGCACTTTGCTTGCGCTTGGCGCCGTCTGCGGCTACCTCGGCCCCATCAGTCGGAGATGGGGCCCATGGGCATCAACAAGGAAAGCGAGATCGCGGCCAACCTTCAGATCGGGCCAACCACACTTGGCATGGTGCGTATCTATGTCGAAGGCGATGGCGTGGATCTGCCGCTCGATTTCGAACCGGAAGAAGCCGAAGAAATCGCCGATGAACTGCGCGCGGCCGCGGCGCTGGCGCGCAACATGACCAAACAAAAGCGCTAGCTGTCCCCGTATCCCGCGCCGGGATCGCGCAGCCCCTGAAGGCGCAGCGCAGCGTGGCGGGCAAAGCGCTGGATCACCGCGCGCCGGCGCGCCGCGGCCAGCTTGGTTTCCGGACCAAGCCGCACGATCGCCGCGTCATAGGCATCGGCGATGATCAGGCCGGTGCCATCGGGCAAAAGATCGGTGGGAAACGCCGCATCCACGGCCCAGAAATAGCGATCCCCCCATTCAAGATACCCGCCCCATTTCCCGTCCGATGTGAAATCCGCACGCGAGGATTTGCATTCGACGATCCACAGCTCGCCCTTCGGGCCCAACGCCATGACATCCAGCCGCTTGCCCCGCTCGGGCGTGAATTCCTGCAGGCTGACGAAATCGAGGCTCCGCAAATGGCGGCAGACGCCGCGGGCCAACAGCTGGCCGGGCGCAAGCGCATCGGGGATCTGGGGCAACGTCGGCATGATGCCAAACTGGAACATTACACGAACAAAGGCAAGCGGGGGCCACCCACTTGCCAGCACGCCCACGGCAGCTTATCTGAAGGATGACGGGTCTGCTCTTCACGTGCCTGTGGCAAAATTCCGGTGGCCTTAAGCATTTCCGAGGGGGCTGGCTCTGGCCGGATCCTGGTCCGGTTACCTGGCGCCCACCTGTTCAAACAGGTCCTCGGGAATTCACGCCTCCACGGTTGCTGCGGTCCCCGTCACTGAAACCGCGGCGCTTTGACGGGCGCTATGCCAGAGGGATGGGCGCGATCACGGCCGCCGATCCCCATCGCGCACCCGCACCGGGATCGCATCGCGCTGAAAGGCGGTGTCGCGCCGTCCCCCGGGATCATCGTCATCATCGTCATCATCGCCCAGCATCATGATCTGGTAGCCGATTTGCACGGCCCCGAAGGTGATGGTGAAAAACACCACCAACATCGTCACCGCCAGCGGCCCTTCGGCCGTGTGGGTCACCAAATGCCACAGGCCCGCAACGTCAAAGGCCAGCAACAGCGCAACGAAGACAAGCGCCAGCATAAATCCGATCAAGCCGTGGCGCAGAACAAAGGCGATGTGATGGGGCATGGGAACCTTCTGCTGGCATTGGCACGAGCCACAACCTAAGCCGTTCGACCCGGCCCGCAAGGGGGCGTGGCGCTTGGGCACGGGGCAAGCCCGACTTTGCGTGACAGGGCGGCGTTCCTGCCGACCACACGCCCAAATTTCACGCAGCGTGAAGCGAGATCCAGCCGATGTAGCCCGCATAGATGGCAAGGAACACAAGCCCCATCCCCCGCCCGATCCGTCCAAGGGCCAGCACAGCCAGAAGCAACAGCGCGGTTCCGGCGACCAATCCCAGATCCAGCATCGACAGATCTGCCGGCACGGGGATCGGCACGATGGCGGCGGTCAGGCCCAAGATCGCCAGAATGTTGAACACGTTCGAGCCCAGCACATTGCCAAGCGCCAATCCCGCCTCGCCGCGGCGCGCGGCGACAACGCTGGTGGCCAGTTCCGGCAAGGATGTGCCCACGGCCACGACCGTCAGGCCGATCACGGTTTCGCTGACGCCGAAGGCGCGCGCCAGCCCTGTCGCACCTTCGACCA
>JBEAQJ010000071.1:0-18205 GCA_041163945.1 Pseudomonadota bacterium
GCGGTGTCCAACATGGGCGCGATATAGCGATGCACACAGGCGGGGGCAATCGCCGCGCGTCAGCCGATGCGCCCCTGCCCGGCGCGGGTCAACCCCGCGGCCGTGCCTGGGCCATGTCTGGCCCATGGCCGTGACCCTGTTCGGCGGTCGCGGGGGGAACGTGCCGCGGGCGCGGGGTTTCGGCCAGCGCCGCCGCCCGCGGCCCTTCGTACCACCGCGGCTCGGGGCCTGTTGCGGGTCTGCCAAGGGTGGGGGTGCGCTGGCTTGCCACCGCCAGCCCTTCGGCGAACACAATTGCGGGGGTGTCCAGTTGGATCTCGTGGATGTTCAGATACCCGCCTTCGTCGTGCAACACCGTGACCCCGTTGATCAGGGATGCGGCCCTGACCAGAAGCTCGGCCCGGCCCAGACCCGGCGCGTCGGGGCGCTGCCAGATGAACAGCCTGTGATCGGGGCCAAGCCGCAGGTCGCGCAGCGCATTGAGGGTGCCCCGTGTGATCAAGACAGGCGCCGCGCTTCCGGTCGCGCGGCAGGTTCGATGGGCCATCGACCGGATGGGGCGCGCGCCGCGCTCGCGCGTCAGCAAAAGATCGCCCGGGCGCAGCTGTTCCACCGGTGCCTGCCGGCCATCGGCCAGCGTCAGGTGGGTGCCGGCAAAGAACCCATCGGAACACATATACCCCAGACGCTCGGGCGGGGCGGCCGGCGCAGATCCGATCAGCTCATATTCGACCCCGTGCCGCAGCGGCGACAGCGGCAACAGATGCAGCATCGCGCCCGCAAGCGCGCTGTCGTGGTGCAAGACCAGCAGTTCGACCACGGCCCCGGTGTCATCCATCAGCGTGTGGCAAGCCACGATGGCCATGCTGTCACCCGGTGCGCCTACCTCGGACCCGGGTGCGACCATCAGCCCTTGCGTGGCGTGGTCGGTGGTGATCAGCCGCGCCATCCGCGCCCCCCGCACCAGGCGATAGGTGTCGCCCGGAACAGCGATGGGGCCCAGGCCGATCGGATGGCCTTCGTTGGCGCCGCTTTGCGCGCGAAAATCGCCGGCGGGATAGGTGCCAAGACCGGTCAGGGAAATCGGGTAGGTCATGCAAAATCTTTAGAACAGAAATATTAATCTTTTGATAGATGCCGTTGCAGGGGCGGTCAAGGCTGGCTGTTGGCGCAAGGCGCTGCTAGGACAGCGCCGTCATTGCAACGAGGAGGAAACGCATGGATCTGGGGATCGCAGGAAAGCGGGCACTTGTGTGCGCGTCGTCCAAGGGTCTGGGCCGGGGGTGCGCCGAAGCGCTGGCCGAGGCGGGGGTCGATCTGGTGCTGAACGCACGCGGGGCCGAAACGCTGGAGGCCACGGCCCAAGACATCCGCAGCCGCTACGGCGTGTCGGTGACCGCCATTGCCGGCGACATCACACAAGAAAACGATCGCGCCCGCGTGCTGGCGGCGGCAGGCGACATCGACATCTTGGTGACCAACGCGGGTGGCCCACCGCCCGGAATGTGGTCGGATTGGACGCGTGACGATTTCATCCGTGCGCTCGATGCCAACATGCTGACCCCCATCGCCTTGATGACGGCCTTGATGCCCGCGATGATCGAGCGGCGTTGGGGCCGGGTGGTCAACATCACATCGCAATCGGTCAAGGCACCGATTCCGCAGCTGGGCCTGTCGAATGCGGCCCGCACCGGTCTGACCGGCTACGTGGCCGGAACCGCCCGACAGGTGGCGGGCTATGGTGTGACGGTCAACAATCTGTTGCCCGGATCGCACGACACCGATCGCGCGGTCGCTTTGGAAAAGGGCGTGGCCAGCGCCCAGAACGTATCGCTGGACGAAGCGCGCAAGATCCGGTGCAAATCCATCCCCTCGGGGCGCTACGGCACCATCACCGAATTCGGGGCCACCTGTGCGTTCCTGTGTTCGCAACACGCGGGCTTCATCGTCGGGCAGAACATCTTGCTGGATGGCGGCCAGACCAGCGCCACGATCTGATCTTCGGGCCGCGGGCTGGCTTGCCAGCCTGCGGTGCGGCTGTTAGCTCGGTTTTCTGATGGATTTGATCGGGTTTTGGTGGCGATGGCACACACCCCGCGCCTGGAAGTGGAGATGATCACCTGTCGGTTCGACGGGCGCGAAGTGGTGCGCAACGTCAGCTTCACGGTTCGCGCCGGCGAGGTGCTATGCCTGCTGGGTCCGTCTGGCTGCGGCAAATCCACCACCTTGCGCGTGATCGCGGGCGTCGAGCGTCAGGTGTCAGGCACGGTGCGTGCCGACGGCGTCGCGCTGTCTGACGATCGCATCCATCTGCCGCCCGAGGCGCGCGGTGTGGGCTTGATCTTTCAGGACTTTGCCCTGTTTCCGCATCTGAGTGTGGGACAGAACGTGGGGTTCGGCCTGACCGGGCCAAAAGCGGATGTGGCCCGCCGTGTGGGTGAGCTGCTCGAACGGGTCGATCTGGCCGGCTATGCCGACAAGGCCCCGCACATGTTGTCGGGCGGCGAACAACAGCGCGTGGCGCTGGCGCGGGCCCTGGCGCCCCGACCGCGGATCATGCTGATGGATGAACCGTTTTCAGGGCTCGACAACCGGCTGCGCGACGGGATCCGCGACGAAACCCTGCAACTGCTGAAGGAAGAGGGAACCGCCGTGGTGCTGGTCACCCACGAGCCCGAGGAAGCGATGCGCATGGCCGACCAGATCGCGCTAATGCGCGACGGGGTGATCGTGCAAAAGGGCGCGCCCTACAACATCTACAATGCCCCCGCGGACAAGGCCGCCGCGGCCTTTTTCAGCGATATCAACGTGATCCGTGGCACGGTTCAGGGCGCCTTGGTCGACACCGCATTTGGCCAGTTTCTGGCACCCGGGCACCCCGATGGCACCGATGTCGACATCGTGTTCCGCCCCCAACACGTCAAGATCGATTTCGACCGGGGCGGGCGCGGGCCCAATCCGACCCCGCAAGACGGCACGCCCGCGCGCGGCGTGGTCGAGCGGGCCCGGTTCATGGGGCATGAAAGCCTTGTGGAATTCCGGATGGATTTCGACGGCGGCATTCTGAAGGCCACGGTGCCTGCGGTGTTCTTGCCCAAGCCCGGCACGCCGCTTTGGCTGACGGTGCGGCGTGATCGCTGCTTTGTGTTCGCGAAAAAGCGCTGAGCGGGGTGGTAAGTCGCGTGAAATGGGGCTTTGATCTGGCGCGCGGACAACATACCTATGGTGTCGGAAATCCAAAAGCGAGCCGCGTCACCGGATCATCTCGGCGCGCGGGGTTAGGGAGAATGACATGCTGAACAACATCGGACCGGCCGGCCTGCTGCTGATTGCCATCGTGGTCCTCGTGCTTTTCGGGCGCGGCAAGATCGCGGGCCTGATGGGCGAGGTGGGCAAAGGCATCACCGCCTTCAAGCGCGGCGTGAAGGATTCGACCGCCGAGATCGAGGATGCATCGAACACGGCCGCCGACAGCAGCAGCCGTGCGCGCGACGTGACGCCCGCGACCGATCGCGACAAGGCCTGATCGCCCGCCGTGCCCCGGGTGCCACCGGGGCGGGAGCGATTTTGAACAGGGACGCGCATGCCTGATATCGGCTGGATGGAGCTTCTGGTGATCGGTGTGGTTGCGCTGATCGTCGTGGGGCCAAAGGATCTTCCGATGATGTTTCGGAAGCTGGGACAATTTACCGGCCGCCTGCGCGGCATGGCGCGGGATTTTCAGCGCGCCATGAATGACGCCGCCGACGAAACGGGCATGACCGAAATCAACCGCGACCTGCGGCGTGCGGCGCAATATGCCAGCAACCCCAAGAAAGCCGGCATGAGTGCCCTGAAAGACAGCTTGGGCGACGAATTCAACCTTGATCCCACCAAGTATGACGAAGGCAGCGAAACCCGCCGCATCGCCGAAGAAAAGCTGTCCAACGCGCGCAAGCTGCGCGACGATCTGGATGCGCGCACCGCAGCCAAGCCAGCCCCTGTCGCGGCCGACAGCGCGCCCACGCCCACGCCCGACCCCGAAGCCGTGGACCCGTCGAAATCATGAGCGCTGACGATCAGATCGAAGACAGCGCCGCCCCCTTGATCGAGCATCTGGCCGAGCTGCGCACCCGGTTGATCCGGTCGGTCATGGCCTTTGTGGTGGGCATGGTGGCCATGTTCACCGTGGCCGAGCCGATCCTGGAATTCATTTCGCAGCCCTTGGCCGAAGTGCTGCGCGCCCGGGGCGAAGATGCGCGCCTGATCTTCACCGCGCCGCAGGAAAAATTCTTTGTGCTGATCCGTATCTCGATCATCATGGGCTTTGCGGTCAGCTTTCCGGTGATCGCCCATCAGCTTTGGCGTTTCGTGGCACCGGGGCTCTACAAATCGGAAAAAGGCGCGATCTTGCCCTTTCTGATCGCATCGCCCGCGCTGTTCTTGCTGGGCGCATCCTTTGCCCATTACATCGTCACGCCGCTGGCGATGAATTTCTTCATCGGCTTTTCCGATGCGATCCCGGCCTTGGCCAATCTGATCGCGGGGGATGGGACGTTTCAGAACCCCGCCGCCCCCGTCGATACCGGCATCCAGACGGTGTTTCTGGGCTCGGTGCGCGAAAGCCTGGATCTGGCGTTGAAATTCATCTTTGCCTTCGGCCTGTGTTTCCAGCTGCCGGTGCTGCTCACGTTGATGGGCAAGGCCGGGCTGGTCACCGCCGAGGGTTTGGGCAATGTGCGAAAATGGGCGGTTGTGGGTATTTTGACCTTGGCCGCCCTTGTCACGCCGCCCGATGTGGTCACGCAGCTGATCTTGTTCACCGCCGTCTACGGGCTTTACGAGATATCGATTCTGTTGGTGCGCCTGGTCGAGCGTGGCCGCATCCGCCGCCTGCGCGCCGAAGGCATTCTCGACGAAAACGAAGAGCTGTGAACCCATGACAGATGATCTTTTGGCCCGCATTGCGGGGGCGCTGGAACGCATGGCGCCGCCGCCCGCCACGGCCCCCGATTGGCGCGCGGCCACTGCGTTTGTCTGGCACGCATCGCCCGACCACCTGGCCCCGGTGGCGCGCGTCAACCGGGTGGATCTGGAGCTTTTGCACGGGGTCGATCGGGCCCGCGACACGCTGTTGGCCAACACCGCGCAATTCGCGCGCGGCTTGCCGGCCAACAATGCGCTGTTGTGGGGCGCGCGGGGGATGGGAAAATCCTCGCTCGTGAAAGCGGTTCACGCCGCCTGTCTGGATGCGACCCCGGATCTGAAACTGGTCGAGGTTCAGCGCGAGGATCTGCCGTCGATCGCGCGGCTGTTGACCTTGTTGCGCGCCGCCCCGGTGCGGGTGATCCTGTTTTGCGACGATCTGTCTTTTTCGCATGATGATCAGCACTACAAGTCGCTGAAGGCGGTGCTGGATGGCGGGGTCGAAGGCCGGCCTGACAATGTGCTGTTCTACGCCACCTCCAACCGGCGTCACCTGATGCCGCGCGACATGATCGAAAACGAACGTTCGAGCGCCATCAACCCATCCGAAGCGGTCGAGGAAAAGGTTTCGCTCAGCGATCGCTTCGGGCTCTGGCTGGGCTTTCACCCCTGCACGCAGGATGAATACCTGGCCATGATCCGCGGCTATTGCGCCGCCTACGGCGTGCAGGTGCCCGATACGCGCCTGGTGGCCGAGGCCATCGAATGGCAGGCCACCCGCGGCGGGCGATCGGGCCGCGTGGCCTGGCAGTTTTTCTGCGATCTGGCCGGGCGCGAAGGCATCGCGATCTAGGCTGGTTGCACGGGCCCCCGCCCGGCACGCGGTTGCACGGCAAGCCTTTCTTTCCCGCCGATGGCGTATTAGGTGAAAGAACGCGTGACAGACGTCGAAAGGCCCCGCTGCCCATGTCCTTTTTCAAAAAGCTGAAGGACCGGATGTTCAAATCCGCCTCCAAGATCGACGCGGGGCTGGAGGCGATCATCGAAGACGGGGCGGCCGCGCCCGATGCCGTTGTCGCAGAGGATCCCGCGCCCATCCCGCCACAGCCCATGGATCCGCCCGAACCCGCGCCGGCCCCGGCCCCCGCCCGCGACACCGCGCCGGCATCGCCGCCCGCCCAAGCCGCGCAACCGCCAGAGCCCCCCATTGCCAAGCCTGGCCTGATCGGCCGGTTGATGGGGCGGGGGGCGGCCGAGCCGCGCCGTGCGCTCGATGATGACATGCTGGAACAGTTGGAAGAGGTGCTGATCACAGCCGATATGGGCGTCGACACCGCCCTGCGCGTCACCGCCAACATGGCCGAAGGCCGCTATGGCAAGATGATGTCGGTCAGCGATATCAAGGGCTTGCTGGCTGATGAAATCGCCCGGGTGATGGAACCCGTGGCGCGGCCGCTGCCCTTGTATCCCAAGAAGCCGCAGGTGGTTCTGGTGGTCGGTGTGAACGGATCGGGAAAGACCACCACCATCGGCAAGCTGGCCAGCCAGTTCAAGGCGGCGGGCAAATCCGTGGTGATCGCGGCCGGCGACACCTTTCGCGCCGCGGCGGTGGAACAGTTGCAGATCTGGGGCGACCGGGCCGGCGTGCCGGTGCTGACCGCACCCGAAGGTTCGGACCCGGCGGCGCTGGCTTATGATGCCATGGTCCGCGCCGAAGCCGATGGCGCCGATCTGTTGATGATCGACACCGCCGGCCGTCTGCAGAACCGGGCCGACCTGATGGAAGAACTGGCCAAGATCGTGCGCGTGATCCGCAAGCGCGATGCCGACGCGCCGCACAACACCTTGTTGGTGCTGGATGCCACGACCGGCCAGAACGCGCTGAACCAGGTCGAGATGTTCCAGAAGATGGCCGATGTGTCGGGGCTGGTGATGACCAAGCTCGACGGCACGGCCAAGGGCGGGGTTCTGGTGGCGCTGGCCGACCGGTTCGGCCTGCCGATCCACGCCATCGGCGTCGGGGAACAGATTGACGATTTGCAACCTTTCGACCCGTCTGATTTCGCCAAAGCGCTGGTCGGAATTGCATGAATTCGATATTCATCCATAGCGGGTGTGAATAGATTGATCGCGATCACGCCGGCTATGGCTTTGCGTCCATGAGCGCCTGGATCGCCTCCATCGAAGGCTCTGACGCGGCCGGCCGCGTGGCGCTGGCGCTGGCCTTGATGGCGGCGTTGCTGCACGCGGTCTTCGGTGCCTTGCAGAAAGGGCGCCACGACCCGCTTTTGGCCCGCGGGATCATCGATGCCTTTTATGCCGCCTTGGCCATGCCCTTTGCGCTGTTTGTCGTGCCATGGCCCGAACCGCACATGTGGCCCATCTTTGCCGGCGCGTTCGTCATTCATGTGCTGTACAAATGGGCCACGCTGGCGGCCTATCGCCGGGGGGCCTACACGGTCGTCTATCCGGTGATGCGCGGCACCGGGCCGCTTTTTGCCATCATCGGGGCCTATCTGCTTTTCGGCGAAACCTTTGCCCCGCTGCAATGGCTGGGGGTGGCGGTGCTTTTGGCGGGCCTGTACGGGCTGGCTGCCTACAACATGGTTCATGTCACCGTCGACCGTGACCGCTTGGTGCCCGCCTTGGCGTTTGCCGTGCTGACCGGCTTGTTCGTGGCGCTTTACACGACCTACGACGCCTACGGCATCCGGGCGACGGCCGATCCGTTTACGTTCCTGGCATGGTTCTTTTTCATCGACGGGCTGCTGTTTCCCCTGATTGCGCTGCGCTTTTACCGGCGGTTGCCCGACCGGCCACCGCTGGGGCCGTTGATGGTGCGCGGCCTGTTCGGTGCGCTGGTGGCCTTTGCCAGTTTCGGGTCGATCATGCTGGCAACCCGTTTGGACAATGTGGGCGAAGCGGCGGTCTTGCGCGAAACATCCACGGTTTTTGCGGCCCTGATCGGATGGCTGTTTCTGGGCGAACGGGTCGGGCCACGCCGATTGGCACTGATGGGGTTGATCGCCGCGGGCGCGGTGATAGTTGAACTGGGCGGATGACAGGAGCGCAGATGCCCGAAAAACCCATCAACCCATGGCTCAGACAGGCGCTGGAACTTGGTCCCCCGATCCTGTTCTTCATCGCCTATATGCGGCTACAGGACCAAAGCTGGACCATCGCCGGACGCGATTACGATGGTTTCATCGTTGTCACGGCCGGGTTCGTGCCGCTGTTGCTGGCCACGATCGCGATCTTGTGGAAGCTGACCGGGCGCATCAGCCGGATACAGGTGTTCACCGCGGTGATGGTCATCGTTTTTGGCGGGCTGACGGTGTGGCTGAACGATGAACGCTTCTTCAAGATGAAGACGACGTTGGTGTACGGGTTTTTCGCAGCTGCGCTGGGCATCGGGTTGCTGCGTGGCAAGGGTTGGCTCAAGGTCTTGATGGGTGAGATGCTGCCCATGTCGGATCTGGGCTGGCTGGTCTTGTCGCGGCGGATCGCGGCTGCCTTTGCGCTGATGGCGCTTGCCAATGAAGCCGTCTGGCGCACGCAATCGACGGAATTCTGGGTGACGTTTGAAACCTTTGCCCTGCCGGCGTTCCTGTTTCTGGCCTTTATGGCGCAATCGAAACTGATCGAACGCGAAAGCCTTAGCGCGGGCGACGCGGGGCCGGGCGCGGGGGGCGGGGCGTCTTAGGCGGGCGGCCGGTGACGCCATCGCCCGCCTTTGATGCCTGTGGCCGGTTCGCCGAATTGCTGCGCGCCGGCGCGGGTTTCTTGCGCAGGGGGCGCTTGGGTTTTTCCTTGGCCACGGCATGGCCTTCGACCGCGGCCTCAAGCCCCAGCTGGTCACGCAGCACCCGGGGTTTGATTTCTTCGACCGCGCCGGGCTTCAGCTCACCCAGGCGGAACGGCCCGTAGGACACGCGGATCAGGCGGTTCACCTCAAGCCCGATTTCGGCCATGGCGCGGCGGATCTCACGGTTCTTGCCTTCGCGCAGGCCCACGGTCAGCCAGGCATTTGCGCCTTGCTGACGGTCCAGCGTCGCCTCCATGGCCTGAAACCGTTCGCCATCGATCACGATCCCGCGGCGCAGCGGTGCCAGATCGGCATCGGTGGGCTTGCCCTTGACCCGCACGCGGTACTTGCGCAGCCATCCGGTGGCGGGCAATTCCAGCTTGCGTTTCAATGCGCCGTCATTGGTCAGCAAAAGCAACCCCTCGGACGTCAGATCCAGCCGGCCCACGCTCATCACGCGCGGCAGGTCATCGGGGAGCTTGTCGAACACCGTGTCGCGGCCTTTTTCATCCTTGGCGCTGGTCACCAGCCCGCTGGGCTTGTGGTACAGCCACAGCCGCGGGCGGTCGGCCTCGGGCAAGGGGGCGCCATCCACGGTGATCTTGTCGGTGGGGCCCACATTCAGGGCCGGGCTGTCGATGATCTTGCCGTTCACGCCGACACGGCCCGCTTCGATCATGCGCTCCGCCTCCCGGCGCGAAGCGATGCCCGCGCGGCTCAGGCGTTTGGCGATGCGCTCTGGTTCGCTCATGCGTGTCGCATAGCGGTTTGACAGCGCGAGCGAAAGGCAGGATCACGGGCAGCATGACGGGTTTTGTGTCTTTCATGGATGTTGCGCTGGACCAGGCGCGCGCTGCCGGTGCCGCGGGCGAGGTGCCGGTGGGCGCCGTCGTGGTGCATGCGGGGCGCGTGATCGCTTCGGCCCGCAACCGCATGCGGGAATGGACCGATCCGACCGCGCATGCCGAAATGCTGGCCATTCGGGCGGCCTGTCAGCATCTGGGCACCGAGCGGTTGATCGGCTGCGATCTTTGGGTGACGTTGGAACCTTGCCCCGCCTGTGCGGGTGCGATTGCCGCGGCGCGCATCACGCGGCTTTACTTCGGCGCCTATGATCCGAAATCGGGCGGCGTGGCCCAAGGCCCGCGCGTGTTCGACCACCCGCAGGCCCATCACACCCCCGAGGTCTACGGCGGCATCGCCGAGGCCGAGGCCGCGGCGCTCCTGAAATCCTTCTTTGCCGCCCGGCGCTAGGGGCTGACGCGGCTGACGGTCGCGGTCAGCACCCCCATTCCGATCAGGCTGAGCCCCCCCGCCCGGGTGATCCACGCCAAGACCGCGGGCCGCACCAAATAGCTGCGCAACCGGTCGGCCAAAAATACGTAGCCCAGCACGTTCAGAATGGCCAAGCCAACATAGCTGGGCACCATCACCGTGGCCTGCGACAGGTATGCGCGCGCCGGATCCAGGAATTGGGGCACGAAGGCGATGAAAAAGGCAACGGATTTGGGATTGAACGCGGTCACGGCCAAGCCATGACCAAAACCGCGGCGCAGATCGGCGCCCCTGGCGACCGGCAGGTTCAGCCCCGCCCGCGACGCGGCCAGGATCAGGCGCAGGCCCAGCCACCACAGGTACCCGACCCCGACCCATTTCAGCACGCCAAACAGCGCCGCGGATCCCAGAACCACGCCACCCAGCCCCCCCATGGCAAGGGTGATGGCGCAAAACCCACCCAGCACGGCACCCGCGCCTGTGGCCAAGGCCATCCGCCGGCCTTGCGACAAGGCATAGGACAGCAGCAACAGCACCGTCGGTCCCGGCAAGATCAGGATCGCCGCAGATGCCAGCACAAACCCAAGCCAGGTTTCAAATGCCATGATGCCCTTGGGCTGGTGCCAGAACCCGGCCCGCGACGGCCGATAATCTTGCCACCATCGCCGGGTCACGCGCATCGGGCGCGGTCAGGATGGCGTGATCAAGCGCGCGGTCGCACCCATGCGGGCAGGGCGCACGATCTGGCCCCAAAAGCCCCGGCAAGCGGGCCACCATGGCGCGCGCCTTGTCGGCGTTGCCGGTCAGCACACGGATGATATCGGTGATCTCGACGCTGCCATGGTCGGGGTGCCAGCTGTCGTAATCGGTGATCATCGCCACGCTGGCATAGCACAGCTCCGCCTCGCGGGCGAGCTTGGCCTCGGGCATGTTGGTCATGCCGATCACGTCGCAGCCCCAGACGTCGCGATACAACCGCGATTCGGCAGCAGATGAAAACTGTGGCCCCTCCATCGCCAGATAGGTGCCCCCTTCGTGCACGGTGATGCCCTGCGCGCGGGCCGCCGCGGCACAGGCCGCCCCCAGCCGCGGGCATGTGGGCTGGGCAACCGACACATGCGCCACCAACCCCGGCCCGAAAAAGGATTTGTCGCGCGCAAACGTGCGGTCGATAAACTGGTCCACGATCACGAAATCCCCGGGCGCCATCGCCTCGCGGAACGATCCGCAGGCCGAGACGCTGATCACATCGGTCACACCCAGACGTTTCAGCGCGTCGATATTGGCCCGGTAGGGCACCGAGCTGGGCGTATGCACATGCCCACGCCCGTGCCGCGGCAGAAAAGCCATGGGCACGCCGCCCAGAACCCCCGTCAGGATGGCATCGGACGGCGCGCCAAAGGGGCTGTCGACCGTGATCCAGGCCGCGTCCTGCAACCCGTCGATCTGATAGACCCCCGAGCCGCCGATCACCCCGATCATTGTCTGCATGGCCGTACGCTCCGCCCCGATTTACCCTGGCGCAAGCCAAGCATTGCTCTGGGGCGCGGCGCAAGGGCCAGAAGGCCCGCCCGCCCCGTCATCTTTCCAAAAAATACGCAAAAAACGGCCAGCGGGCCCGCGCGCTCAGTCTTCGGGCCGGGTCAGGCTAAAGGTCGCGTCGATCCGGGCGTAGTCGCGATACCCCAAGCGCCCGATCAAGCCGAACTTGGTGACATCGAACTGCCCGTCGACCAGGCAGTCATCGCGCAGATGCACCCCCACCACTTCGCCGAAGACGGCGATGTTGGCAGCGCCGCGCAGGGGCACGATCTGTGTCACCCGGCATTCCAGCGCGGCCGGTGCGCCCGCGACCCGCGAACAGGCAATCGTGGTGCAGGCCGCCCGGTCGATGCCGGCATGGGTGAATTCATCCACCTCGCGCGGCCATGGGCCCGATGTCCGGTTCATCGCATCGCGCATCGCGTATTCCACGATGTTGACGCAAAAAACCCCGGTTTCGCGAATGTTGGCGACGGTGTCCTTGGTATCGCCGCGGTCGGGCTTGGCGCTGGTCGATGCAAACATCACCTGCGGCGGCACATAGGCGACAGCATTGAAAAAGGAATAGGGTGCCAGGTTTTCCGCCCCGTCGGCGGCCCGCGTGGAAATCCAGCCAATCGGGCGGGGTGCCACGATGGCGTTGAACGGGTTGTGGGCCAGGCCGTGTCCGTTTTCGGGGCGATAGAACATGGGTGTTTTCCTTCCGCGCATTTGTGCCAGACCTAGCGGCGTGATAGGGGCTTGCCAGAGCTTCGGGGCAGAATTCGCGCGCATGTATCGGCTGATCCAAGAGACACCGGACGACCGCTGGGAGGTCGAGGCGCTCTATGACCTGTGTTTTGCACCGGGGCGAACGGCGCTGTCATCCTATCGGTTGCGCGACGGTGTGCCGCCGGTGGCGCGCCTGTGCATGGTGGCGCGCGACCCCGATGGGGTTCTGGCTGGCGCCATCCGCTTTTGGCCGGTGCGCGTGGGCCGGTCCGAGGCGCTGTTGCTGGGGCCGGTGGCGGTGCATCCCACCCGTCAGGGCGAAGGCCTGGGCGGTTTGCTGATGCACGAGGGCATGGCGCGCGCCGCCGAAGACCGCTGGCCGCGCATCTTGTTGGTGGGCGATGCCCCCTATTATGGCCGGTTCGGCTTTCGCAAGCTGGACGGGGTGGAAATGCCGCCCCCCACAAACCCCGACCGTGTTCTGGGGATCGGCGATTGGGCGGGGGTGACGGGCAAGGTGAAACGCTGGGCGCGATAGGCGCGCCCCCATAGCCGCCGGCGTTCGCTCTGCCACGCGTGGCCGCATGTTCCAACCAAGATGGCGCAAACAGCTAGGCCCGCAGGCGGGCCGCGATCATTTCGGCGGCTTTTTCCGCGATCATTGTCACCGGTGCATGGGTGTTGCCCGAGGTGATCGTGGGCATGACAGAGGCATCGGCGATCGACAGCCCACCGATGCCGCGCACCGTCAGATCGGGCCGGACAACCGCGGCGTCATCAGACCCCATGCGCGCCGTCGACACCGGGTGAAAGATCGTGGTTGCGATATCGCCGGCCGCTTTCAGCAGCGCCTCGGGCCCATCGACCTGTGGCCCCGGCTTGATTTCCACCGGCTGGAATTCGGCCATGCGCCGCGTGGCCATCAGCGCCCGCGCATGCCGGATCGAATCGACCGCCACCCGCTGATCGGCCGGCGCGGACAGGTAGCCGGGCCGGATCGCCGGGGGGGCGGTGACATCGGCGCTGGTGACATGCACCGATCCCCGGCTTTCGGGGCGCAGGTTGCACACCGAAACGGTCAGCGCGGGAAAGCGGTGCAGGGGTTGGCCAAACGCATCCAGCGACAACGGCTGCACATGGTATTCGATGTTGGCGGTGTCGTGTTCGGGGCTGGAACGGGTAAAGATGCCCAGCTGCGAAGGCGCCATCGCCAAGGGGCCCGCGCGGTTCAGCGCGTAATCCAGCCCGATCCGCAGCTTGCCCCAGGGGCTGGCATACCAGTCGTTCAGCGTGCGCGCCCCGGTGATGCGGAAAATCGTGCGGATCTGAAGATGGTCGGCCAGGTTTTCGCCCACGCCGGGCATGTCTTGCACCATGTCGATGCCCAGCGGCTTGAGGATCTCGGCCCGGCCGATGCCCGACAGTTCCAAGATCTTGGGGGTGCCAATGGCACCGGCCGACAGCACCACCTCGCCACGGCTCTGGGCATGGTGGGCTGCCCCGTCCTGGCGAAAGATCACGCCGGTGGCCCGCTTGCCCGAAAACGACAGGCGGATCACCTCGGCCCCGGTGACGATCGCCAAATTCGGTCGTCGGCGGATGGGGTCCAGAAAGGCGCGGCGCGCATTCCAGCGCAGGCCGCGTTTCTGGTTCACCTCGAAATAGCCGGCGCCTTCGTTGTCGCCACGGTTGAAATCCGCGCAGCGTTTGATGCCCAGTTCGCCGGCGGCCTCGGCCACGGCGTCCAGGATCGGCCAGGACAATCGCTGGCGTTCCACGCGCAGTTCGCCGTCGCCGCCGTGATCGGCATCACCCCCGCCATGATAGCTTTCCGAGCGTTTGAAATAGGGCAACACGTCGTCCCAGCCCCAGCCGGTGTTGCCCATCTGGCGCCACAGATCGTAGTCGCGCGCCTGACCGCGCATGTAGATCATGCCGTTGATCGACGAACACCCGCCCAGCACCTTGCCGCGCGGGTAATTCAGGCGGCGCCCGTTCAGGCCGGGTTCGGCTTCGGTCTTCAGGCACCAATCGAGGCTGGGATCACCCATGGCATAGAGATAGCCCACCGGCACATGCACCCACAGCCGGTTGTCGCTGCCGCCCGCTTCCAGCAGCAACACCTTGCATGATGGGTCGGCCGACAGCCGATTGGCCAAGACACAGCCCGCCGATCCCGCGCCGACGATCACCACATCCCATTGCCCAAAGTCCTGCACCAGCATGGCCGTCGTCCCCCCCTTGGCCCCCCGTGGATCCGCGCGCCCAGCGATCTATCCCTAGCGGTCGGGCGGCGTCCAGTCCGCGGGGGGCACATTTCGCCGCCGCAAGCGCAGCGCCAGGCCCAAGGCCACCCCGACCCCGATCGCCACGGTCAGATCGGCCAGCACCGTCAGCACCAGCGTCAAGACCAGCAACACCCGGTCCGAAACGCGACCGCGGGTCAGATGCGCGCGCCAGTGCTGGGGTTCGGACATGTTCCAGGCGGTGACCAGCAACAGCCCCGCCAGGGCCGGCATGGCCAGGTATCCCGCCAAGGGTGCGGCCACCAGCATGACGACCAGGATCACCAGCGCGTGGAATATCCCGGCCAAAGGCGTGCGGCCACCGGCGCGCACATTTGTGGCCGTGCGCGCGATGGCCCCCGTGGCAGGCAGGCCGCCCATCAGCGCCGATGCGATATTGGCCACGCCCTGGGCCAGGATCTCGGCGCTGGGCCGATGGCGGCCTTGCACCATGCGATCGGCCACCATGGCCGACAAAAGCGACTCGATGCCCGCCAGAAAGGCGATGATCAGCGCCGAAGGCAGCAGGGCGATCAGGCGCTCGGCGGTGATCGCGGGCAAGGAAGGCATGGGCAAGCCGGCCGGCAAGGCGCCAAAGCGCGCCCCCAGCGTGTCGACCGGCAGCCCCCACAGCGCCACCGCCGCCGAGGCCCCTGCCACCGCCAGGATCAGCCCCGGAAAGCGCGGAAAGGCGCGACGCAGCCCGACGATTGCCAGCACCGTGCCCGCACCCACCGCAAGGCTTGCCCCATCCAGCGTGTCACGCGCAGCCCAGATCGCGGGAAGCCGGTCCATGGCATCGGCGGGTGTGCCCGCGGGCAAGACAATTCCGACTGCGTCGGGCAACTGGCTTAACCCGATGATGGCGGCAATGCCGATGGTAAAGCCGTTGATCACGGGTTCGGGCACCAGCACCATCAGGCTGCCCGCGCGAAGCAGACCCGCCACCACAAGGATCACCCCCGCCATCAAGGTCGCCAGCACCAGCCCGTCAAAGCCATGGGTGGCGATCACCGCGTGCACCACCACGATAAAGGCGCCCGTGGGGCCCCCGATCTGCACCCGGCTGCCGCCCAGCGCCGAAATCAGGAAACCCGCCACCACCGCCGTCACCAACCCCGTTGCCGGTGCCGCGCCCGATGCGATGGCAATGGCCAGGCTCAGCGGCAGGGCCACCATGGCCACGGTGATGCCCGCGATCAGGTCAGACAGAACGCTGCGCGGCGTGCTTTGGGGCAGGGTGGTCAGGAGCTTGGGGGTCAACATCGGCGACACGCGTTCCGGCGCGCCGCCGGGGACAACCCCAGACATCCGTTGGCCGCCCACAGGCTTGCGCGGGCTTGGTGGGCAATGCAAGGGGTCTTAGTCGGTCTGTTGGTCCAGCCAGCCCATCACCGCGGGGCGCACGGATTGCGCGCCGCTGACGCGGGCCTTGTTGATCACCGCGCGTGCGTCGTTCAGATCGACGCGGCGCAGCAGCGATTTCACCGGCCCGATCGAGGCCGGGCGCATCGACAAGGTGCGCAATCCCATGGCGGCAAAGCACAGCGCCTCGACCGGGCGGCCGGCGTCTTCGCCACAAAAGCTGAGCGGTGTATCGGTATCCTGGCAGCGGTGGACGATCTGTTCCAGAAAGGTCAGGAAGCTGACGTTGAGCGTATCGTAGCGCCGGCGCACCCGTTCATTTTCGCGATCCGCGGCAAAAAAGAACTGTTTCAGATCATTGCCGCCGATCGAGATGAAATCGCATTGCTCGAAAAACCCGCGCGGCGCAAAGGCAAGGCTGGGCGTTTCCAGCATGGCACCGATTTCCAGCGAGGCCGGCAATTCATGGCCCAGCGCCGCCTCGCGATCCATTTCGCGCAGAAGGTGATCGCGGGCTTGGGTGTATTCTTCGAGCTGGGCGATGAAGGGAAACATCACCGTCAGCGGGCGCCCCGCGGCCGCGCGGATCAGCGCCTGAAGCTGCATCCGCATCACCCCCGGCTTGTCCAGCCCCACCCGGATCGCGCGCCAGCCCAGGGCGGGGTTCGGTTCTTCGGTCTTTTTCATGTAGGGCAAGACCTTGTCCGACCCGATATCAAGCGTGCGGAACACCACGCGCTTGCCCTGTGCGGCATCCATCACGCGCGCATAGAGGGCGGCCAGTTCACCCCGGCGCGGCACCTTGTTGCGCGTCAGGAACTGAAGCTCGGTGCGAAACAGGCCCACCCCATCCGCACCCGAAGAGGGCAGGGATGGCAAATCGGCCATCAGCCCCGCGTTCATCTGCAACGAGATGGTCGTGCCGCAAAGCGTTTCGGCCGGCTTGTCGCGGATCGAGACATAGCGTTCCTGTGCCTCGGCCTGCATCGCCATCTTGTCGCGAAAGGCATTGGCCACGGTGTCTTCGGGTCGCAGATGCACGACCCCCTGTTCGCCGTCGACCAAGATCGGGTCGCCATTCAGCGCCTCGGTGGTGATCGGGCGGGCATGGATGACCAGCGGGATCGCCAGCGCACGGGCGACGATGGTGGCGTGGCTTCCGACCGATCCTTCCTCCAGCACCACACCTTTCAGGCGACGACCGTAATCAAGCAATTCCGCCGGCCCGATGTTGCGCGCCACCAGAACCGGGTCGGGGGGCAATTCCGACCCGGTGTCGCGGCCCTGGCCCGTCAGGCGGCGCAAAAGCCGGTTGGACAGGTCGTCCAGATCATGCAAGCGGTCGCGCAGATAGGCGTCGGCCACCGTTTCCATCCGTGCCCGCGCGGTTGATTGTTCCTTTTCCACCGCGGCTTCGGCCGACAGGCCGCGCGCGATGTCTTCTTCCATCCGGTGCATCCAGCCGCGCGAATGGGCGAACATGCGATAGGCTTCCAGAACCTCGCGCTGCTCACCATCGGCCATGGGCGCGCGCGCCAGCATGTCGTCGATATCCAGCCGCAGCTGGTCCACCGCTGCGGTCAGCCGGGCCAGTTCCGCCTCGGGATCGTCCGAGACCAGCCGCGTGACGAGCACGCGGGGCTCATGCAGCCAGACATGCCCCATTGCGACACCCTCTTGCGCGCAGGCACCGCGAAACATCACCTGTTGCTTGTGGCGCTCGGCCAAGGCGGTGTTCTGGTCGATGAACGCGCCCAGTTCGGTCATCTCGGCCAGCACCATGGCCACGACCTCTAGACCGTAGATCTCGTCACCCGAATATTCGCGCGCATCGCGTGATTGCACGACAAGCACGCCCAAGCGTTCGCCCAGGCGCTGAATCGGCACGCCCAGAAAGCTGGAATAGCGCTCTTCGCCGGTCTCCGGCATGTAGCGAAAGCCGCGCTCGGCGGGGGCATTGGCGGTGTTGATCGGTTGCGCCGAGCGGGCAACGCGCCCCACCAGGCCCTCGCCCATGCGCATCCGGGTCACGTGCACCGCCTCGGGGGCCAGGCCTTGGGTCGCGCACAATTCCAGCGTATCGGGATCGCGCAGCAGGTAGATGGAACACACCTCGGTTCCCATCGAATCCGCGATCAGATGGGTGATCCGGTCAAGCCGTTCCTGGCCTGCGGCGGCCTCGGCCATGACGCCTTGCAGCCGGCTCAGGAGCTTGCGGCTCTCTGATTCTGTCCCTTGTGCCATTCCCGACGCCCCCAAGCCGGGCCCCGGTCTGGACCCATGCTCCGGGGTTCAGGGATAGACCGGTCCGGGGGTG
>JBEAQJ010000072.1:0-4543 GCA_041163945.1 Pseudomonadota bacterium
GACAACATGCGGTTGACCGAGAAATGCCGCCCGATATCGCGCAAGAAATCGAGATAGTTCAGCCCATCCAACCAGTCTGCATTGTTGAGCATAAGCGCCCCGGTGGCGCTGGCGTCATAGGACAGATACCGCGCAAACACGCGGTTCATCCCTGCTATATTGTTATCGATCGCGGCTGCGTCCAAAAGCGGGCGTTCATCCGACCGCCCCGAAGGATCGCCCACCTTGGTCGTGCCGCCGCCCATCAGTGTCAGTGGACGATTGCCGGTTTTCTGCCACCACCTCAGCAGCATGATGTTCAGAAGATGGCCGACATGCAGCGACCGGGCGGTCGCGTCGTAACCGATGTAACAGGTGACAGGCCCCGCGATCAGCGCGTCGTCAAGGCCTTGCAGATCGGTGCAGTCGGCCAGAAAGCCGCGCGCGATGATCGTGCGCAGGAATTCCGATTTGGGCTGGTAGGTCATCGGTCGGGGGTCCATGATCTTGGGTCTTGGCCGAGGCTATAGCGGGCGGTGCCGTGAAGGGAAAGAGCGACAAGACCGGCGTGCTGCGCGTGGCGGGCGCCATGTCGGGCACATCGATGGATGGGGTCGATCTGGCGGTGATCGAGACCGATGGTGTCAGCCTGCATGGCTTTGGGACGACCCGCTACCGGCCCTATGGCGATGCCGAGCGCGTGGTGATCCGCGCCGCGCTGGGCTTGTGGCCGGGCGCGGCCGGGGTGGCGGCGGCGGCGCGCATTGTCGAAGATGCGCATCTGGATCTTCTGGCGGGGATCGGGGATGTGGCGGCCCTTGGCTTTCATGGCCAGACGCTGGCCCATGATCCGGCGGCCGGGCGCACCCACCAGGCGGGCGACGGCGCGCGCATCGCACGGCGGTCGGGCTTGACCACGGTTTGGGATTTTCGGTCCGCCGATGTGGCGGCGGGCGGGCAGGGGGCGCCCTTGGCGCCGTTTTACCACTGGGCCCTGGCCCGGTTTATCGGGGCGGGGCGTCCGGTGGCATTTCTGAACCTTGGGGGGGTGGGCAATGTCACCTGGGTTGATCCCGGCATCGACGGCCCCGAGCGGGCGGGCGCTTGCGTGGCCTTCGACACGGGGCCGGCAAATGCCCCGATCGACGATCTGCTGCTGGCGCGCCAAGGCTCGGCCTTCGACCGCGATGGGGCGCTGACGCGGGCCGGGCGGGTGCATGACGCCACCGTGGACCGTTTCCTGGCCGACCCGTTTTTTCGCCGGCCGCCACCGAAATCCTTGGACCGCGACGCCTTTGGGGATCTGGCCGCTTGGGTGTCGGGCCTGAGCGATGCCGATGCTGCCGCGACGCTTGCGGCCTGTGCGGCGGCCGGCGTGGTGCAGGCCATGGCCCATCTGCCGACGCGGCCGGCGCGCGTGCTGGTCACGGGTGGCGGGCGCCGCAACGCGGGGTTGATGGCCATGTTGGTGCAGGGCTTGGGGTGCCCGGTCGACCCGGTCGAGGCGGTGGGGCTCGATGGCGATATGCTTGAGGCACAGGCCTTTGCCTATCTGGCCGTGCGGGTCTTGCGCGGCTTGCCGATCTCGGCGCCGATGACGACGGGGGTTGCGACGCCCTTGACCGGCGGGCGGGTCAGCCAGGGCTGAGGCTGGGTGCAGGGGCTCTGCCCCCGGACCCCCGGAGTATTTGCAAAGCAAAGATGGCCAGAGCCTAGGCGCTTTTGCGACGCGCGGTGCGGATCATGCTGAGCGTGTACACCACAAGCGCCGCCCAGATCAGCGGAAAGGCCAACGCCCGCGCCAGCCCGAAGGGTTCGGCGAAAACGAACACCGCGATCAGGAAAATCATCGTCGGGGCAATGTATTGCAAGATGCCGATGGTCGACAGGCGCAGCCCCTTGGCGCCATTGGCGTAGAGCATCAGCGGGATCGCCGTGACCGCACCCGAGCCCACAAGCAAAAGCCCGTCCCATCCGCCCGGGGTGGTGAAATGACCATCGGCCCCCAGCCACAGGATATAGGCCACCGCCAGCGGGCACAGCAGCAGCACCTCAAGCAAGAAGCCCTGATTGGGGCCGATGGGCAAGGTTTTGCGCAGAAAGCCGTAGATGCCGAAGGTGGTCATCAAGATCAGCGCCACCCATGGCAAAACACCCGCCGCGATCGTCAAGATGGCCACCGCCAGCCCCGCCAGCCCCACCGCCAGCCACTGCGCCGGGGCCAGTTTCTCGCGCAGCAGCACCGCGCCCAAGGCCACCGAGAACAGCGGATTGATATAATAGCCCAAGGCCGCATCGAGCGCCCGATCATTGGCGATGGCCCAGACATAGACCCCCCAATTGATCGAAATCAGCGCCGCCGTGACCGCGGCCATGCCCACCATGCGCGGGTTGCGCAAGGCGCCCATCACATCGCCCGTGCGCCCCAGCATCAGCAAGATCGCCCCCGCGATGGGCACCGACCACAAGATGCGATGGGCGATGATTTCGGCCGGCGGGATGTGATCCATCGCCTTCATGTACAGAGGCAAGAACCCCCACATCAGATAGGCGGTCACGGCATAGGCAAAGCCCGTCGCAGTGTCGCCGGTCTGGGGGGTGGGGCTGGTCATGGGCTGTGCCTAGCCGATTGCATCGGCGCCGGCGAGGGTGATTTCACGCCGCCCCATCCGGGCCGCGCGGAATGTCGAAACCCGGCGGGGCGAGGGTGAAGCCCGCGAACTGGAACCCCGGCGACACGGTGCAGGACACAAGCGTGTAATCGCCGGTCGTGCGCGCGGCCTGCCAATGCCCTTCGGGCACGATGATCTGCGGCGCGCCTTGGGCCAGATCGGGCGTCAGCATTCGTTCGATGGCCGGCCCCGCAGCGGTTTTTGACAGCGACAGCACCAGCGGCGCGCCGGCATGGTACAGCCAGATCTCGGTCGCATCGACCCGGTGCCAATGGCTTGCCTCGCCGGCTTTCAGCAGGAAATAGATGCAGGTGCCCGTGGGTCGGCCCGGGTTTTCGGCGACCCATGTCTGGCGATAGTGGCCCCCCTCGGGGTGGGGCATAAGCCCCAGATGGGCGATGATCTCTTCTGCGGTCATGGTGCGAGGCGCCGGTTCAGTTCGATGAAATCCCCGGCCACCACATCCCAATCGGCGGCGGCCGCCAGGTCGCTGGTCTGGCCCGGCCCATGTTCCAGGGGGCGAGCCACGAATGCGGTGGCCAGCCCCGCGGCACGGGCCGCAAAAAGATCGTCATTGTGCGCGGCCACCATCATCACCTCGGCGGGTGCCAGCCGCAGCGCGGCGCAGGCGGCCAGATAGACCTGGCGCTTGGGTTTGTAGTCGCGCGCAATATCGGCCCCAAGGATGCAATCCCACGGCAGCCCTGCATACCGGGCCAGCCGCGTCATCAGCGCGATGGATCCGTTCGAGCAGGGCGCGATGAGATGCCCGGCCTTCAGCGCGGTCAGCCCCGCCACCACATCGGGCCATGGGTCGAGCCGTTCCCAGGCATGGGCCAGGTCATCGGGGGCGGTGACGCCAAACGCCGCCGCCACGCGGTGCAGGTTTTCGCGGTGCAGATCGTCGAGCGCCACATAGCCCCGTCCGCCGTCGCGGATGCGCGCCATGGACGGGTCGTATTCGGCCCGCCAGGCTTGCGCGAAGGCCAGGCCATCCACGCCGGGGATGACGGCCGTCACCGCGCGGGCGACCGATGCGCGCCAATCCACGCAGGTGCCGAACACGTCGAAGATCAGCGCCTTGACCGTCATGCCCGCAGGATCGACCGCCCGGCGTAGATGGCCGTATCGCCCAAGGCTTCTTCGATGCGGATCAGCTGGTTGTATTTCGCCAAGCGGTCCGAGCGCGCCAGGCTCCCGGTCTTGATCTGGCCGCAATTGGTGGCAACCGCCAGATCGGCGATGGTTGCATCCTCGGTTTCGCCCGAACGGTGGCTCATCACGCAGGCCATCCGGTTGCGATGGGCCATGTTCACCGCGGCCAGGGTTTCCGACAGGGTGCCGATCTGGTTGACCTTGACCAAAAGCGCGTTGCCGCAGCCCTTTTCGATGCCTTCGGCCAGCCGGGCGGGGTTGGTCACGAACAGATCATCGCCCACCAGCTGCACCCGGTGGCCCAGCGTCTGGGTCAGCGCGCGCCAACCGTCCCAGTCATCTTCGGCGCAGCCATCTTCGATCGACAGGATCGGGTAATCGTTCACCAGCGCTTCCAGATAGGCGACGTTTTCATCGGATGACAGGTTTTTCCCTTCACCAGAAAGAACATAGCGGCCATTTTTAAAGTATTCTGTGGCGGCGCAATCCAGCGCCAACATGATGTCATCGCCCGGTGCGTAGCCGGCTTTTTCAATGGATTTCAACACGAAATCAAGGGCATCGCGGGTCGAGTTGAGGTTCGGGGCAAAGCCGCCTTCGTCGCCGATGCCGGTCGACAGGCCGGCCGCCGACAGTTCCTTTTTCAGGGTGTGAAACACCTCGGCCCCGATCCGGACGGCGTCGGCGATCGAGTCTGCCGCGACCGGCATGATCATGAATTCCTGAATGTCGATCGG
>JBEAQJ010000073.1:0-16778 GCA_041163945.1 Pseudomonadota bacterium
AGCTCAAGCATCGGCGCGGGCATGTGCGGGGGCGGCGGGGCGGTGTCGACCCGATCGGGCCGGGCGTCAGGGTCTTGGGCCATCACGCGGTTCGGCGCCGCCAGCCGTGCCACGCTGTCAAACCTGTCGTTCCGCGGGGACGGGGGCAGGATCGGCGCCCGTACGGCGTCGGGCGCGGCGTCGGGCGGCGTCAGGCGCGGTTCGATCACTTCGGCCGGATCGGGAACCGGCCTTGGCGCGCTATGGGGGGCTGGGGCGGGCGGGGCATCCGCCGGCACCGTGGCCATACCCAAGCCCGCGGGCGCGGCCGTGCGGGCGGGTGCTGCCTGTGTGCCCGGCAAGATGGGCGCGGTGGTCTGCTGCGGTGCGGATGCGCCGTCCAGCGGGGTCGGGCCGGGCCGTTCCGGGGGTTGCATGGCATCCCCCGGCAGGCTGGGCGCCAGCGCGGCCATGGGTGCGGGTGCGGGTGCGGGTGCAGGGGGCGCTACCGTCAAGGGCAGGCTCAGCGACAGCAGCGCCAGGCAAAACCCCGACACCAGCCCGCCCCAAATCAGACCCTTCAGCAGACCGCGTAGCATGTCGCCCTTTCCCCTCGTGCCCCCCGCTGGCCCATTCCATGAACGGGGCCACGCATGCCGGCTGTCGCTTGCGCTTGACCGCCCCCGCCGGCTTTGAAACATGTATAGCTCGGGCGCCTGACGCCTTCACCCCCTATTCGCCCCGGCGCGCGGACCCATCATGCTGCTTCTGATCGACAACTACGACAGCTTCACATGGAACCTGGTGCATTACCTTGGGGAATTGGGGGCTGATACGCATGTGGTGCGCAATGACCAGATCACCGTGCAAGAGGCGCTGGCGCTCCGCCCCGAGGCGATCGTGCTGTCGCCCGGGCCCTGCGATCCGGCGCAGGCGGGCATTTGCCTTGCCCTGACGCGGGCCGCGGCGGGGGCGGGCGTGCCGCTTTTGGGGGTGTGCCTGGGCCATCAGACCATCGGCGAGGCCTTCGGTGGCCGGGTGCAGCGCCACAGCGACATCGTGCATGGCAAGCTGGGCGAGATCTTTCACACCGGCCAGGGCATGTTCGCGGGCCTGCCATCGCCGCTGATGGCCACGCGCTATCATTCGCTGGTCGTCGACCGGCCCAGCCTGCCCCCCGAGCTCGAGGTGACGGCCGAGCTGTCCGACGGCACGATCATGGGGCTGCGACACCGCAGCCTGCCCATCGAAGGGGTGCAGTTCCACCCCGAAAGCATCCGGTCCCAGCACGGCCACCAGATGCTGAAAACCTTTCTCGACATGGCCAAGGGGGCCGTTGCCGCATGAGCGACGCGATGAAGCCGCTGATCTATGCCGCCGCCGAAGGGCCGCTGTCGCGCGCCCAGGCCGAGGCCGCCTTTGGCGAACTGTTCGAAGGAAACGCAACCCCGGCCCAGATCGGCGGGCTGTTGATGGCGATGCGCGCGCGTGGCGAATCCGTGGCCGAATATGCGGCCGCAGCCCAGGTGATGCGCGACAAATGCGTGCCCGTGACCGCCCCCGACGGCGCGATGGACATCGTGGGCACCGGCGGGGATGGCATGGGCACGCTCAACATCTCGACCGCGACGGCCTTTGTCGTGGCCGGCGCCGGCGTGCCCGTGGCCAAGCATGGCAACCGCAATCTCAGCTCGAAATCCGGCGCGGCCGATGCCTTGGGTGCGCTGGGCATCGAGGTGATGGTGCCGCCCGCCATCGTCGAACGCGCCATCGCCGAGGCGGGCATCGGTTTCATGATGGCGCCGATGCATCACCCGGCCATGAAGCATGTCATGCCCGTGCGCCAGGAACTGGGGTCGAAAACCATTTTCAACATCCTCGGCCCGCTGACCAACCCCGCCCGCGTCAAACGGCAGCTGACGGGCGCCTTTGCGATCGACCTGATCTTTCCGATGGCGGAAACGCTGCAAGCGCTGGGGTCCGAAGCCGCGTGGCTGGTGCATGGCGCCGATGGCACCGACGAGATTTCGATCGCCGGCACCACATCGGTGGCGGTGCTGAAGGATGGCAAGATCACGCCCCGCGAGGTCCATCCCGAAGACGCCGGCCTGCCGGTGCATCCCTTCCGCGACATCCTGGGCGGAAGCCCGGCCGAAAACGCCGCCGCCTTGCGCGCCCTGCTGGACGGGGCGACGGGGGCCTATCGCGACGCGGTGCTGCTGAACGCGGCGGCGGCCCTTGTGGTGGCCGAGCGTGCCCAGGACCTGGTCACCGGGGTGGCGATCGCACGCGAAAGCCTGGACAGCGGCGCCGCCCGGCGTGCGGTCGCGCGGCTGGCCCAGATCACGACAGGGGGGTGAGCGGCGCCATGGCAAGCATCCTCGACAAGATCAAGACCTACAAGCTGGCGGAAATCGCGGCCGCCAAGCTGGCGCGCCCCCTGTCGGATCTGGAACAGGACGCGCGCGCGGCCCCGCGGGTGCGCCCCTTTGGCGCGGCGCTGCAAAAGGCGCAAGCCACCGGCTATGGGCTGATCGCGGAAATCAAGAAAGCCAGCCCATCCAAGGGCTTGATCCGGGCGGATTTCGACCCGCCATCGCTGGCCCGGGCCTATGAGGCGGGTGGCGCCACCTGCCTGTCGATCCTGACCGATACGCCCAGCTTTCAGGGACAGCCCGAATACCTGGGCCGGGCGCGGGCGGCGTGCGGCCTGCCGTGCCTGCGCAAGGATTTCCTGTATGATCCCTACCAGGTGGCCGAGGCCCGCGCCTGGGGCGCGGATTGCATCTTGATCATCATGGCCTCGGTCGGGGACCTGCAGGCCGCCGAGCTCGAGGATGCGGCCGGGCACTGGGGAATGGACGTTCTGATCGAGGTGCATGACCGGGCCGAGCTCGACCGGGCCTTGCGGCTCAAAAGCCCGCTGATCGGGATCAACAACCGCGATCTGAACAGTTTCGAAACCAAGCTGGAAACGACCGAGGCCCTGGCCCCGCATGTGCCCGACGGGCGAATGGTGGTTTCCGAATCGGGCCTGTTTGTGCCCGCCGATCTGGCGCGGATGGCGCGCGCAGGTGCGCGCAGCTTCCTGATCGGGGAAAGCCTGATGCGACAGGCCGATGTGACGGCCGCCACCCGGGCGATCCTGGCCCAGCCCACCCATGCGGGGACATGAACAATGGCCGAATTGACGCATTTCGACACCGCCGGCCAGGCGCACATGGTCGATGTTTCGGGAAAAGCCGTCAGTGACCGCGTGGCCGTGGCCGAAGGCTGGGTGCGCATGCGCCCGGAAACCTTGGCGCTGGTGACCGCAGGCAGCGCCAAAAAGGGCGATGTCCTGGGCATTGCGCGGTTGGCAGGAATCATGGGCGCCAAGAAAACCGCCGATCTGATCCCGTTGTGCCACCCATTGCCGATCACGAAGGTGGCGCTGGATCTGACCCCCGATGCCGACCTGCCCGGCGTGCGGATCACCGCCACGGTCAAGACCACGGGCCAGACCGGGGTCGAGATGGAGGCGCTGACGGCGGTATCGGTTGCCGCCTTGACGGTGCATGACATGCTGAAGGCAGCCGAAAAATCGATCGAGATCGGGGGCATCCGCGTGGTGCTGAAGGATGGCGGCAAATCCGGCCGCTACACGGCCGAGGGCTAGGGGATGCGATTGGTCCTGCGAAAAATCGCGCCGCACCCCGTGACGGGGGGCTGGGCCCTGGGCTGTGGCCTGTGTGCGCATCTCCAGACAGGTGATGCAGGCAAAGGATCGGGGGCGTGATTTCGGTCGAGGATGCACTGGCCGCCTGCCTGGCCCTGGTGCGCCCTACGGGCAGCGAACGCGTGAGCCTGGCCCAGGCGGCGGGCCGGGTTCTGGCCGCCGATGTCGTGGCCGCGCGCGATCAGCCGCCCTTTGCGGCCGCGGCGATGGATGGCTATGCCGTGGCGCAGGACGACCGGGTGGCCGGCCGACGGCTGCAGGTGGTGGGCGCGGCACCCGCCGGTCATGCCTGGGCCGGGCAGATCGCGCGGGGACAGGCGGTGCGCATCCTGACGGGCGCCCCCTTGCCGGCCGGGGCCGATTGCGTGGTCATGCAAGAAGATGTCGCCCGCGACGGATCCACGATCATCTTGGGGCCGCGGCTGGATGCGGGCGCCAACATCCGCCCCGCCGGCTGCGATTTCCGGGCCGGCGCGCGGGTCGTGGCGCCACGCCGGCTGACACCGGCCGACATCGCGCTGTGCGCGGCGATGAACGCATCCCAGCTCGAGGTGTTCCGCCGGCCCGAGGTGGCGTTGATCGCCACGGGTGACGAGTTGGTCAGCCCCGGGCAATGCCCCCGCCCCGACCAGATCATCGCCTCGAACATCTATGGGTTGAAAGCCATGGTCGAGGCCGAGGGATGCCGCGCCCGGCTGTTGCCCCTGGCGCGCGACACCCGCGACAGCCTGGCCCAGGTTCTGGCGCTGGCCGAAGGCGCCGAACTGATCGTCACCATCGGCGGGGCCTCGGTGGGCGATCACGATCTGGTGGCCGGTGTCGCGACCGAGCTTGGGCTGCAGCGGTCCTTCTACAAGGTGGCGTTGCGGCCCGGCAAACCGCTGATGGCCGGGCGGCTTGGGGCGGCGGCGCTGCTGGGTCTGCCGGGAAATCCGGTGTCGTCGCTCGTGTGCGGCGAAATCTTTCTGGTGCCGATGTTGCGCAAGATGCTGGGTCTGGGGGCGCAGGCGCGCCAGCGCCAGAAGGGTCGGCTGGGCTGTGATCTGCCAGCCAACGGGGATCGGGCGCATTACCTGCGCGCCAAGCTGGAAACAGGGCCGGAGCTTCCCATCGTCACCCCCTACCCGGTTCAGGATTCGTCGCTTTTGTCGGTGCTGTCCGAGGCGGGGACGCTGCTGGTACGCCCCCCCCACGATGGGCCGCGCGGCGCGGGCGATGTGATCGAACACCTGCCGATTGGGCCACAGACCCCATGATCGATTGACACAGAGCGGGAACAGGCGTAGAACATACCCTGAACAAAACCGCCGCCGCCCTTGGTGCCGCGACCATGATCATCGCGCCAAGACAGGCTTGTGATGCAAGGAGTGCCCGCGCATGTTGACCCGCAAACAGCGTGATCTGTTGGAATTCATCCATGCCCGCGTGCAGCGCGACGGCGTGCCGCCATCCTTCGACGAAATGAAGGAAGCGCTGGATCTGCGGTCCAAGTCGGGCATCCACCGCTTGATCACCGCGCTGGAAGAACGCGGTTTCATCCGCAGGCTGGCCCACCGGGCGCGGGCGGTGGAAATTCTCAAGATGCCCGATGCCATGGACAAGGCCGGCTTTTCGCCCCGCGTGATCGCGGGTGACCGCAGCCCCCCACCCCGGGGTGCGATGCCCGTGACGGCGGCCGCCATGGAACTGCCTGTCATGGGTCGGATCGCGGCCGGCACCCCCATCGAAGCGATTTCCGAGGTGGCCAGCCATGTCGCCGTGCCGCAGCAGATGTTGCGCACGGGGCGCAACCACTACGCGTTGGAGGTCAAGGGCGATTCGATGATCGAGGCCGGCATCAACGATGGTGACATCGTTGTCATCGAAGAAGGCGCCAGCGCACAGAACGGCGATATCGTGGTGGCCTTGGTCGAAGGCCATGAAGCGACCCTGAAGCGTCTGCGCCGCAAGGCCGGGATGATCGCGCTTGAGGCGGCGAACCCCGCCTATGAAACGCGCCTGTTCCGCGACGACCAGGTCACGGTTCAGGGCAAGCTTGTGGGGCTGATCCGCAGTTATTGAGGGCGCGGGTCGGATCCGGGCGCCCAGATACGGTCGCCCTGCCGCATCCGGGCGCTGGTGATGGTCACACCACCATCGTGCAGCGCCAGGGCCAGGGCACCGGTCTGTTCCAGCAAGGGGCCATCGAGCACCAGGCACCCCGCCTTGGGGTCCAGCGTCACGGGCCCACGCCCCGCCGTCAACGGGCCAAGACCGGGCCGCGCAACGCCGGCCGGTGCCGGTTCCGACAAGATCACGATCGGATGCCGGGTACAGGCCTGGGCAACCGCATCGGGCGCACCGCGCCCCGTGGCATGCCAGACGCCCAGCCCTTGCCATTGGCCAACCCGACCGACCCCATCATCTTGCCAGGCTGTGCGGGCCGCGGCGCGATCCTGATCGGACCGATCGCCGTCGTTTTCCAGCCAGACACCGGCCACGAAACCCTCGCCGCGTGCGCGGCTCAGCGCACGCCCCTCGGGGGTCAAGATCCCGACCAGGCCGCCGCGTTCGGACACCAGAACGCCCGGCCGCTCTGCGTCGTGCCAATGCAGCAGGGCTATGGCGATGGGCACCGCCCCCAACCAACGCAGCCGCCCCTGCCAAAGCAAGACGAAGATCCCCCCGATCGACACGACCCCCAGCATCCATACCGGTGGCGTTGGCACCGGCGACACCGCCCCGGGCAAGGCGGCCACCCATTCCGCCACCCCCAAGATCCAGGCCAAGGCCCATGCCATGGCCCACCACACCGGCCCCGCCAGCCCGATGGGGGTCAACAGCGTGGCGATCACCGCCCCGGGCATGATGATGCTGCCCATCACCGGCACGGTCAGCAGATTGGCAATCAACCCATAGACGGGGAACTGGTTGAAATGGGCCGCCGCATAGGGCGCCGTGGCCGCCCCGGCAACCACCGATGTCACCATCAGCAGGGCCGCACCCTTGACCCAAGACGGCCAAGGGGTTGGAATGCGGTGCGCGCGCAGCGCACCAAAGACCCCCACCAATGCCGCTGTCGCGGCAAACGACATCTGAAAGCCGGGCGACATCAAGGTTTCGGGCCGGTTCAACAGCACGATGATGGCGGCGATCGCGACCGAGCGCAGGGTGATCGCGCGCCGGTCGACCAGCACGGCAGCAAACATCACCGCGGCCTGGATAAAGGCGCGCTCGGTCGCCACGTTGCCACCCGACATCGCCAGATAGAACGCCCCACAGGCCAGGGCCCCCAGCGCGGCCCATTTGCGGATCGGATAGCGCAGCGCAATCACAGGGATCAGCGCCAGCCCAAATCGCAGCGCGGCATAGACGAAGCCGGTCAACAGCCCCATGTGCAACCCCGAAATGGCCAACAGATGGGCGATGTTGGCGTCTCGCATCGCTTGCGTCGGCCCCGCCTCAAGCCCCGAACGATCGCCCGTCAGAACCGCCGCGGCAAAGGCGCCGGGTTGGCCCGCGATTCGATCCTGGATCGCCGCCGACAGGCGCATGCGGATGTGCATGAGCCGCGCATCACCGGGCCCGCGCGGCGTCAAGATGACCAGCGGTGTCCGGGTATAGCCCACAGCACCCAGCGACAGGAAATAGGAATGGCGCTGGAAATCGAAGCCACCCGGTTCGGCCGGGCCAGAGGGGGCTGAAAGATGGCCCGTCAGCATCACGGTGCTGCCCGGTTCCGGTGCGGTGTCCGCGCCCTCGCCATGCAACGCCACCCGCACCCGGCGTGGGGTGCGTTCGGGGGCCAGATCCTCAAGCCGAACCTGATCGAGGGTCAGCCGCACCGCGTCGGTGCCCGAACGATCCACCCCGACCACCCGGCCTTCGATCGCGCCGTAGTAGCGAAAGCCCAGCACCGGGCCGGCAACGCTGTGGGCGCGCAGACCCGCCGCCAGCACGCCCAAGGCGATCAGCGCCACCCCAACACCCAAGGGCCCGACGCCCGCGCGCCAGAAGATCCCGACCGCCGCCCCTGCCACCAGCAGCACCGCCGCGATGGCGTAGATCAGCGGGCCGGGTTCAAAGGGCAGCGCAAAGTACAGCGCCACCCCAAGCCCCAGCATCACCGCCGACCACGGCATCAGCGCGCCACGCTGCGCCTCAAGCGACGCATGCAGCGCGCCAAGCCCGCCCCGCGCCGCGCGGCCCGCGACCGCCAGCGCCCCATCCCGGCGATCGGGCCCGATGATGTCTGCAAACTCGGCCACTGCCTTGTCAGCGCCCTTCGTGATGCGTTAACCAGACGCCAACCCTAGCCCCGACATGGTTTCCAGCTGGTTAACGCCGCGCCGGCCCCAACCGCCCGCGACCGGCGCAAAAAGGAACAAGATGGCCGCGCCCGAACAGATCGTCACCCGCATCGCCCCCTCGCCCACGGGGATCATGCACATCGGCACGGCGCGCACAGCGCTGTTCAACTGGCTGTACGCGCGCGCCCGCGGCGGCAAGTTCTTGCTTCGGATCGAAGACACCGATCGTGCCCGGTCAACGCCCGAGGCGACGCAAGCGATCCTTGACGGGATGGGCTGGCTGGGGCTCGACTGGGATGGCGAAGCCGTCAGCCAGTTCGAACGCGTCCCGCGCCACGCCGAAGTTGCCCATCAGATGCTGGCGCGCGGCCATGCCTACAAATGCTTTGCCCCGCAAGACGAGATCGAGGCCTATCGCGAAGCCGCCCGTGCGCAAGGTCGTTCGACCTTGTACCACAGCCCATGGCGCGATGCCGATCCGGCCCAGCACCCCGATGCGCCCTACGCGATCCGCCTGAAGGCGCCGCGCGATGGCGAAACCGTGATCGACGATGCCGTGCAAGGGCGCGTGATCTTTGCCAATGATCAGCTCGACGACATGGTGATGCTGCGCTCGGATGGCACGCCCACCTACATGCTGGCGGTGGTGGTCGATGACCACGACATGGGCGTAACCCATGTGATCCGCGGCGATGACCATCTGAACAACGCCCCCCGGCAGGCGCAGATCTACCGCGCGATGGGCTGGCCCGAACCGGTCTGGGCCCATATCCCGCTGATCCACGGCCCCGACGGCAAGAAGCTCAGCAAACGCCACGGGGCAACGGGGGTGATGGATTACGCGCGCATGGGCGTGCCGCCGGCGGCGATGCGCAACTATCTGGCGCGCCTGGGCTGGAGCCATGGCAACGACGAGCTGTTCACCGATGCGCAAGCGCGCGCGTGGTTCGATCTGTCGGGAATCGGCCGCGCGCCCGCGCGGCTGGACCTGAAGAAACTGGAAAGCGTGGCCAGCTGGCACATCGCGCATATGGATGACGCGGAACTGGTGGCCGAAATCGGGCGCTACCTGTCGTTGACCGGGCAGGCGCCGCTTTCGCAGGCGCAGCATGATCGGCTGGGCGCTGCGATGTATTGCCTCAAGGATCGGGCGAAATCCCTGCCCGAATTGTTGGAAAAAGGCCAATTCGCCTTGGCCCCGACGCCCATCGTGCCCGATGCGGCCACGGCCGCCCTGCTTGATCCGGTATCCCGTGGTATACTGCGCGAATTGACTGCGCAGTTGCAGCATGCTAGCTGGGATCGTGACACGCTCGAGGCGACGCTGACCCATGCCGCCGAGGCCCATGGGTTGAAATTCGGCAAGCTTGCAGGCCCGCTTCGGGCCGCATTGGCGGGCCGCAGCGTCACCCCCAGCGTTTTCGACATGATGCTTGTCATCGGCCGCGACGAAACGATCGCCCGCCTGACACAAGCCGCTTCCCGCGACGGCTGAACCGGGGGGCCAAAGACCGAACCGGGGCCATCGGCAAGGCCAAGCCCCGAGACATTCGCGCGCGGCGCTGCGGCACCCGCCGATCCTGACACGAGGGGACGACCATGGCACAGACGACACGCACCGCCAGCCTGACGATCGACGGCAAGACCTACGAGCTGCCGATCTATGCGCCGACCGCCGGCCCCGATGTCATCGACATCACCAAGCTTTACGCTCAGGCGGGCGTTTTCACCCATGATCCGGGCTTCACCTCGACCTCGGCGTGCGAAAGCGCGATCACCTTCATCGACGGCGACAAGGGCGAGCTGATGCACCGCGGCTATCCCATCGACCAGCTGGCCGAGAAATCCCATTACCTCGAGGTGTGCTACCTGCTCTTGTACGGCGAATTGCCCTCGGCGGCGGCGTTGGAAAAGTTCGAGACCACGATCACCCGCCACACGATGATCCATGAACAGATGCACAACTTCTTCCGCGGGTTCCGGCGGGATGCGCATCCGATGGCGACGATGGTGGGGGTCGTGGGCGCGATGTCGGCCTTCTATCATGACAGCACCGACATCAATGATGCCCACCAGCGCGAAATCGCATCCCATCGCCTGATCGCCAAGATGCCGACGATCGCCGCGATGGCCTACAAGTATTCGATCGGCCAACCCTTCGTCTATCCGCGCAACGATCTCGATTATGCCTCGAACTTCCTGCGCATGTGTTTCGCTGTGCCCGCCGAGGATTACGTGGTCGACCCCGTGCTGGCGCGCGCGATGGATCGGATCTTCACGCTGCATGCCGATCACGAACAAAACGCCTCGACCTCGACGGTGCGGCTGGCGTCGTCTTCGGGGGCCAACCCCTTTGCCTGCATCGCGGCGGGCATTGCCTGCCTTTGGGGCCCGGCCCATGGCGGCGCAAACCAGGCCTGCCTCGAAATGCTCAAGGAAATCGGCCATCCCGACCGTATTCCCGAATTCATCGCACGCGCCAAGGACAAGAACGACCCGTTCCGCCTGATGGGCTTTGGGCATCGGGTCTACAAGAACTTCGACCCTCGTGCGACGGTGATGAAGAAATCCGCGGACGAGGTTCTCGATCTTCTGGGCATCGACAACAACCCGCTGCTGCAAATCGCCAAGGAACTGGAACGCATCGCGGTCAACGACGATTACTTCATCGAAAAGAAGCTGTTCCCCAACGTCGATTTCTATTCGGGCATCATCCTCGAGGCGATGGGTTTCCCCACGGCCATGTTCACCCCGATCTTCGCGGTGTCGCGCACGGTGGGCTGGATTTCCCAGTGGAAGGAACAGCTGGCCGACCCGGCGATGAAAATCGGCCGCCCGCGCCAGCTTTACATGGGCCAGACCACCCGGAACTACGTCGAGATCGAGAACCGCTGAACAGCAGCCCGACACAAGACCGACGACAGGCGGCCCCAAACCGTCGTCCGCCCGCGCCGCCCCTCTTTGCTTCGGAAATACTCCCGCCGGAGGCATCGAAGTTTCCGGTGCATCGGTGAAACCTGCGCCCCACCCGCCAAGAGCACAGCATGACCGCCAAGATCATCATCGACACCGATCCCGGCCAGGATGACGCCGTGGCGATCTTGCTGGCGCTGGCCGCCCCCGAGGCGATCGAGGTGCTGGGCATCACGGCGGTGGCGGGCAACGTTCCGCTCGCCTTGACCCAGAAAAATGCCCGCATCATCTGCGAATTGGCGGGGCGGCCCGATGTGCGGGTGTTTGCGGGCTGTGATCGCCCGATGGTTCAGCCGCTTGTGACCGCCGAACATGTGCATGGAAAGACCGGGCTTGACGGCATCGCCCTGCCCGATCCGACCATGCCCCTGCAAGCGACCCATGCCGTCGATTTCATTGTTGAAACCTTGCGCAGCCAGCCGGCTGATACTGTCACGCTCTGCCCGCTGGGGCCGTTGACCAACATCGCCACCGCCTTTCGCGCCGCCCCCGACATCGTGGCCCGCGTGCAGCAGATCGTGCTGATGGGTGGGGCGTATTTCGAGGTTGGCAACATCACTCCAGCCGCCGAATTCAACATTTACGTCGATCCAGAAGCCGCTGAAATCGTGTTCAAATCAGGTGTGCCGCTTACGGTGATGCCGCTTGACGTGACGCACCGGGTCCTGACCACGCGACCCCGGATCGAGGCCATCCGCGCGCTGGGATCGCCGGTGGGTCATGCGGTCGCGCAATGGACCGATTTCTTCGAACGCTTCGACATGGCCAAATACGGCCATGACGGGGCGCCGCTGCATGATCCTTGCGTGATTGCCTATCTGCTGGCGCCGCATTTGTTTTCCGGCCGCCAGATCAATGTGGAAATCGAAACCGTCTCGGCCCTGACGCGCGGCATGACGGTGGCCGATTGGTGGGGCGTCACGGATCGCGCAAGGAACGCGATGTTCATGGGCGATGTGGATGCGGCCGGCTTTTACGATCTGCTGACCGGGCACCTCGCCCGCTACTGAGCGCGGCCACGGCCCGCGCAAGGGATTTCCTCTGCCCCGCTTCGGCCATATATCTGGCGGCAAAGGATCCCGCATGAGCGCCCATTTCCCCTTTGACAACAGCTACGCGCGCCTGCCCGAGCGGTTTTTTACCCGCCAGGCGCCGGCCGTGGTTCCCGCGCCGCGGCTTGTCGCGATCAACCGGCCCTTGGCCGAACGTCTGGGCCTTGGCCTGCCCGAAGACGCAGACCAGCTGGCCCAGATCTTTTCGGGCAACCGCCTGCCACAGGGCGCCGACCCGCTGGCCCAGGTCTATGCCGGCCACCAGTTCGGCGGTTGGTCGCCGCAATTGGGCGATGGGCGCGCGATCTTGCTGGGCGAGGTGCTGGCCCCCGACGGGGCCCGCTTCGACATCCAGCTCAAGGGCTCGGGGCGCACGCCCTACAGCCGCATGGGCGATGGCAAGGCCTGGCTCGGGCCGGTGCTGCGCGAATACATCGTCTCCGAAGCCATGGCCGCCTTTGCCATCCCGACCACGCGGGCCTTGGCGGCGGTGCGCACGGGCGAAACCGTGCTGCGCGATCGCCCGCAGCCCGGCGCGGTTCTGACGCGGGTGGCGGCATCCCACATCCGCATCGGCACCTTTCAGTACTTCGCGGCCCGGCGCGACACCGCGGCGCTTCAGGCGCTGTGCGATCACACCATCGCGCGGCATTACCCCACCGCCGAAGGCCCCGCCGGTCTTTTGGACGCCGTGATCGAGGCCCAGGCCCGTCTGGTGGCGCAATGGATGGGGATGGGCTTCATCCATGGCGTGATGAACACCGACAACATGACCCTGTCGGGCGAAACCATCGATTACGGGCCTTGCGCCTTCATGGATGGCTATCATCCCGACCGGGTGTTTTCGTCGATCGACCAGTTCGGCCGCTACGCCTATGCCAACCAGCCCCAGATCGCGGTCTGGAACCTGGCCCAGCTGGCCACCGCCCTGTTGCCGCTGATCCCCGATCGCACCGCGGGGATCGACGCCTTCACCGAGGCCGTCAACAGCTTTTCCGACCGCTTCGACAGGGCTTGGCACGCGGTCCTGCGCGCCAAGCTGGGCCTGGCCCGGCCCGCCGAAGGCGACGCCGATCTGGCACGGGATCTGTTGGCGCGGATGGCCGCGACCGAGGCCGATTTTACCCGCGTCTTCCGCGCGCTGTCCGGGCCCGACCCCCACCGGGCGCGCGCCGAATTCCGCGAACCCGATGCCTTTGACGCCTGGCTCGCCCGATGGCAGGCCCGGCTTCTGTCCGAACCCCGCGACGCAGCACAGCGCATGGGGGCAATGCAGGCCACGAACCCGGCCCGCATCCCCCGCAATCACCGCATCGAGCAGGCCATCACCGCCGCTGTCGCAGATGATTTCGCGCCCTTTTCCCGGCTGATGGCGGCCCTTGCCGATCCGTTTTCCGATGATCCCGAACATGCCGCCTATGAAACGGCCCCGGCCCCGCACGAGGTTGTCACCGCCACCTTCTGCGGCACCTGATCGGGCATCTTGCCATGGCCGGGCGCGCCCACCGCCCCCCGGCGGGCGCGCACACAGGCTGTGGTCAGGCGCGCCCGGGGCGGTTGATCAGGATCAACCCCGCCACCACAAGCCCCAATGCCACGACGATCTCGGGGCCGACCCGTTCCCCCAAAAGCAGCCAGCCCAACACGACGCCAAACACCGGCGACAGAAAGCTGAAGGCGGCCACGGATGCGGCCGGGTAGATCGACAAAAGCCACAACCACAGCAAAAAGCCGATGAAAACGATCACGATGATCTGAAACGCAAGCCCCGCCCAGTGAATCCAGCCCGGATCGCGCAAAAACGGGCCAAAGGCAAAAGCCGCGACCGCCAGAACCGGCACCGAGACGCCCAATTGCCAAACCAGCTGCATCTCGGGGCGCAAGATGCGCAGACGGCTGGCCTTGGCCAGCGCCGCGATGCCCGCCCAGGCCAGTGCAGCCGCCAGCGCGCAGACATCGCCCACCAGCGACCCCTGCCCCTCTGCATCCCCCCGTAGCGCCAGCGCCAGCACCACGCCGCCGAACGCGAGCCCAAGCCCAATGGCGCTGGCCCGGGTGATTGCCGCGCCCCGGATCGTCAGGTGGCTGATCACCGCCAGCCAAACCGGCATCGAATAAAACAAGATCGCCGCGCGCGTGACCGTCGTCAGGTCCAGCGCCACGAACAGGCAGATGAATTCGAGCGCGAACAACACGCCCATCAAAAGCCCCGGCCCCGCAGTGCCCGGCGGCAGGCTCAGCGGAATGGCGCGGTACCGCATCCAGGCCAAAAGGCACACCACCCCGCCCAGCGAGCGCAGCGCCGCGAAAAACACCGGCTGCAACCCATCGTTGACCACCGCAATCACGACCTGATTGAAGGCCAGCAACGCGGCAAAGCCGGTCAAGGCGAGCGCTCCGAAGCTGTCGATCCTGTCTTGCGATGTCATGGCGCGCATCCTTGCCTGTGGTGCAGCACTCGCCTTGGCTTGGCCAAAGGTCAAGCCAAAGCGCCATCCAAAGGTGGCGCGCATCTTTTCTCAGGGCGCCAAATCCCTTACACCTGTGCCCCACGACCACAATCGGGGGGCCGCGACATGACCGACACGATCGAGGCGCGCTGCGAGGCCAAGGGCCTGCGCATGACCGAGCAACGCCGCGTGATCGCGCAGGTGCTCGAGGCCGCGACCGACCATCCCGATGTCGAAGAGCTTTACACCCGCGCCAGCGCCCGCGATCCGCGGATCTCGATCGCGACGGTCTATCGCACCGTCAAGCTGTTCGAAGAATCCGGGATCCTGGATCGTCTGGAATTCGGCGATGGCCGCGCCCGGTACGAAGATGCCGAACGCGACCACCATGACCATCTGATCGACATACAATCCGGCGCCGTCATCGAATTTGTCGACCCCGAGATCGAGGCGCTGCAAGAGCGCATCGCCGCCAAGCTGGGCTATCGGCTCAAGGGCCACAGGCTGGAGCTTTACGGCGTGCCGATCCGCAAGCCCTGAACCCGGCACGCGCCGGCCGACGCGCATGTGTCGTTTCGGAAAGATGGCTGGAACGGCCTTGGCGCTTCCATCCCCGATCGGGGCGCGATAAGCCGGGGGCAGCTTTCGCAGCAAGGCAGGCGGCATGGACAATCTCAAGGGCATGGCATGGATGACACTGGCCATGCTGGCCTTTGCCCTGACCGACATGTTCATGGTCTTTGCCGCGCGCGAAATGCCGGTCTGGCAGATCTTGTTCCTGTTCGGCATGGGCGGCGCTGTCTTGTTCGCGCTGTGGGCGCGCGGGTCGGGGCATCGCTGGTTCGGCCCGGTGCTGATGCTGCGCGCGGTGATGATCCGCAACCTGGCCGAGGTCTTCGCCACCGTCAGTTTCGTGATCGCCCTGTCGCTCATTCCGCTGTCGACGCTGTCGGCGGTGATCCAGGCCAATCCGCTGCTGGTCACGCTTGGGGCCGCGCTGTTTCTGGGCGAAAAGGTTGGCTGGCGGCGTTGGCTGGCCATCGGCATCGGCCTGGCGGGGGTGTTGCTGATCTTGCGCCCCGGCGCGGACAGCTTTGATCCGAACATTCTGTATGCGGTTGCAGCCGCCATCGGCCTGTCGCTGCGCGATCTGTCGACACGGCGCGTGCCCAAGACCGTGGCAACCCCGCTGTTGGCCAGTTACAGCTTTGCCACCTTGGCGCTGGCGGGCGGCGGTGTCTTGCTGGTGTCGGGCGGCTGGGTCTGGCCCACGCTGATGATCGGGCTGAGCATTCCGGCCGCGATCCTGTCGGGCATGGTGGCCTATTTCGCCATCACCGCCGCCATGCGCGTGGGCGAAATCGCCGCCGTGACCCCGTTTCGCTACACCCGGCTTGTCTTTGCCTTTGCCATCGCGGTGGTCGTTTTTGACGAGCGGATCGAACCGATGACGCTGCTGGGGGTGGCCATCGTCATCGCCACCGGGCTTTACAGCCTGTGGCGCGAACGTCAGGCCCGGGGCTGAGGCCCGGGGCGGATCGCCCGGCCCATTGGCCGCAGCATGGCGTGGCCCATGACCCTTCGCATGGCCCGCAAGGCTTGCTATAGAGCGGCCAAACGCGACCCGAGGGGATTTTCCATGAGCTTCATCACCGATATTCACGCCCGCGAAATCCTGGACAGCCGCGGCAACCCGACGGTCGAGGTCGATGTGACGCTGGAAGATGGCACCATGGGCCGCGCGGCCGTGCCGTCCGGGGCCTCCACCGGCTTGCACGAGGCGGTCGAACGCCGCGACGGCGATGCCAAGCGCTATCTGGGCAAGGGCGTTCTGGGCGCGGTGGCCGCCGTGAACGGCGAAATCGCCGATGCGCTGGTGGGCTTTGACGCCACCGAACAAGAAGCGATCGACGCGGCGCTGTGCGAAATCGACGGCACCGACAACAAGGGACGTTTGGGTGCCAACGCCATCCTGGGGGTATCGCTGGCCGTGGCCAAGGCGGCCGCAGATTTCGGCGGCCAGCCGCTTTACCGCTATGTCGGGGGAACCGCCGCACGGCTGTTGCCGGTGCCGATGATGAACATCATCAATGGCGGCGAACATGCCGACAATCCCATCGACATCCAGGAATTCATGATCATGCCGGTGGCGGCCGAGTCGATCCGCGACGCCGTGCGCATGGGCGCGGAAGTTTTCCATACCCTGAAGAAGGAACTCTCGGCCGCCGGCCTCGCCACCGGCGTGGGCGACGAAGGCGGCTTTGCGCCCAACATCAGCTCGACCCGGGATGCACTTGATTTCATTTTGAAATCCATC
>JBEAQJ010000074.1:0-3120 GCA_041163945.1 Pseudomonadota bacterium
ATGTCCTTGACGATGTAATCGGTCACAGGCGTCTATCCTTGCATGTTGGAATATCAGTCGCGGCGCACTTAGCACCCGTTCCGCCATGCGGCAATGCCAAGCGGCCAATCGGGGGCTGGCCAGCGGGGCGCAAGATGCTATCACGCCGCCACCATCGTCGGAGTTCGCCCATGCCCAAGACCCCGCCGCGCGCTTGGCAACGCATGCTGTCTGGTCGCAGGCTTGATCTGCTTGATCCCACCCCGATGGATATCGAGATCGTCGATATCGCCCATGGCCTGGCCTTTGTCGCGCGCTGGAATGGGCAGACGCGCGGCGATTTTGCCTATTCGGTCGCCGAACATTCGCTGTTGGTCGAAGAGATTTGCGGGCGGCTGAAACCCGATTGGGGCGCGAAATGGCGGTTGGCCGCGCTGTTGCATGACGCGCCCGAATACGTGATCGGTGACATGATTTCGCCCGTCAAGGCCGCGGTGGGGCCGGGCTACGGGGCCTTGGACGACCGGCTGTCGGCTGCGATCCACCTGCGCTTTGGGTTGCCGGCCGTGCTGCCCGCCCCGGTCAAGGCCTTGATCAAACGCGCCGATAAGGTATCGGCCTGGCTCGAGGCGATCCAACTGGCCGGGTTTTCCCAAGCCGAGGCGGATCGGTATTTCGGGGCGCCCGATCCCGCGCTGATCGCCGGTTTGTCGCTGGTCTTGCGCCCGCCGCTTGCGGTGCGCGATGCCTTTACCGCGCGTCATGCGGCGCTGATGAAGCTCCTGTGATGACCACACGCCCCCTGATCCGCCGTGCGGCCCCCCTGGATACCCGGGACATGGCCGACCTTCTCAATCAGATCATCGTCGTTGGCGGCACCACGGCGCGCACGCAGACGGTTTGCGCCGATGAATTCCTGCCCCTTCTGGCCGCACGTGCCAGCGCCTGTCACGTCGCGGAGGTCGGGGCCGAGATCATGGGTTTTCAATATATCGAACCCCATGCCGCGCTGCCCCCCGGGGTGGCCGATATTTCAACCTTTGTTCGGCGCGGCAAGACCGGGCAGGGCATCGGTTCGGCCCTGTTCGAAGCGACCGCACAGGCCGCCCGCGATCTGGGCTATCGCTGGATCAATGCCACGATCCGGGCCGATAACACGGGCGGGCTGATCTATTACCAATCGCGCGGCTTTCGCGACTGGCGGCACCTGTCCGATCAGCGTCTTGCCAACGGGATGCGGGTCGACAAGGTCTGCAAACGTTACGATCTGGATTGACAGATCAGCGGAAAAAACAGGTGGTTCCCGCCCAAAGCAACTGGATGGCCACATCACCCTCGGTCAACAGGCCGAACACCTCGCCGCGACCGAATTCGGTGCCAAGGCTGGTGATCTGGAAGCTGACCGGCGGCATCGACAGGCGCGGCATGCCCGCCCGAAAGCCGCCCGCCACCGCCAAGTCGGGGTCGCTGTTGACCCAGCCCACAAAGGCGCCATCCTGGAAATTCAGGGTCAACCCGTCGTCCCAGCGCGCGGCGGTCACCGGCCCCGCACCACATTCGGCGTTGGTGACGATCTCATCCGGGCTTTCGCCCAGCAGGCGGCTGACCGTATCGATCACCCCCACCTGCGCCCGGCCGAAATCGATGCGCAATTGGCTGACGCTGGGCTGAATGCCCTGCCCGTCCAACGACAGAACCGACGGCGCAGGCGCACGCGGCGTGCCCACGCAGGCCGACAGGGCAAACACCGCGCAAAGGGCGATCAGGGCACGCAGGGGCATCAGCTTCTCCGACTCGCGGGGCAGGGTTTGAGCGGCGTTCTAGCGCGGGCTGCGCTTGGCGAGAATACGCTGCAGCGTGCGGCGATGCATGTTCAGCCGCCGGGCCGTTTCGCTGACGTTGCGGTCGCACAATTCATAGACACGCTGGATGTGTTCCCAGCGCACCCGGTCGGCCGACATCGGGTTTTCGGGCGGCGGCGGCATTTCTTCGTCATCGGTCAAAAGCGCGGCGGTGATGTCATTGGCATCGGCGGGTTTTGACAGGTAATCGGTGGCCCCGATCTTGACCGCGGCCACCGCCGTGGCGATGGCGCCGTAGCCTGTCAGAACCACGATCCGGCAATCGGGGCGCTTGGCGCGCAGCGTTTCGACCACATCCAGCCCGTTGCCATCCTCGAGCCGCAGGTCGACCACCGCGTAGGCGGGCGGGCGGGCGTTGGCGATGGCCTTGCCGGCCGCCACCGTTTCGGCCGCCTCGACCACGAAGCCGCGCTTTTCCATGGCGCGTTCCAGACGCCGCAGGAACGGCTCGTCATCATCGACGAGCAGCAGGGTCTTGTCAGGTCCAATGTCCCCGATGCTGCGATCCTGCGACATGCGGCGTCTCCTTTCGGTCGAGTTCAAGTTCGACCTTCATACAGGCATTTGCTTCAAGCGGTCAATTTTGCGTTGTATGCCGGCCTTGGTCTTCAACTGGCTGCATCCACGAAACATTCCGTGCGTTCGGCCATCTGTTGCGGGGTGGTTTCGCGGTTGAAGAATTCCACGAAACCATGGTCGGGCAGCACCAGATAGGTAAAGGCCGAATGATCGACCAGATAATAGGGATCGCCGCTGTCGCGGTTGGACCTGTAATACACCCGATAGGCCCGCGCCGCGGCATCGGTCTGTTCGGGCGTGCCGGTCAGACCCAGCATCCGTTCGTGGATATTCGCGGTAAAGGCCGCCATCACCGCGGGGGTGTCGCGCAGCGGATCGACCGTGATCATCACCGGGCGCACGGCGTAGCCATCTGTTGCAAGGATATCGACCGCTTCGGCGTTGCGAACGGCATCCAGCGGGCAGACATCGGGGCAAAAGGTGTAGCCGAAATACACCAGTGTCGGCTCGGTGATCACATCCGCATCGGTAACGGTTTGGCCGGTTTCGTCGATCAGCGTAAAGGGCCCACCGATCTGGCCCACACCCCCGGCCACCACGCTGGCACGACATTGTGCAAAGCGATCGGACGAGGCAGCACGCTGGGCTTGCCCGAAATACACGGTCACACCCGCGCCGATCACAAGCGCGCCGATCAATGCGGCCGAGACAAGGGCATAGATGCGGGTCAATCGAGGGTCCTTCCCATGCGCAAGGGTAA